>DAOLSP010000014.1 GCA_035419245.1 bacterium | reverse complement strand
ACAATCAAATCATGCGGCTTAACTGTGTGTCGCAATTTGCGGGTATAGACCACTTCGGCCTTACCGGTCTAACATGGCTCGAGAGGAATACCGCCTTTGAAAAACCCCCCCTATTCCATGATTGCCGGCATGGGTGTGGCCATACCCGCCAATGTGCTCACCAACGCCGACTTGGAGCGCATGATCGACACCAGCGATGCATGGATCCGCGAACGCACCGGCATCGAAAAACGCCACATCATCGAGGAGGGACGCTACACCTCCGATCTGTGCGCCGAAGCGGGCCGTAACGCCCTCGCTGATGCGGGCCTCGCCGTTGATACGGTTGACCTGATCTGCGTCGCGACCGTGACGGGAGATATGGCGTTCCCTTCCACAGCGTGCATCGTCCAGGAAAAACTTGGCGCTAGAAATGCTTCTGCCTTGGATATTGCTGCCGCTTGTTCGGGTTTTCTTTATGCCCTTTCCTGGGCGGATGCCATGATCGCTCTGGGCCGCGCCCGGACGGTTCTGGTTATCGGCGGCGAGACGCTTTCGCGGGTTACCGACTATCAGGACCGTACGACCGCCGTGCTTTTCGGCGATGGCGCCGGAGCGGTCTTACTGCAGCCCTCAGATGGCATGCGTGGTGTGATCGATACCTATCTCAGGAGCGACGGGCGTTTCGGTCACCTCCTGCGCATCGACGGACTGGGCACCAAGATTCCTCCCAGCCATGAATCGGTCGACCGGCGTGATCAGTTCATCAAAATGGAAGGCCGCGAGGTCTTCAAACAGGCGGTTACCGCCATGGGCGACGCCGCAGAGACCATTCTTCAGCGCAACGGTTTGGACGGTTCGGATATCGACCTGCTGATCCCGCACCAGGCCAATCTGCGCATTATCGACGCGACTGCCAAGCGGGTCAATATCCCGCCTGAACGGGTTTTCGTCAACATCGATCAGTATGGGAACACCTCAGCCGCCTCGATCCCGATCGCCCTTGAAGAAGCGCGCCGGACGGGCCGCCTCCAGCCAGGCGGCCTGGCCCTGATGGTCGCCTTCGGTTCCGGATTCACCTGGGCATCCGCGCTGGTGAGGTTCTGAGTGGGCAAAAGGGCTTTTGTCTTTCCCGGCCAGGGCTCCCAGGAGGTAGGGATGGGCCGGGATCTCTTCGAGTCGGAGGGCGCCGTCCGCGCGCTTTACGAAGAGGCGGGTGTGCTGCTGGGCTTCGATCTGGCGCAGATCAGCTTCTCGGGCCCGGAGGAGGAGCTTCGCCTGACACGCATCACCCAGCCCGCATTATATGTTCACGGATTTGCACTGCAGCAGCTGCTGCGGGCGCGTGGCGTTGCCCCACAAATGACGGCCGGCCACAGTCTGGGTGAATTCACAGCGCATGCGGCTGCCGGTTCGCTCGATTTTGCGGCGGGGTTGAGACTGGTGCAGGTGCGCGCGGAGGCGATGAACCGGGCGGCGGCGCTGCAGCCGGGGATGATGGCTGCAATCCTGGGTCTTGATTTTCAGCAACTTGCTGCGATATGCGAATCGGCTGCGGCAGCCGGGGTGGTTGCGATCGCCAATTTCAACTCACCGGGACAGATGGTAATCTCCGGGAGCCGAGCCGGTGTCGAGAAAGCCATGGCGCTGGCCCTTGCCGCCGGAGCACGGCGAACCATTCCGCTGGCGGTGAGCGGAGCGTTTCATTCGCCCCTGATGGCGCCGGCGCGCGACGAACTGGCGTTGGCGCTCGCCGCAGCGCCCTTCAATCAACCGTCTGTGCCGGTTTACAGCAATGTCACCGCGGAGGCCTGCCGGGATGCAGCGGAAATTCGCCGTCTCCTCGAAGAGCAACTCACCCGCTCTGTCCTTTGGGCAGCGGAGGTGGAGCGGATGATCGCGGACGGAGCGGAGGAGTTCGTCGAGATCGGGCCGGGGCGGGTCCTTGCCGGACTTATTAAAAAGATCGCGCCCGATGCGGTGGTTCATTCAGTCGGCAGTCTGAAGGATATGGATCGCTTTATCTGAGGAGAAAACCTTGATCGATTTGCATGGCAAAACGGCTATCGTTACCGGTGGCGCCAGGGGCATCGGCAAGGCCATCGTCCTGCGTTTGGCGGCGGCTGGAGCGGACGTCGCAGTCTCCGATATCGACCTGGTCGGCGCAGAAGCCACAGCGGCTGAGGTGGCCGCTTTGGGCTGCAGGAGTCTGGCCATCCGCAGCGACATCAGCAAATGGGCTGATGCTGAAGCCCTGGTCGAGGAGGCCATGGCCGCATGGGGGCGACTCGATATTTTTGTCAATAACGCCGGTATCACCCGCGATGCCTTGCTGGTGCGCATGGATGAGGCCCAATGGGATAGCGTCCTTGCGGTCAATCTCAAGGGCACTTTCAACGGCGTCAAGGCCGCCTGCAAGGTGATGATGAAGCAGCGCGCCGGCAAGATCATCAACATCGCTTCCGTCGTCGGCGTGATGGGCAATGCCGGCCAGGCCAATTATGCCGCCTCAAAGGCCGGCGTGATCGGCCTCACCAAGTCCGCGGCCAAAGAACTGGGCGGGCGCAATATTCAGGTCAATGCCGTGGCACCCGGCTATATCGAGACCGATATGACCAAGGATCTACCGCCAGCGGCCAAGGAGGCTTTTCTCACCCTCATCCCGCTCAAACGGTCCGGCTCCGCTGGCGACGTCGCGGATATCGTCCTTTTTCTGGCCAGCCCCCTCGCCGATTATGTTACCGGGCAGGTGGTGCACGTCGACGGCGGAATGGTGATGTAATTCCGCGGGGCAAGCATACAAGCAGCGTTCAGTAATCAGAATCACTCACGTCAATCACAAGGTTGTAGCACCGTATCCATGGAGGAAAAAACAATGGCTATTGAAGACCGCGTTAAAGAGATCATCGTCCAGCAGCTGGGTGTTGATGCCAAGGAAGTCGTCCCTGAAGCCTCTTTCATTGATGACCTGGGCGCCGACTCGCTCGATACCGTCGAACTGGTTATGGCGTTTGAAGAGGAGTTTGGCATCGAAATCCCCGATGAGGAGGCTGAAAAACTGGCCTCTGTCGGAGATGCGCTCAAGTATCTCAATGAGAAAATGGGCAAATAACAACCAGAAAGGGGCAACGGCAAGTTGCCCCTTTCTGTACCCTTTCGCCAGCAAAGGCTGAACCCTAATGGCTTGTTGAGGTTCGTTATGTCAGGACTGAGAGTCGTCGTTACAGGTATGGGGGTGGTATCGCCCCTTGGGCATTCACCGGAGCAAATGTTCGCCAATCTCCTCGCCGGCAAGAGCGGCATTTCGCGTTATGAGGCCTTCGATTCTGCCGGATTTGATACCCGTATCGCCGGTGAAATCAAGGATCTGACGATCACCGATTATATCGAGCCCAAGGAAGCCCGGCGGATGGACCGGTTCACCCATCTGGCGGTGATCCCGGCATCGCAGGCGCTCAAGGATGCGGGCATCGATCTGGAACGGGTGGACCGCGAGCGCTTCGGTGTCGTCCTCGGTTCGGGCATCGGCGGCATGCAGGTCTTTCAAAGGGAGTGCAAGGTGCTCTTCGACCGCGGCCCCGGGCGGATCAGCCCGTTCCTCATCCCCATGCTCATCCCCGACATGGCTCCCGGGCTGATCTCCATCCTCTATGGCCTCAAGGGAATTAACTATACGACTGTTTCGGCCTGTGCCTCCGCGGCTCATGCCATCGGCCTTTCCTGCAATCATATCCGCAACGGCGAAGCGACCTGCATCCTTTGCGGCGGTTCTGAGGCTCCGATCAATCCGATCGGCGTGGCGGGATTCAACGCACTGCGCGCCATGTCAACCCGCAACGACGAGCCCGAGCGCGCCAGCCGGCCCTTCGATCTCCACCGTGACGGCTTCGTCATGGGCGAGGGCGGTGCGGTGCTACTGCTCGAGGAACTGGAGCATGCCAAACGCCGCGGCGCCAAAATTTATGCCGAGATCGGCGGCTACGGCTTCAGCGCCGATGCCAATCATATCACCGCGCCCGATCCCCTCGGCGACGGAGCTATACGTTCCATGCGCCTCGCCCTGGACAACGCCGGAGTGCCCCCCGAGGCAGTGGATTACATCAACGCGCACGGCACCTCCACGCCCCTCAACGACAAAATCGAAACCCTGGCGATCAAACAGGTCTTCAAGGAGCATGCCCGTACTCTGGCAATCAGCTCCTCCAAATCGATGTTGGGACATCTGCTCGGCGCCTCGGGAGCAGTCGAAGCCGTTGCCGCGATCATGACCATCCAGAAGCAGCTCATCCACCCGACTGCCAATCTCGAGACGCCTGATCCCGAGTGCGACCTCAATTATGTGCCTCATCAGGCCTTAGCGCGCCGGGTGGAGGTGGTTCTTTCCAACTCGTTCGGCTTCGGCGGGCACAACGTCACTTTGCTCTTCAAGAAATTTCAGGAATAGAACGGGCTCTGTATATCTCCCCCCGAACAGCGCAGGGCACCCTCACAGAACCGGAATTATGAAAGCTACCATGAACTGGCTGAGAAAGACCCTCTCAAGACTCATTGAACCGCGCTCATCGGCCAAACCACCTCAATTGGACGAGCTGATGGTGCTGATTAATTACCGTTTTCATGATCTGACCCTGCTGATCCAGGCGCTTAAGCACCGTTCCTACCTGGTGCAGACCGGCGAGGACCGCCTGCAGTCGAATGAACGCCTCGAGTTGCTTGGCGATTCGGTCCTCG
Organism: bacterium; assembly: GCA_035419245.1. Taxonomy (NCBI): domain Bacteria; species bacterium. Next base: position 96,895 of record DAOLSP010000014.1, on the reverse strand, counting down.
GGCTGGTTGTAACGGAGACTCTTTATAGCGATTTCCCCGACGAAGAGGAGGGGGTGCTGACCAATTACAAGTCGCTCCTCGTCAACCGGGTGAATCTCAGCCGGGTCGCCCATGAATTCAACCTGGGCAAATTCATCCTTCTCAACGACTCGGAAGAGCGCGCCGGCGGCAGATCGCGCGATTCCATCCTCGCAGATGCCGTCGAGGCGGTGATCGGCGCCATGTACCTGGACGGCGGCCTCGAACCCGCCCGCAAGATGATCCATAAACATATCATTACCGGCCTTTCCTCCCTGCTCGAAGAGACCCAGTACAAGAATTTCAAGAGTCTGCTGCTGGAATACTGCCAGCGAGAGAGCAAGACCGGACCGGTCTATATGGTCGAGAATGAAGAGGGACCCGATCATAACAAGATCTTTACAGTGGGCGTCTATATCAATGGGAGTAAATTCGGATCCGGCACCGGTTCCTCAAAAAAAGTAGCGGAACAGCATGCAGCTGAAGAAGCCCTGACGCTGCTGTACCAGAAACGAGAGAAAGGCCCGGCATGATGAACTATTATTTGACCGAGATGCAGCAGGCGCTGCAGCAGCTGGCCCGGGAATTCGCCCGGGGCACGATTGCTCCGGCGGCTGCCCAATATGACCAGAGCGCTGAATTCCCCTGGCCGATCGTCAAGGAGATGGCGCGGATGGATTTTTTCCGGTTGTGGATCCCCGAAGCCTATGAAGGCATGGGCGGCGGCATCACAGAAATGGCACTGGTGACCGAAGAGTTTTCCCGGGCGTGCGGCGGCATTGCCCTGGCCCTAGCCGGAACCGCGCTGGGCACGTTCCCGATCCTCATTGCCGGCAGCGAGGAACAGCAACGCAAGTTTCTCCCGGTACTCGCCAGCGGCGAGGGCTTGGCTGCATTCTGCCTGACCGAGCCGGAGGCCGGCTCGGATGCCGGTGCGATCCAGACGACCGCGCGGCTGGACGGCGATGCCTACATCCTCAACGGCACCAAGCATTTTATCACCAACGGCGGCGTCGCGCGCTTTTACACGGTCATCGCCAATACCGATCCCGCGCGCGGCGCCCGCGGTGCCACCGCCTTTGTGGTCGAAGAGGGCACGCCGGGGTTGATCTTCGGCAAGAAAGAGGACAAGATGGGCATCCGCGCCTCCGCCACTTGCGAGGTGGTCTTTCAGGAGTGCCGCGTCCCCAAAGAGAATCTCCTCGGCAAAGAGGGGATGGGTTTCCCTATCGCCATGAAGACGCTCGACCGCTCCCGGCCCGGTGTGGCGGCTCAGGCCGTCGGCATCGCTCAGGGAGCGCTGGACCATGCGGTGCGCTACGCCCGCACCCGGCAACAGTTCGGCCAGAGCATCAGCAGCTTTCAGGCGATTCAGTTCATGCTCGCCGATATGGCCACCGAGATTGAGGCGGCGCGCGCTCTTGTCTATGGGACCGCCCGCATGATCGACAGCGGCGAAAAAGATTTCGGCCGTGAATCAGCCATGTGCAAGGTCTTCGCCGGCGATGTCGCCATGCGCGTCACCACCGATGCCGTCCAGATCTTTGGCGGATACGGCTACATGAAGGATTATCCGATCGAAAAATACATGCGCGATGCCAAGATCACACAGATCTACGAGGGCACCAACCAGATTCAGCGCGGGGTGATCGCGCGCCACGTCATCAAGGAGAGCGCCAGCGGGCAGTAATCCCTCCGGAGGGTCCACCGGGCGCCGGACAGGACATGAGCCAGGACTCTTACAAGACCATTGCGGGCGCGGCTGAGGCCGCGCTTAAGATCAAAGGCTCCCGTTTTCTTGGATTCGCTGCACCCATCAGCGGGCGGCAGGAGGCAGAGGCCTTCCTCGACGAACTTCGCCGGCGCTACTTCGACGCCACCCATCACTGCTATGCCTGGCGCCTGGGCGACAGCGCCGGGGAGAACAGCCGCTTCTCCGACGACGGCGAGCCCCCCGGCACCGCCGGCAAACCCCTCCTCCAGGCCATCACCGGCCGCGATCTCACCAACCTCATCGTCGTAGTGGTCCGCTATTTCGGCGGCACCAAGCTCGGCGTCGGTGGACTCGTTCACGCCTACAGCGACTGCGCCGCCCGCGTTCTCGATGCCTGCACTGTCCAGACCATCTGGCGTACCCGGAGCTGCCGGTTCACAGTCGGTTACGACCATCTCAGCGCGGTGATGCGGCTGATAGAACAGCATGGTGCAATCATCGAGGAGGTCGTGTACGGGGGGGAGGTGACCATGCGCCTGGCCTTGCGCCTGCAGGAGGCGGAGGCCTTCCGCACCGCGGCGGTAGAGGCAACCCGTGGTACGATTCACTGGGAGAGATGACCGATGATCTGCTACAAGTGCCAAACCGAGCTTGCCGTTGAGGGCAAGCCCGGCCGCCAGCAGCTCTGCCCGCGATGCAGCAGCTATCTCCACTGTTGCCGCAACTGCCGCTTTTTTGACGCCCTGGCCTACCATGGCTGCCGTGAGCCCCAGGCGGAGTGGGTGCAGGAGAAGGAGATGGGGAATTACTGCGAGTATTTCGAGGCCGGCGCTGCGCCGTCGACAGCGGTTTCAAAAGCGGAGGAAGCCCGGCGCCGGCTGGATCAACTTTTTGGAAAGAAGAACGGCTGACACGGTCCAGCCGGCGGAGTGCCCCGGGCTGGCTGGGTTCAGCCTGTTTAAAGGATGCGCTTCAGCTTGTTATGAACCTGGACCATCGATTCACCGGCGACCAAACGAATCTCGAGGTGATGGCGCAACAGGTTGTTGCTCTCCCCTTCGAGCACATCGACGCAACGGCGGAACATGGCATAATCGCTCAACCCGTAGAGCAGCATGATCCGCCAGTCATGATCGTCGGGTGCGGGCAAGCCCGCCGCATCGCTGACAAAGCCGCTGAGATAGTAAGCGCCTGCACCAATCCAGCGTTCGTGCAGGATCCGCCACTTTCTTTCCAGCAGGTTGTTGATCTCGCTATGCTCCTCGCGTGTCATTTCCATGCTGCGCTGCAAACCCACGCTTCGCCGGCGGACGGCGACCAGCATAAGTTTGTCTTCAATAGAGTGCGGTTTGTGCCGGTATCGGCGGATGTATCCATAACCAAGAAGGCCGATGGCTGCCAGGAGGAGGAGGGTTACAGTCGTGGTCATGATGGACTCCAGAAAGGGCATAGATGGTATGCGATAAAATAGGCGATTCAGGTCTCAGGTGCAAGCGAATTTTTCCCCGCTGATGATAACCCGCACGGTTACGTTCCCTGCGGCGGCCATCCTTACCGTTTACGCATCCACTCTTCTTTTCCGTATGTACGATAAACACGACTCCACTCTCTCTCAAAACCGCAACGGGGTTTGGCATGCATTCACACTTTCGTGCTGCCTGGTGGTTGATCTTCCTTTCGCCACTGGCACTGCGGGCGCAGATCTGGGATTCCGGTCTGGGTTTCTCCCTGCAAACCGGCGTCGTTAAGTTCCTCGGTGATATTCCCGATCGTGCTGCGGCCGGCACGGTCAGCGGCCTGAGTGTTCGCTACGGTCTGAACCGCCATCTTCAGCTTGAAACTCACCTGGGCTATGGCAGCTTCAAGCCCAGCCGCGAGGGTTCGCATTACCGCAAAGATCCGGATGACATGCATCGCACCTTCATTTTCCCCTGGAATCTGGGTGCCCGGATCACCCCTAATAAGATTGGCACCGTCAAACCCTATCTTGCTGTCGGCACGGGCGTGCTGTTCTGGGATCTGCGCTACCTGACCGGTGAAAAGGTGACCTTCTGGCGGGATCATTACTGGCGCTGGGGGGAGCGCGTCAGCGGTTGGCGCAAGAACGGGATGCTCTATGAAGGGGTCGGCGCCGAGTTCTACCTTCATTCAGGACTCTCCCTGGATCTGGCGGTGCGCTTCACCAGCCTGCTCCATCTCCGCCGCGATAACGTCGGCCAGGAGGATATCAACGCCCAGATCCTCGAGGGGATGGCCACGCTGACCTGGTACATCCGTTATCAGAGCGACCGCGACCGCGACGGCTATATCGATAAACTGGATGCGGATCCGCTCCATCCCGAGGATTTTGACGGCTTTCAGGATCTGGATGGCGCGCCGGATCTTGATAACGATAACGACGGGATTCCGGACAAGGCCGATCTGGCGCCCCTCGCTCCCGAGGACCTCGACGGTTTTGAGGATGCCGATGGTGTGCCGGATCTGGACAACGACCAGGATGGCATCCCCGACGTCCAGGACCTGTGCGCCAATGCAGCCGAAGATTTTGACCATTTTGAGGACGAGGATGGATGCCCGGATGCGGATAACGATCAGGACGGGATTGTCGATGCCCTCGATGCCTGTCCCGAGAAGGCAGAAGATCTCGACGGCTTTGAGGATGCGAATGGTTGCCCGGACATCGATAACGACGGAGACCTCATCGTTGACCTCGTCGACAAATGTCCCGACCAACCGGAGACCATCAACGGGTATATGGATGAAGACGGCTGCCCTGATTCAGACATCGACGGCGACGGCATTCCCGATGAGCGCGATCAGTGCCCGCGCGATCCCGAAACTAAAAATGGCTACCAGGATGAGGACGGTTGCCCAGATGATCCCCAGCTTGCACCGCAGGAGAATAGCAGTGCCGGCCTGGTGCTCCAGGGTGTCAATTTCGCCTCCGGTAAAGCGGATTTGACTCCGGAATCTCTGCCGGTCCTGGACGAGGTGGCCAATTCCCTGCTGCTCGAACCCACAGCCATCGTAGAGATCCGTGGTTTCACCGATAATGTCGGCAAGGCCGCGGCCAATCAGTTGCTCTCCGAACGCCGCGCCGAGGCGGTGCGCCGCTACCTGATGCAGAAGGGGGTGGCCGGCGAGCGCATTTCGGCGATCGGCTTTGGCGCGCGCTATCCTCTGGCGGACAACAAAACACCCGAAGGGCGCGCCAAAAACCGGCGCATTGAATTCCTTCGCGTCAAATAGGATGCCCCTGTAAGAAAAAAGCCTGCCGTGTGATTACACGGCAGGCTTTTTTATGCCCCATTAAGGAGAAACGATCAGGTTTCTCGGATGACCTCGGCGTTGGTGATCTCGCCGCCGACACGGGCATCCTTGCCCAGGTAGACCTTGACCTTCACCTCGTTTTCGAGCACTCGGATATCCCCTTCCACCACCGAACCAGGCCCCAGACGGATGGTGATATACTGCTGGGCCGAACTATGGCGCTTGGAATCCTTGATGATGATATCGCCCTTGACAAGGGAGGCATTGGCGAGCATGACATTGCCATTGAAAAGCGAAAGATCCCGCTCCGCGATGGCATGATCCATCGTCAGATTGCCATTGATGGAGGCCAGATCTCCTGCAGCTTTGGCACCGACATGGAGGGTGATCGATCCGTTCACGGTTGTCACATCATCGCGGGCCTTGCTGTTTTGGCCGATCTCGATGTCGCCATTGACGACCTGGAGTCCCTGCACCAGCGAATTCTGGCCGACACGAATCGATCCGTTCACCGTGCGGCAATCACCGCGTATGATGCAGTCGTTGCCGATGGTGATGTTGCCATTGACGGTGTTGATTCCGCCGTCGCGTCGTTCGCCATCCTGAACATAGACGCTCTTGTTGATCGAGGAATCACAACCCGTCGCCACCGCCAGGAGCAGAGTCAGGCCCAGGGTCACATTGAGTGCTTTCATCGTGCAGCCTCATGGATTGGTGTAATGCCTGCTGGCTTGTCTGCTTTTCTTTACGAACGGCCGGGGGAAAGGTTACATTTTTTTTCGCCGTTTTCTGCGCTGAAAGAACTCGGGCGCCTCACGAATGGCGGTGACCAGAATCGGCAGAGAGCGCGCTGCCACCCGCCAGCCGGTGCGCTTGAGGGCGGCCGATTCCGTGCCGATCGTCTCGAATCCCTTTTCTGTGGGATGCAGCTGCTCGTAATTCCGGAAAAGCCGTCCCCACGGTGAGCTGAGGGCTGCTGCCATCTTGCGTTTGGCGAAGAGGGGGTACCAAAAGGTGTCATGGTAGGTCACCGAGGCAATATAGGACCAGGGTGCGAGCACGGTTTTTAGGGTCCATTCGAGCGGCTTCTTCAGGGGGCCCCAATAAATACGGTGCTGCATGCGTGCGGCGAAGGTCATTTTCTTAAAGGGTCCCGTAAAGTGCCAGTTTTCGCCAGCGGCCTCTTCATCGCCGACGATCTCGATCTCATGCGGATCGCCACATCCCAGACCCGCTTCGTGGGCGAGGCGGATGAACTTGATCGCGAGCGGATCCATGCCCATCAACCGGGCGGCGATGGCATCGATGGCCACCTGATCCGAGCTGGCGAGCAGGATGTTCTTGACATGCGGCATCATACAGCGCGGCCCGGGACCATCGCCCGCGAAGGTGCCGTCCATCACGGCAAAGATCCCCTTGTGGATCCTTTTCTGGACGCGCAACAGATCGACCAGCGTCTCATGAATGACCGGATGAGTCCAGTGCCGCCGCTCGTTAAGCAGGCCGCCGAAGGCGTTTTTCATTGCTCCCGTTATGGTCGTAAAAATGTGCGTCTTGACGGTGGGCAGGTGGATGATATTCTCGCCGATCAGCCGCTTGGGGATCATGAAGCCATTCCTGAAAACCTGATTGAGGCAGAGAAATTCGTCTGTCAGGTCGCCGACGGCCTCGCGGATGTCGATCCACTCCTCATCCTCGTAGAGATGGATGTTGCGCAGACCGTAGGTCTCAACCACGTGGAGTTGTTTGTTCTCCCGCTCGCCGAGGTGGGCGTCTACGACGACGGTGCGATTGTGGCAAGCGTGGATCTTGTCGCGCGTAAAGCCGTCGCTCAGCAACGAGCGAATCACCCCTTCGAGCTGCCAGGGAGTGGTGGAACTTCCCGGATAAAAAAAATGCCAGGAGATATTCACCTTGAGGGCCGTCTCCGCCGTGCGGTCCAGCGTCTCTTGGTAACCGGCCAGATTCATGAGCCGGTGGTAATCGGAAAAGATCGTACGGGGATCGGTTTTAATGACCGCGACACGACTTGCCATGGTTTCAGCCCCTTTCGATTGATCCTTCTTCCCCTATAAAATGAACTGTACCCGATCCTGGGGCGTACGGCAGTCCATGTCGGCACCGCGGTCGCGATGGTCGGCGATCTCGGCGGCGACGCCGATGGCCCTGCCGTAGATAAACTGCGTGAAACTGAGGTCCTGCACCATCTTGACCGTCATCCGGCCCTGCTGTAGGTCGCGCCAGACCAGCTTGAGAATTATCACGGCTAGGACCGCATCGATGTTGACACAAAAGACGTTCTTGGTCGCCCCTTCATTGAAAAGTTCCTCAACCAGATGATGATAAAAGTCGAGAAAGACGTTGGTGATGCCCCGTTTGCGGAACTCACCGCGGATGAACTCCTCTCGAGGGTCGATGTTGATGTCGTTGCCCTTGAAAACCGGATGGTTGATGCAGGGGATGCGCGCGTATTGCAGCTCACCGCTCTCCTTTTCATTCTTTTTGTAGTCGCGGTAGGTGCGGGCGGCCTGGTTGGCCATCTGCTGGAGATTCAGTCCGTGTCCGGGGGCGCCGGGATCGGCCAGGCTGGCATCGAAGTGCCGCAGCAGATACTCGACCGCTTCGAAGCCGTTGCCGCCGTGCGCGAGTCCGGTGTTGGTGAGGAATCCGAGAAAGGCGGTGGCAATATGGTTGCGGGCGCTGACCGACTCCTTCGCCCCTTTGGCCGAGAGGGTGCCCGGACCATTGGTGAGGGTCAATCCGATCAGGGCCTTGAATTCGAAAAGCTCGGTCTCGTCCGGCTTGCGGTTAAAGAGAATGGCAAAGGCGTTCTCGGTGAAGCTGCTGCGCAGATTGCTCACCTTGGCATCGATCAGATTGCGCCAGCTGGCGTTGTTCTGCCGATCGATGACCGAATAGGCAACGATGCGCGAGATGATGTAAAAGTAGGTCACCGCATCCTCCACTACCTGCCGACTGATACGCTTCTCGAGCATCGGTTTCCAAAACATCGCAACGGCGAGGCCGCCGAGGAAGAATTCGTAATTGTCGCGGATCTCCAATCCCCTGGTCTCGGCGAGATGGATGATATGCTGTAACACGCGGATCGGAAAGGATTTTTTAGGGCAGCGTTTGATCTCCTTAAGGAGGAGCTCCGAAACCGGCGTCTTGCGCACGGGCTCGCTGATGAGCAACTCGGTGGTGATAAAAATATCCAGAGTCGCCGGAAATTCAGCAGTCTGATCGTCGATCTCGAATTCACGAATCATGTTGATGAGGATGCGCGTCGCTTCGCGCGCCCGGGCGAGGAAGCGCTTATCGCCGATCAAGGCAATCTGCGAGCCGATATAGGCATTGGGCGTACAGCCATTGGCCCGGGCGACATCGACCAGATCCATACGTTTCTCGTCCATCTTGAGGAAGAGGTTGAGCATGATGTTGATGGTCGGTATGTCAGCCGGTTCGGGCATCACCTTGGCCAGGGCAAAATAGATGTTCTCCTCCATGGAGTACCTGGAGAGTTCGAGGATCGACTTGCCGTGCAATTCCGATACCTGGCTCTTCGGATCCATGCGCGAGGCGCCTGACTTGTCGGCCATATTTTGACGCAGATAGTTGGCACCGACCTGGCGATTGATCTCGCGGATCTGATTGTCGTAGGGCGGCATCGCCTGGACGACCGGTATATCCAGTTCCGGGGGCAGCTTGAACCAATTGTCGCTGATCCAGAGTTTGAGCGAGAGGTCCCCGCTGGCTGCGAAATCGGGTTCTTCGTCGATGGCGGCGAAGACTGCGCGCATCGCCTCGGGGAAATGCTGGATCGAGGCGACGCGGACGCCGCGCTTGCTCACTCTCGGCTTACGGGGGTCGAAGGCGGGCACGCCGAAATAGTCATCGAACCACTCCTCCTTGGAGATGGCGTCGTCGCCTGCTCCGGCGAGGGCGCCAGCATGTCCGCAACTGCGCTGGATGTTTTTCTTCCAGCGCCCGGTGACGCAGACGACCACCGGCTTGTTGAAGCCGAAACGGCGTTCTTTGATCCAGTCGAGGGCCAGTTTTTCATAATAGCCGCCCGGCTCGACGTAGAGGGCGATCGCCTTGGTTCGGGGGTCGTTTTGTGCGGCGTAGAGAAATTCCGGCAAAGCGAAATGGATGTAGATGTCCTTCCCCGAACTGACCGCCGTGGAAAGCCCGAATCCGGCGGTGCGCAGGTATTCGGCGATGGTGGTGGTGAAATTGCCCGAGTTGGAATGGATAGCCACCGAGCCCTGGCGCAAGGCCTCTTCAGGATGGTCGCCGGCGAGCGCCCCGCCGACGCGGACATGGTCCCAGACGTTGGCGACACCGAGGCAGTTGGCACCGATGACATCGACCCCCGCCTCCTGGCAGACGAAGCGGATGTTGCGCGAATCGCGCGTCGGCACCTTTTCGGTGACGATGACGATGCGCTTGAGTGCCTCGTTGTAGGTGACCAGCTCCGCCACCGCCTGGCTGACCGCCGTCGGGGGGAGATAGATCACGCCTATATCAAAAAAGATGCCGCTGTTGATAACATCGCGAATGCTACTGTAGACCGGAATGTTGCCGATTTTGGTCTCGAGCACACCCTTGCGTCCGTATTGAACGCCGGCGACGATGTTGCCGCCACTGTATTCATGCGAAATCGGCGTCACCTTGCGGCTCTCGCTGCCGAGGATATTGATCACGCAGACCCGCGACTCCCGGGTGACCAACTCCTCTAGAGAGTGGACCCCGACAAAATAGGGAAAGGGTTTGGTCTTCTGCTGTCTCATTGGTTACACCTTCTTCTTTTCGTATTCTTTGCGGCCTGATTCGGCCCACCATTGATCGATGCGCTTGGCGTATTCGAGCACCTGGATCATCGAGGTGTCGTAGCCGAACATCTTGTAGGGGAGTTTGAGGGTGTCGAGAATATCCTTGCCGTAGAACATCCCCTTGATCAAGTTGGGGCCGCCGCGCCCGACGACCGTATAGATGGGATGGCGGCCGTGCAGAGCGACATGGTCGCGCAGGGCGTCGAAGATGCCCTTGAAGGTGACGTAAATATCGGTGTTGTTGGCTTTGCCGCCGATGATGAGCAGCACATTGGCCTTTTTGAGCCAGTGTTTGAAGACGATGCGGGCGATCTCGTACATCTTTTCATAAGGCGGATTGCCGCCGAAATCGGAGGCGAAAATGGCCGAGGCTCCCAGGGTTTCGGTGGCCGCCGAATTGGCACCGCCGCCATACATGAAGGGGATGATCGTGCCGGCGGGATTGAGTTCGAGCACGTCACTCTGCCCCTGATAGGTGCGCAGTTGATTGATCTCCGCCTCGAAGGGGGTAATATCGGACTGGAAGATGGTGCTGGGTAGACCGAGGCGTTTCCAGGCGGGATTATCCTGGTCGAAGGCCGCCTTGAGGTCGCACGCCATCGGCACCAGCCGATTGTCCTGATACGTCATGCGGATCGGGTTGATCTCCAGGGTGGTCAGGCCATAGTTATCGTAGAGCCCCCATAGCTTGGGGAGGTTCTGGACCAGAGGCGAGATGTAGGGCTCAGGGCATCCCGTGTCGACCAGGGCATTGGTGATATCGAAGGATTTGAGGCCGATGAAGGGATCGATCCAGGTGACTTTTTTCTTCTCCGGCGGCAGGGCTTCGATGTCGATGCCGCCCCAGGGGCTGATGGTGAAGATGGGCTTGCGATGAATCGTGGAGGCCGTAATGCTGAAATAAACCTCGATTTCGGAAGGGATGAAGGCTTCGTAGGTGACACCACTGGCTTGAACGGTTTTAGCGCCGTACAGGTGGGTGGCGAAATAAAGTTCCTTTTTCGCCTGCAGGGCATCCTGAAGATTGTCGGCGATGCGCACCAGGCCGGCTTTGCCCTTTTTGCCAACCCCGCCGCTAAAGAAGGGTTTGATGACGAGCTTTTTATGCTGGTCGAGGAGAGTCTGAATCTCTTCCTTGGTCGCGTCGGCCGTAAGGAAGGGCGCATAGGGGAACTCGACCAGCTCCAGTAACTGCGCTCCATACTTGAGTCCGGATATTTGCATGACATTTGCCTGTAATGATGGAGGTGACCGTTGGCTAATTTTATTACTTTACATAATCTTTGATAGATTTGCAAGGCAAAAATATGGGCGGGATCAGCGGTGGATAAGGCGGTTATCGCCGAGGCGTTCGGTGCGGCCCTGTTGGTCGAACCAGTTGAGCAGGGGAACCGCATATTTACGCGAGGTCCCCAGCAGTTCGCGGAATTCACCCACCGAAATCTCCTCCCGCTGCTGTGCGAAATCGAGCAGTCTGCTCTCCGCGTCCGCCAGAGCCGTGATGGTGAAGTAGAGATCCCCCTCCAGGCGTACAATCCGACCCATGCCCTGGAGCGCCCCGAGGAGGCGGTGGACCTGGGTGTCCGAGACGGCCAGCGTACGGGCGATCTCCTCCTCTCCGGGCGGGGCGAAGGGCTGGGCTGCGATCAGCGCCTGGATGCGGCCTGCCAGCGCTTCATCGGCACCCTCCAGGCGGACGGTATGCCCCTCCAGCCGGACCCATTGCGACTGCTCGGCCACATAGCCTTGCGCAACCAGTGCTGCAAGGGCGTCATCAAGGAGCCGGGGAGCGATGCTGCCGCCGAGCTGGGTGCGCAGTTCGGCCTTGCCCATCCCCGGCCGGAGAGGCTCGCGTTGATGAAAGACTTCGAGAACCGCAAGGATCTTTTCCAGCAGCAGTTCGAACCCCTGCCGATGCCAATAGAGTATCTTGCTGCCGGATCCGCTGGTGAGCAGGTCGCCACGGGTTACCCCCTCGTCCAGGAGGCGGTTCAGGGTCTCGCTCTCGACTCCGCTGCGGGCGGCCAGAGCGGCGGCGCTTTGCGGGAGAAAGGGGTCGGCCAGGAGGGCGGCGGAGACTGTTTCGAAGGGGTCGGGATGTTCAAGGGCGCGGATGTGATCGAGTGCGCTGCGATCGAAACGACGGTGCGGCTGTGCCTCGGCCTCGAGAATGATCCCGCCGCCGATGGTGTAAGCGGGAGAGTAATGGCGGATGACGAAGGGCTCGCGCCGTCGTGCGACGGCCGGTTCTTCGAGCATGAACTGGACCAGAGCGGTGTCGCCTGGCGCCAGCGACTCGACATCGAGCAGCCTGACCCGGGCCATGATCTCACGGGCGCCCATATGAAGCCGCACCCGCGTGCGCTGGCTCATTTCCTTGCGCGCACTTTTAAGGAGGCGAAGGCGGGCATCCATGAGACGCGAAGCAGTGAAGTGCCCCGGGGTGGCCAGGACATCGCCGCGCTTCACCTCCTCCCGGCTGACATTCTGGAGGTTGATGGCGGTACGGTAGCCGCTGGTAACCCGTTCGACGCTCTGGTTCTGCTGCTGCAGGCCGCGTATCTTTACGGGGCGTCCGGCGGGGAGAAGCTCAAGAAGATCCCCGGTCGCGGCGGTGCCCGAGAGCAGGGTGCCGGTGACCACTGTGCCGAATCCCTTGATGACAAAAGAACGGTCCACGGGCAGCCAGAAGCTGCCGCGCGACCGCTGCACCGGCATGTGTCCAGCGGCGGCGATGAGGGCCTCACGGAGGGCCGGCAGCCCCTCGCCGGTGACGGTGGAAACCTCAAAGAGCGGGGCGCCCTCCAGGAAGGATCCCTGGACCGTCTCCTGCACCTCCTCCCGAACCAGTTGGCGCAGATCAGCGTCCACGAGGTCGATTTTGGTGAGGACGATGAATCCACGCTGCACACCTAACAGGGAGAGGATATCGAGATGTTCGCGGGTTTGCGGCATGACGCCATCGTCCGCGGCGATTACCAGAATGGCGAGATCGATGGTGCTGGCTCCGGCCACCATGTTTTTGATGAACTTTTCATGGCCGGGGACGTCGATGAATGCGATCTCCGGGTTGAGGAACGCGAAGCCGAGATCGATGGTCATACCGCGTTCCTGTTCCTCAGCAAGACGGTCGGGGTCGGTGCCGGTCAGGGCTTTGACAAGCGCGGATTTACCATGATCGATGTGGCCGGCGGTACCAATGATGATGGGCATGAGTGAAGTGCTCGCGCTCCTCTCAATCCAGTCCCAGACAATCGATGACCTCTGCGAAAACCCCGGCGGTCAGGCTGAGCATAGGGCTGTTCTGGAGACCATCGGGATGGTTGATGCTACGGTCCGATGCATTGTACCAGGCCCACAGTTCACCGGTTTTGGCGTACTGTTCCTGGACCATCGACAGCCAGTTGGTGCCGATATCCGCCGCGTCCTCCATAAAGTCGTAGTCGCAGAGTCCCTTGAGGGTGGTGTAGACATATGGCGCCTGGATCAGAGGGGCGCTCCAGAGCGACCTTTTTACGCCGTAGTTCTGATCGGTCAGGGAAAAGCCGCCGGGTGCGGTAAAGTCCTTGAGATGCAGAATCATGCGCTGGGCGCGGTCGTTGTCGACCATTTCGACAAAGAGGGGCATAAATCCGGCCAGACTCCGGACCGGACTCAATTTCTTCTCCTCAAAATTATTGTCATAATAGAATCCTGCGCCGTCATCCCAACAGAATTCCATCATCTTTTTCATACTCGCCGCTTTCTGCAGCAGCGATTCGTCGCCGTGTCCTTCGGCTTCGATCTGAAGATCGTAGATCATCCGGGCATTGCGGCTGAGCAAGGCATTGAGGTCGATGGCATTGTAGCGGCGGGGATCGCTGAAGCGGGGCGAGCCGATCCAGCCGGATTCCGCCATAGCCGCATCTTCCGGTATAAGGGCCCCGTCCTTGACCGGATGGTAGCGGTAGAGGCCGGTCGGGGTTGTATGGGGTTTGCTGGTCCAGAACTTGAACTCGTGAACGACGTCGGGGAGCATCCGCCGCAGCCATTCCTTCTCCCCGGTGGCGCGGTAGATGTCGCGCACCATCCAGGGCAGGAAAGGAGGCTGGGAGTAGCCGAGCATGGCCCGGGAATTGGAAGCGGGCACATGTCCGAACTTGCGCAGCAGAAAAATGAGGTTCTCCACATTGTGCCGCGCGTAATCGATCATGCGCATGCGCAGCAGTCCCAGGTTGATGAAGTAGGTATCCCAGTAATAAAGGGCTTCACTCTTTCCTCTGCCGGAGATGATATAGGGATAGGGCAGGCCGATCAATTCGTCGCTATCCTGAGGCGTTTCGCGCACGCATTCCTGTTTGATGCGCGATTTAAGCTCCGGAACCAAAGAATGAAAATTCTGACTCATTCCCAACCTCACTTTTTTACGTGCTCATGCCAATCAAGCTGTTGCCGGCGGGCTGCCGCAGCGGCGTCGCGGTGCAGATGCACCAGGTTGGCGTCCCCGTCCAGAGACAGGGCTATGCCAGAGTAGGATTTGGATGGTACGAGGGGAGTGTGCGTGGTTACGAACCCGGTCATGGTTAATAACAAGGGTCTGGCCTTGAGAAAACAGGGTGGTCCCTACCTGAAAGTAAATCAACCGCCGGATAAAAGCAAGCGATTTTTATGGCGCGTTGTGAAATCGGAAAAGACATAAAATTAAAAAATTAAATTAATTATGATTTCCTGATCAGGGACGCCGCAGCCAGGAAGCGTAGGCGCGCGCCGAGGTAACGGGCCGGTGCGAAGTGCTGCAAAAGAAGCAGATAGCTGCGAATATAGGCGGCCAGATCGCCGTCGGGACGAGGCCGGATCTCGAGCGTGATGCTGCCGTCGTAGCCACTGCGATGCATAGCGCGCAGCAGCGGCAGAATGGGCAGGTTGCCGCCGCTGTTGAAGGGAAGATGGCTGTCCTCGCGGCCGACGCAGTCCGACAGGTGCACTGCACCGATCTCTTCGCGGAAGGCGAGGAACTGCTCCACCGGATCCAGACCGCTGATCTGAAAGTGGGCGGCATCATAACACATACCTGCATAGTGTTCGCCGAGCCGGGCGCGCGCCAGCTGGAGAAAGTCGCGCAACGACTCGGGGGACTGGCCGGCCACATTCTCAAAATAGAGCGGAAGCGGCAAGCGCGCAACATTGTTGAAAAGGGTGTCAAGACTGGCACCGGGATCGCCAGCTGGCGGGCAGGGTTCGGGGGGATGAGCGATAAATTGGGTCAGTCCGAGGCGGTGATGATGCTGCTGCAGGAGGGCTATGGTCGCGTCGATCTGCTTTTGGCGGTCGCGGCATGAGAAATCCCAGCCATCTTCCTCGATGATGGGCAAATGAAAGGCGGTGCGTATGGTGCGCAGCTGGGACAGGACCTGCTCGAGGGCATCCAGGATACGGATATTATACTCGACAAAATTAACCCCCAGTCGGCGCATCGCGGTTGTTATCGCCGCGGGATGCCACTCCTGAAATCCTTCAACCGTAAATCCGATGAGCACGTCACTCTCTTTCGCGCTAATCCATGCCATCTCTCACCTACAAAACCGCGGTTCAGGAGACTTTGTTCCCCTGGGCCGTCGGGACTAGAAGAGGGCGAAGCGGGCGCCGAGCAGGAAAATCCAGTTGAGCCAGAGGAGAACGAAGGCGCTGCCCAACATGATCCTCAGTTCAACCGGACGCCAATCCAGCACCAGGGCGCGCTTCCACACCAGGGCGGCCAGGGCATTGAGGCCGGTTGCGGCCATCCCGAGATAGAGCAAGGTGAAAAGGGGATTGAGTCGCAGGGCATCGCCGGGATGGGCATGGGAGAGCGCAATCGCAGCGGAGGTAGCGCCGCAGGATGGGCACGGCAGGGTGGTCCAGGTGCGAAAATGGCACATGGGCAGCAAAGCGATCAACCCCGGCGTGAAGCGACAGAGTGCCGCTCCTGCCAGGCCGATCAGCAGCGCCATTCGTCCAATCGGCATGCTGCGAAATTCTCTGGAACGAATTGAAAGTCTCATGCGTATTTATATCCAGGAAAGAGAAGGTGCGTCGTATCACCATTGAAAAAATACGCCATCGCGCCGTTAAAAACAAGGCAATTTTGCGGTTGGCCGCAGGAGGTGCTATGAAGAACTGGTTCATCGGGGCGGGTATCGTCCTGTTCGCTTTTGCCCTTTTGGGAAACGGGGCGTTGCGTGCCGCGGGAGTGGATTCAAGGCAAGCCCACAAAGGCGATGCCTGGCTGGGACTCTACCTTGCTGACGTCGAGGAGACCAGCAACTGGGATGATGCCGAGGGGGCCGTCGTCAGGGAGGTAGTCAAGGGGGGGCCTGCCGACAAGGCCGGTTTACGGGAGGGTGATGTAATCATCAAATTGAGGGATCGGACCGTGCGCGATGCCGACGACGTCACCCGGGATATCCGCAAGATGGCTCCAGGCGACGAGGTCGCGCTGCTGGTGCTTCGCAACGGCAGAAAGCTCAATCTGAAAGTCAAACTTGAGGAACGAGAAAAACCGATGGGTATCCGGCCCCCGCAACGGGACCAACAAAGGGAACACCCCCGGGAACTGCAGCCGCTGCGCAACTTTTTCATGCGCCAGAACCGGCGTATGGGTGTGCAACTGCAGGAGATGGATCCCGATCTTGCGGATTATTTCATGGTGAAAGAGGGGGAGGGCGTGCTGGTGACTCATGTCGATGCGGAAAGCGCGGCGGAGCAGGCCGGACTGAAATCGGGCGACGTGCTTATGGCGGTCAATGACCAGGCCGTCCACAAGATCGAAGAGGTCACCAAAGCCGTTCAGGAGAGCGATTCCGACACGTTGCAGATCGCTTATGTGCGCAAGGGCCGGCGAGACAGCACCACCGTCGTTCTTTCCGAGCGCAAACCGCTGAACCTGCAGCTTCGTTTCAATGGCGATAGCTGGCCCTTCAGCGGCGAGACCATGGAGGAGTTACGCAAGGATCTTGAAGAATTACGCGATGAATTGAACGATCTCAAGATCCACATGAACATCGATGTGGAAAAGAAATAATGCGGACAGGCCGGAGGTCACTCCGGCTTTTTTTTAACCACAGGCTGTTTTCCCGCATGCCTGTCGGCCTTCATTCCTGCTTGTTTTTATCCCTTTCGTTGAGTATCTTTAAACTAAAAATTCAACCATCGGGAGTTCTTTTGGAAAAGCTGCCTGTCGCTGTCCTGGGTGCCACCGGCATGGTGGGCCAGTATTTCCTCCATTTGCTGCATGACCACCCCTGGTTTCAGGTTACCGCGGTCTGCGCCAGTGAAGCCCGCATCGGCCAGCTGCTGGGGGAGGTGACTCCGCTACATCCGGCGGGAATCGCCCCGGCGGTGGCCGATTTGCATCTCATGCCGCTCGAGGCGGCCGCCCTGGCTGCCCAGGGGGTACGGATCGCTTTCTCCGGATTGCCGGCGGAAATCGCCAGATCAGTCGAACCTGCTCTGGCCGACCAGGGCATCCACGTTTTCTCGAATGCCAGCGCCTTCCGGATGGATCCCCTGGTT
Organism: bacterium; assembly: GCA_035419245.1. Taxonomy (NCBI): domain Bacteria; species bacterium. The sequence continues at coordinate 79,528 of DAOLSP010000014.1, read as the reverse complement.
CCGATCCTTATCCCCGAGATCAACCCGGGTCATCTCGAACTGGTGCGTCGGCAGCCACACAAGGGGAGGCTGGTCACCAACGCCAACTGCACCAGCACCGGACTGGCACTCTCCCTGGCCCCGCTGGTGCCCCTGGGGATCCGGCGGCTCATCATCGCCAGCTATCAGGCCGTCTCGGGGGCCGGTTATCCCGGGGTACCGGCCATGGATATCTCGGGGAACATCATCCCCTGGATTGATGGCGAGGAGGCCAAGGTGCGTCAGGAGTGCAACAAGATTTTCGGCCGGGTTACGGTCTCGGGTCTCGAGCCAGCCGGATGGGAGGTGCATGCCCACTGCGTGCGTGTTCCCACCCTTGTGGGCCATCTGATCTCGACCCATGTTGAGCTGGAACAGCCGGTTACCCGGGAAGACGTTGCGGCCTGCTATCGCGATTATCGCCCCCCGGAGGCTGTGGCTGGATTGCCGATGGCCCCGGAGCGACCGGTTCTGCTCAGCGAAGGTACGAATCGTCCCCAACCCCGCCTCGATGCCGACGCCGGCGGGCCGGGCCGGCGCAGAGGGATGGCCGTCGTTGTCGGCCGCCTTGAAATCTCGGGTGCTGTTGTCCGCCAGGTGAATCTGGCGAACAACCTGGTCCGCGGTGCAGCGGGCGGTTCGCTCCTCAATGCCGAGCTGGCCTTGCGCGCCGGCTATCTTGAATGACAGGAGACACGCACATGGTCGTCCTGAAAATCGGCGGCTCCTCACTGCGCAACCTCGAGTCGTTACAGCAGGTGGTCGAGGTAGTGTGCAACCGGCCGGAACCGGACAAGATCATCGTCCTCTCGGCCGTCAGCGGCGTCACCAATCACCTCCTGCGCAGCGTCGATGAGGCGCTGCAGACTGAACGCAAAATAACCGGGTTGCTCGATTATCTTCACCTCCTCCACCGCGAGATGATCCTCGGCGCGATCGGCGATCACGAGGTGCAGCACCGGGTGCTCGATGAAGTGGATTACCTGTGCTCGCGTCTGGAGAAGCTGCTCTATGGCATCGCCTACACCGGCGAGTGCAGCCGGCGGACGCGCGATTTGATCCTCTCGATGGGTGAGCGCATGGCGGTCCAACTGCTCGCCGGGGCCTTGCAGTGTGCCGGAAGCGACGCGGCCGCCTTTGACGGCGACAAGATCGATATTGTCGCCAGCGGGGAGTTCGGCAACGGTAACGCCGAGCTCGAGGTCACCGCCCGCTTGCTGCCGCCACACCTGCAGGAGACCTTACAACGCGGTGCCATTCCGGTCCTCACCGGCTTTTTCGGACGAACGGCCGCGGGCCACACCATCACCTTCGGCCGCGGCGGCACTGATTACAGCGCCGCCATCGTCGCCTATGCCATGGATGCCGAAGAATTGCAGATCTGGAAGGATGTCGACGGCTTTCTCACCGCCAGTCCGGAAATCGTGCCGGAAGCGCAGCCCCTGGCATACCTTGCGTATGATGAAGCCGCAGAACTGAGCTACTTCGGCGCTTCGATTCTCCATCCGCGCACAGTCGAGCCGCTCGCCCGCAAGGCCATCCCGGCGGTGATTAAAAATACCTACAGGCCGGATGCGCCGGGTACCCGCATTGGTGCGGAAAAACAACAGCATGAGGAGATCATCAAGAGCGTCGTTACCAACTCGAATATCGGCATGCTGCGGCTGCACGGCGCCAGTCTCGGCCAGCAGGTCGGATTTCTCAAGGCGGCGGTCTCGGCGTTGAGTGACGCCGACATCAATATTATTTCGGTGATCACGGCCCAAACTGCGGTGAATCTACTGCTCATGAAAGCGGATGTTCAGCGCAGTGCCAGCCTGATCGCAGGATTGAAAATAGCCTATGTGGACCATATCGAACCTGTCACAGACGTAGCGCTGATCGGGGTGGTCGGCGAAGGCCTGAACGAGACGCGGGGCCTGGCGGCCCGGGTCTTCAAGGCGGTAGCCGGGGCGGGCGCCAACGTCGAGATGATCGCCTCGGGCGCCTCACGGGTGACGCAATATTTTATCATCAAGGAGAAAGACCGGGATGTAACCGTGCGGGCGATCCATCGGGAGTTTTTCGCTGCTCCCGGCTGATCTCCGGAGCGGCATCTGTGCGGGTGCACCGTAAAGGCGGGTGCTGGCTACTTTTTCTTTTTCTTAACGAATTCAGCTGCGGTGAGTGCCAGGACGATTCCGACAAACAGACTGACCGCAATTCCCCAGAAAAAGCCGTCTACCCAGTCGGTGCCCTTGTTCATCGCAAAATAGCGGCGCATATAGACATCGGCCTCGACAATATCCAGCCGGCCGATCAATACGGGGGTGAGTCGCTTGAAAAAGTCGTAGAGAAAAAGGAAAAAGGCCAGCAGGGAGAGACGCCGGCCCCAGACCAGCAGCGGAAACGAGCTGCCCTTGAAGGCCAGCCAGGTCACTAGGGTGCCGAAGGTCGCCACAAGCTGGAAATTATCCAGCAATACTTTTTTAATCTCAGGTGGCATCTACGGTTCCCAGATTCCGACTGGCGAGGAAATGATTATTCTGCGGCCGTCTCTTCCTGTTCATCATCCAGAGCGGCACCACCGGCAAAGCGGAACTCCGAAAAATTCAACTGTACTTCGATATTAAAAAAACGGTACAACTCGGCGAGCATTGCGGCGCCGTCGTCGTCTTTGGTCTTGCAAACCAGGGTGAGGAGGGCAAATTCCTGTTTAACGGTCTCTGCCGCTTCCCCCTTGCCCAGCGTGATCTTTTTCTGTTTGATGGTGAAGGGACGAATGGTCACAGCGGGGATTTCATACTCTTCCCCAGTGAGATTGTCCATGATGGCCAGATGGACCAGGCCGCGAACCATGTTCTTGTAAAGCTCGCGGATCTGATCGCTGTCCTCGATCTCGGCCTCTACCTGCATCTGCACCTGCCGCACGATGAGATCGTCGGCTCCCTTGTCATCCGCCGGCCAGTATTTCTTGATAACTGCTTTTTCAAAAATGAGCATCGCTTCTCCCTGGGTATCCTTTCCTAATTTGAAAAGGTACTAAAATTTACCATGCAAAGCAAGCGCTTATTTTCCGGCGAGAACAGCAGGGTGGGTGCGAGGGGGGAGGGGCCGGAGAGCGCGGCTGGCTGAGCGCGAGAGGGGAGGGGACGACGAACCGCCCGCTAAAATATGTCTTGACACTGAAAAGAAAAATAGTTAACATTAAATGCATAAAAGCCCTGATAGTCAGGATAAAGGAGGTGGTGGCAATGCTGGTCCGAGCCAAGGTAGAACGTGTCACCCTCGACACGGCGACCAGTCGATTCGTGGTGATTCTCAAGGACGAAAAGCAGAGCCGCTGGCTGCCGATTGTGGTGGGATCCACGGAAGCCCAGGCCATTGCGCTCCAGCTTGAGAACATCGCCCCGCCGCGTCCCCTGACGCACGATTTGATTCGCAATCTTCTGGAAATGCTGAATATTACCATTGAGAAGGTGGTGGTCAACGATCTGCGCGACAATACCTACTTCGCCATCATCACCATGTCCGGGAACGGCCGTTCGAAGGAGATCGATTCCCGACCGAGCGATGCCATCGCCATCGCACTGCGCATGAACGCCCCGATTTTCGTCTATGAAGAGGTGATGCGCAAGGCGGCGATCATCGACGGCGTGCCGCCCTCCGAAGATGCCGAAGATGAACAGGCGCCTGGCGATCGGCTGGAACAGCTCAATATCGACTTGATCAATGCCGTCCAGGACGAGCGATACGAAGAGGCCGCACGAATCCGCGACGAGATCAAGAAGGTCAAATCGCACCTCCGCGAAAAAACCACGTAATTCAGCACGCTAGTCTGAGCGAGCCTCATTGAACAATGAGGCTTTTTTATATCCACGAAAGCGAGCCCTGCATGAAGGAGAAACAAAAGCGAGAGGGAAGCGCCGCTCACCGTAATCCCTGGTCCTGGATTCCTTCGCTCTATTTCGCCGAGGGAGTCCCCTACGTAGTCATCATGACCGTTTCGGTCATTATGTTCAAACGGCTTGGACTCTCCAACACCGACATCGCCCTGTATACCAGCTGGCTCTACCTGCCGTGGGTAATCAAACCGCTCTGGAGCCCGGTGGTCGATATTCTCAAAACCAAGCGGTTCTGGATTGTCACGATGCAACTGGTGATCGGTCTTGGGTTTCTGGGTATTGCCGCGGCTATCCCCCTGCCTCATTTTCTGCTGTACACCCTGGTGGTCCTGTGGATTCTCGCCTTTGCCTCGGCGACGCATGACATCGCGGCGGATGGTTTTTACATGCTTGGACTCGGCGAGGCGCAGCAGGCCTGGTTTGTCGGCATTCGCAGCACCTTTTACCGTTTTGCCATGATCACCGGTCAGGGCCTGCTGGTCATTCTGGCTGGCTATATCGAAGGTCATTCTGGCCTCGAGGCGGTTACGGTGCCGGTTCAGGCGGGCCCAGGGGTAGCGGAGGTGCAAATGATGCATCCGGAGTCGCTTCCCGGTCTCCCTCCCGGCGGGGGCCTACGGCTGCTGTGCCAGCCTGAGGTGTTGACCATCCGCACCACCTTGCAGCCCAAGGCCCGGATCGACTCCCTCCTGCATATGGCCCATGTCTGGAATCTGGCGCATGGTTTTTATCCTGCAGAGCGCGCAGCGGGCGTTTCTCCGGCCGGTGGCCCCTCTTGGTGGACGCGGAGCGTCTCCGGCCCGCTGGCGGAATGGTTGCGCGGCCATTTCGGCCAGTCGCGCCAGGCGGCGGCCTTGGTTGAAGCGAAGGCGGGCAATGTCGGCGCTCTCTATTTCCGCCTTTCCCAACCGCCCGCGGCGGGCAAGGAAGTAATTGTCAGCTTTGGCCGAGAGTCCGGCGACAAGTCGATTAATCTGATCGAAGGAAGCCGTCTGGTCTTCACCGATCGCAATTGGGACCGGCCCGCTGTCGCCCTGATCCAGCTCGATCCCAAGCTGCAAAACGCCGTCACCAGCCAGTATGTCGCGCGCGCAGGCAATATTCCCCTTTCCTGGTCGATCACTTTTGTGGTGCTCGGGGTGCTCTTCCTGTTCTTTTTCCTCTATCACCGCTTCGTCCTGCCACGGCCGGCGGCTGATGTGGGGGTTCAGGTGGACAATTTTTTCAGGCAGTTTTTTAATACCTTTGTCAGCTTTTTCCGCCGCAAGCATATCAGCGCCATCCTCGCATTTCTCCTGCTCTACCGTTTCGGAGAGGCGCAGTTGGTCAAGCTGATCCATCCCTTCATGCTCGACAGCCGCGAGCTGGGAGGACTCGGCATGACCACCGGTGAGGTGGGGCTAGTCTACGGCACCATCGGCATCATTGCCCTCACCGTGGGCGGGCTGCTCGGCGGCTTTGTGGTGCCGCGGCGTGGCTTGAAGTTCTGGCTTTTCCCGATGCTCCTGATCATTCACTTGCCCGATCTCGCCTTCATCTATCTCTCGCAGGCCCAGCCGGATAACCTGTGGATCGTCAGCTGTTTCGTCGCCCTGGAACAATTCGGCTACGGCTTTGGATTCACCGCCTATATGCTCTACATGATCTATGTGGCCGGGGAGGGAGAACACAAAACCGCCCATTATGCGATCTGTACCGGCCTGATGGCCCTGGGCATGATGGTGCCGGGGATGTTCAGCGGCTGGCTTCAGGATATCATCGGCTACCGCCACTTCTTCATCTGGGTGGTCTTTGCGACCATCCCCTCATTCATCGCTGCCTACTTTATCCCCCTGGAAGAGGCGTTCGGCAAGAAAAAGTGAGGCCTCTATGAAAGCGATTCCGTTCCTCTGCTGTACCCTGCTGATGCTCAGTGGTCGGGTCGCCGCGGCCGAGCCCACTCCGGTCAGGCTGGGTGTGGATCTCCTGCTGAGCGACAGCCTTGCCCTGATCCAGGGCAAGCGGCTTGGGCTGATCACCAATGCCACCGGCTTGACTTCGAACCATGAGTCGACCATCGATGCCCTGGTCCAGACTCCGGGCGTCCAGCTGGTTGCGCTCTTCGGACCGGAGCATGGGGTGCGCGGCGATGCCGAAGCCGGAAAGGCGATCGATAACTATGTCGACGAAAAAACTGGGATCATGGTGTACAGCCTTTATGGCAGGAACCACAAACCCACTCCCGAGATGCTGCGCGGCGTCGATCTGCTCCTTTACGATATTCAGGATATCGGTTCGCGTGCCTATACCTATATCTACACCATGGCCCGCGGTATGGAGGCTGCCCGGGAGAACCACATCCCCTTCGTCGTCCTCGATCGTCCGGATCCAATGGGAGGCGATCTGGTGGAAGGGGGGGTGCTCGACCCGCGGTTCAAATCGGGCATCGGGCTTTACCCTATCCCGTTCATTTACGGCATGACTGTAGGCGAACTGGCGCAGCTCTTCAACCGGGAATTCGGCATCGACTGTGATCTCAAGGTTATCCGCCTTGCGGGCTGGCAGCGGCACTGCTCTTTCGAGGAGACTGGCCTGATGTGGGTGCCCACCTCACCGCATATCCCAGAGATGCTTTCGGTGTGGTACTGCGCCACAGTCGGCTGCCTCGGCGAACTGCAGCAGGTCGATGTGGGCGTGGGGATGCCCGGCCCCTTCGAGTATATCGGCGCCCCCTGGATCAAGGGCGAGAACCTTGCCGTCGAACTCAACCGCCGTCAGATTCCCGGCGTCTTTTTCCGCCCAGTCCATTACCGCCCCTTTTATGGCATCTTCAAGGGTGTCGATCTCGAAGGGGTGCAGATTCATCTGCTTGATCACCATATTTTCCGGCCGATGCAGACGCAGCTGCATATCCTCGCTGCCTTGCAGCGCCTCTATCCCGATCGAAATATTTACGACACCCCACGTCTGGATATGTTCATGAAGGCTATCGGAACGGACCAGGTTCACCAACGGATCCGCGCCGGTGCAGAAGTGGACGAGATCCTCATTATGTGGCGGGAGGGTCTTGAGCAATTCATGACGCTGAGGCAAAAGTATCTCCTCTATCCTTGAGATGGCGACGAAACTTTTCTCCGGCTTGGGCGTCTATTCAACAGCGGCCGTTTTCTGCACCGGGCGTTCTTGAAATTTCTTTGTACCTGGAGGCGTAGCGATCCCGGTGCGCCGAGCCAGTTCTGATTGCCAGCACGGTCCAACCGTTTACCCTTCATCCATCCTGCAGGTCTGCGCATGCTCAAACTGAAAGAGATTTCCCGAAAACGATGGTTCTGGCCCGGCCTGATTGCCCTGTTGCTCCTGTTTTGGCTGCTGGGCAGCCGGAGCAAGGAGGGTGCTGGTGGGGAGCCGGTCTGGGGAGATCTGCGCAAAGGTGATTTTGTCATCGACGCGGTCGAGACCGGCGAAATCGAGGCGGTGCATTCGGTGGATCTCGCTCCCCCGATGGAATGGCGGATGGATATGCAAATTATCGCCATGGTCCCGGAGGGAAGCATCGTGAAGCAGGGTGATTTTCTCGTCCAGTTTGACACCTCGGAATTGGAGGATCGCCTGGAACTGGCGCAGGATGCCCTGGCTGCCCTCCTGGCCCAGCGCGATGGTCTGCGCGCCCAACAGTCGGCGCGTATCGCCCAGCTCAAGGCCGACATCGCCGCGGCGGGCTATTCACAGGAGGTGGCGGTTTTACAGCGGGAGCTGCTCCAGTATGAGGCCGCAGTGCGGCGGATGGATGCGGAACTGGAGGAGAAAAAAGCGCAGATCTCTCTGGAGGAGACCAAGACCTCCCTGGAGTCGCAGGAGATCATCGATTCTTCGGCGCTGAGCACGCTGGGCGTCGATATCGCCAAGGCGCGCGCCAATGTGCGCGAGCTTGAGGACAAAATCAAGAGTCTGACCCTGCGGGCCCCCATTGGCGGACTGGTCGTTTACAACGAAATCGGCTTTGGGGACTCCCGTAAAAAGATCGCGATCGGCGACAAACCCAATCCGGGGCAGCCGGTGATCAGCATTCCGAATCTCGATTCGATCCAGGTCAAGTTGCGTATCAACGAAATGGACGCCGCCCGGCTGAGCATCGGCCAGCAGGCAACCATCCGGCTCGACGCCTATCCGGAGCGTTCATTCAGCGGCCGCGTGCTGCATATCGCCCGGCTGGCCCAGAAGGAGGATTGGGATTCGGAAATCAAGGATTTCGAGGTTCTGGTGCGGCTGGCCCAGTCCGATCCGGTGCTCAAGCCCGGAATGACCGCGCGGGTCCAGATCGAACTCGGGGTTGAGAAAGATGCCCTCACCGCCCCGACCGGCGCCATTTTTGAACGCCAGGGGGAACGGGTGGTCTTTCCACGCACAAATTATCCCAAACCCCAGCCTGTCGAGACCGGCCCGCGTAACGATCTGCGCATGGTCATCCGCAACAGCCGGCTCAAGGAAGGCGATCTGGTTGCCTGCTCACCGCCGGACACGAGCTACCATCGCCTTGGATTCTCCACCTACCTGGCGGCCTCAACCGGCAAGCCGGAAAAACTGGCCGCAGATCTGGCCGAGATGGAGAAGCGCGGCCTGGCATTCGACTACGATGCCAATCGCAACCGTCGGGTGATTGCCCGCGCTCCCAATGGCGCCGCCGGCGATTACGAGGCGCTGCGCGGCCGCATCCCCGGCATGACCCCGGACGGCCGCCCGATGGAAATCGATCCAGCCACCATGAAAAAACTGCAGGAGGCGATACGCGGTATGCAGCCCGGACCCGGTGGTTTGCCCCCCGGGCCGGCCATGCGCCCCGGCGGCCCGAATGTTCCCTCCGGCCTCGTCACCGGCGACACATCCCGGCGGCTGCTGCAGCAGCGCGGCCGCGGGCTTCCGCCCGGGTATGCTCCCGGGGATACCACCCGGCCGCATCGGCCGGCTGGAGCGCTTCCCTCGCAAAAACTCCGGCGGAACATACCATGAAGAGTCCGTTCTGGCGCAGACTCCTGAGCAAAACCGGACACCGTCCGGCCTTCGGCGGCCTCGAAATCCTGAGATACATCGGACCCGGCCTTCTAGTCACGGTGGGCTTTATAGATCCCGGCAACTGGGCCTCCAACCTGGCCGCCGGCTCCGACCACGGCTATCTGTTGCTCTGGATGATCACCCTCTCGACCTTTATGCTGATCATCCTGCAGCACAATGTCGCCCATCTGGGCATAGCCACCGGCCTCTGCCTCTCCGAGGCCGCCACACAATATTGCCCGGCGTGGATTTCCCGACCGCTGCTGAGTTCGGCGATGATCGCCTCGGTTTCAACCTCTCTGGCAGAGATCCTGGGCGGGGCCATTGCTTTACAGATGCTTTTTAAAATTCCGATCCGCGCCGGCGCGGTGATCACCCTGCTCACAGTAATCTGGCTGCTCTTCACCAATTCCTATCGCAAGCTGGAGAAATGGATCATCGGCTTTGTCTCAATTATCGGCCTTTCCTTTATATATGAACTCACGCTCGTCGACATCCAGTGGGGAGAAGCGGCCCGCGGTTGGGTCATGCCGGCCATCCCCCACGGCTCGATCGTCATCGTCATGAGTCTGCTCGGGGCTGTGGTGATGCCGCACAACCTTTTTCTCCATTCCGAGATCATCCAGAGCCGCCAGTGGAACCGCGAAGATCCTGCCATCATTCGCCGCCAGCTCAAATTCGAGTTTCTCGACACCCTTTTCTCGATGCTGGTCGGCTGGGCCATCAACAGCGCGATGATCCTGATGGCCGCCGCGGTCTTTTTTAAGGCCGCAACGCCGGTCTCGGAATTGCAGCAGGCCAAGGAGATGCTGCGGCCCCTGCTTGGCGACAGTGCGGCTGATATCTTTGCGTTCGCACTGCTGCTTTCGGGCCTGGCCTCGACCATAACGTCGGGTATGGCCGGCGGCACCATCTTCGCCGGCCTCTTCATCGAACCCTTCGACCTGAAAGACCGTCACAGCCGTATCGGGGTTTTAACCTCTTTTCTGCTGGCTCTGACGATCCTCTTTTTAATCCGCGACCCCTTCCAGGGCCTGATCTACTCGCAGATGGTGTTGAGCATCCAGTTGCCTTTCACGATCTTCCTGCAGATCTATCTGACCTCTTCACAGAGGGTTATGGGGCCCTATGCCAATTCACGACTGTTGAATGGCTTGCTCCTGGCCGTCGGCCTGCTGGTAACCTACCTCAATTTGCGGCTGCTGATCAGTGCCTTATCATGATCATCATGGCGGGTATATTGGACTAAATTCGGGTGTACTATGAAACCTGGTGAACAATTGAAAAAGTGGTATGACTGGATCAATGCGCGCGGCTTGTCCCGTCTCGGCAAGTGGCGGCTGCCGGTGCTCATCTTGGCTGGCCTGGTGCTCATCCTTCTGATCTACAAATGGACGCTGGGCTCGACGCCGGATGTGGCCACCTCTGCGGCCCGTTTCGGTGACTTTATCATTGATATCAATCAAAGCGGCGAGCTTTACGCGGTTAAGTCGGTCTCGGTCGGGGTCCCCGCCAAGGTGCGCGGCAGCCTGCGCGTTGTCGCGCTCGCTGAGGACGGCTCGATGGTGCAAAAGGGTGATTTTCTCGTGCAGTTCGACACCGCTGAGGCCTCACAGGACCTCGAAGACCGCCGCAATGAGTACGAATCCGCGCTGGCCGAGCTGGCGAGCCTCCAGGCCTCCAACCGCTCGACCATGGCCCAGCTCAACACCGCCTACGAAACGGAAAAGTATTCATATGAGCAAGCCAAACTCCGCTACGAACAGATGAAATATGAAGCGCTTTCCAAACAGCGCGAGCAGGAACTCAACCTCAAGAAGGCGGCCCTTTCGCTCGAACAGGCACAGCGCAAGATCGATTCGCAGGAGATCATCAACAAGGCCGACCTGACCAAAGCTAACCTTAAAGTGCGCCAGGCTCGCCTGCGCTATGAACAAAAGCTGCAGGAGGTCACTGATCTCACCCTGCGCGCGCCGATCGACGGCTTGGTGGTCCTCCAGGAGATTTTCGGGGCCAACGGGCGCGCCAAGATCAAGGTCGGCGACACGCCCTGGCGCGGCATGACGCTGGTCGAGATCCCGGATCTATCACAAATGATGGTCAAGGCCAAGGTCAATGAGGTCTTTATCAGCCAGGTGCGCCCCGATCAGCAGGTGATTCTCTCCGTCGATGCCCTGCCGGGAGAGCGTTTCTATGGCAAGGTGATGCGGGTTGCCTCGCTGGCCACCCGCGAAAGCGGCTCCGATGTCAAGACCTTTGACGTGGAGATTCTCATTGACGGGGCCGACGGACGGCTTCGCCCCGGCATGACCGCGCAGTGCCAGATCATCACCGACCGGATCAAGAACAAACTCTTTGTCCCCCTGGAAAGCGTCATCCACAAGGATGATACGACGGTCGTTTATATCAAACGGGCCGGTTTCAAACGCCGGGAGGTGCAGATCGGCGCCAAAAACAGCGACTTTGTCGTCATCGAGAAGGGACTGAAGCAGGGTGACCTGGTCGCTCTGCGGGATCCAACCGTCCCGGTCAAGGAGGCCGGCGAAAAAGGCACTGCGGCGGTCAAGGAAAAACGGCCGGATCGCCGTCCGCCCGGGGGCGGGAATGCCATTATGATCATGCGTTGAGCAGGGGATGCCATCATGAATATCCGTGAAAGCGTTGAAATCGGGCTGGAGGGTATCCGCAGCCATAAACTGCGTTCTATCCTCACCGCCCTGGGCATCATCTTTGGCGTCGCCGCGGTCATCGCCATGCTCTCGATTGGTGAGGGCGCGAAGCAGGAGGCGCTCGAGCAGATCCAACTGATGGGGATGAACAATATCCTGATCAACGATATCCCGATCGAGAACGAGGAAGATGGTACCGGGAGGACCAACCTTTCCCGGGGACTGACTCTCGAGGATGCAGCCGCCCTGCAGGTGATCAATCCGCTTCTCAATGTGGCCATCCCGGAGCGTTCGGTCAAGTCACAGCTCTATTACGGCCAGGAGTCGGTCGAGGCCACGGTGGTCGGCACGCTGCCGGATTACGAACGGGTCATGGCCTTTTCCCCGGTGCAGGGCGCCTTTTTCAATTATGAGGACGTCATCGAGGCGCGCCGCGTCTGCGTCCTCGGCGCGGAGGTGCGCTGGGCGCTCTTCCTGTTTCAGGATCCCATCGGCCAAAGGATCAAGATCGGCCGGCAGTGGTATACGGTGGTGGGCGTAATGGACGAGAAGCCCAGTGCTGGTGCCGGTTCGGGGATCTCGGATAATCTGAACAACAATGTCTATATCCCGGTGACCGCTGCGGTTAAACGGTTTCCGCGTAGCATCTTCGCCAGTGAAATCGACCGGATCATCCTCCAGGTCAAAGACTCCGACAGCATCCAGGAGGCGGCGGCGATCGTCAAGACCTCCCTGAATCGCCGCCACAATCAGGTCAACGATTTCACCATCACCATACCTGAGGCGCTGCTGCGCCAGAAACAGCAGACCCAGCGGATTTTCAACATCGTAATGGGGGCCATTGCCGGGATCTCACTGCTGGTCGGCGGCATCGGCATCATGAACATCATGCTCGCCTCGGTTATGGAGCGCACCCGCGAGATCGGCGTGCGTCGCGCCGTCGGGGCCCGCCAGATCGACATCCTCGGCCAGTTCCTGGTCGAAGCGATGGTACTCAGCTTTGCGGGCGGACTCCTCGGAGTGGTTCTCGGCTTCATCCTTACCAAGGTGATTGCCCTCTACGCCGGATGGCGCACCATCGTCAGTATCGGCGCGATCATCCTGGCATTCAGCGTTTCCGCTGCAGTCGGCATGGTCTTCGGCATTTATCCGGCCCGTCAGGCCGCCAGACTCGATCCCATCGTCTCGCTGCGTTATGAATAGCATCCCGTTGCACCGCTTTTACTGAGGAGAGTATGAAACCGCGAATTGCTTCCATTACCGTCCTCGGCGTTGTCCTCTTCCTGGCCGTTGCCGGCCAGGTATGGGCACAGGATAGCCCCATGCCGCAGCCGGTTGCGCCGGACACCGCCGGCATCCGGGCGGCAGGCGACAGTCTGGATGGGGCTCCGAAAACCATTATCACGCTCGACCAGGCGATAGGCATCGCGCTGGAGAAGAGCTACGAGATGAAATCCCTGCGCCTGAGCCTGGCGCAGGCGGAGCAGAATCTCATCGCTGCCAAAGGACGCTTCAAGACCAACGCCGACCTGAGCCTGGAGACGCCCAACTGGAACGAAACCGTCTCGGAGATCACCATACCCAACGCCCTGCCGATCTTCAATACCACCGGCTATACGCGATACATGGGAACCCTGGATATCAACCAGCCTCTGCCCACTGACGGCGCCATCACCCTGCGCGGCCAGAGTTATCACCGTGATGTCTCTACCTATCTTCAGGAGAGCGCGGCGGATGTCTCCCGCAGCGAAATCTACAACTCGGTTAGCCTCCGTTTCAAGCAGCCGCTCTTTGCCATCAATCAGCTGAAATTGGGGCTCAAGAATGCCAATCTGAGTTATGAACGCACCCTCCATCGTTACCGCCGCAGCGAGCTGGATATTGTCTACCGCGTCACACGCGCATTTTTCGATTATTACCAGGCCACCCGGCAGCATGAGATCAACCGCGACAACGTCCGGCAGCAGCAGGAACTCTATGATCTGGCGGCGAAAAAGTACGCCGCCGGGCTGATCCCCGAGGTGGAGGCGCTGCAGATGGAGGTCGACCTTGCCGAGAGCCGCAACGCCCTGCTTTCGGCGGAGGGCGAATTGCAGCGCAATGAGGACAGTTTCAAACAGCTGATCGGCTTGAAGCTTTCCGACCTGGTGGGGGTGCGCACCGATCTCGCCATCGAAACGGTTGAGGTCGACCTAGCGCGCGCCATCGAGTTGGCCATGAAGTACCGCACTGAACTGCGGGAGGGGCAGATCGATATCGAACTGGCCCTGATCAGTATCAAGGAGGCGGATGCCCGCAGCGAAATGCGCGGCGATATCAACGCCTTTTATGATATCACCGGAGTCAGCGACTCCAACCTGGCCTATCATTCGCCCTGGAACGAGTTGTGGAACTCGAGCCTTGATGACATGAACCGTCGGCCGCACAATCGCGGCGTCACTTTCACCCTGACCGTACCCCTCTGGGATTGGGGCGTCAATCGTGCCGAGGTGCAGGCTGCTCGTACGGTCTATAATACCAGTGTGCTCTCGCTAGAGGAAGAGAAGAAGACGATCGAACGGGAAGTCCGGGAAGTGGTCCTGCGCTTGCGCGAGGCGGAAAACCGCATCGCCGTGCTGCGCAAGAATCAGGAGGTTGCCCAGCGCGCCTTCGACATCACCCTCGAACGCTTCAACAACGGCGATATCACCAGCCAGGAACTGGCTCTCGACCGCAACCGCTTGACCACCGCCAAGACCTCCTACCTTTCGGCTTATGTCGATTTCAAGTTGGCGGTTGCCGATCTGCAGCGCAAGACCATGTGGGATTTCGTCAATAACCGGAGTCTGCTCGATGCTCCGGCGAAGGCTGGAAAATAAGCAGGGCTGCTTTTCATTCTCTGCATCCGGCCGCTTCTGCACGTAGAAGTATAGGAAGCCAATAGTTCAACAGCGGTTTTCATCAAGCGAATGGGACTGTTATGAAACTGACCGTCATTGGTTCGGGGTATGTAGGTTTGGTAGCGGGAGCCTGCTTCGCAGAGGCGGGCAACCAGGTGATCTGCATGGATGTGGACGAGAAAAAAATCGCCAGCCTGCGGCAGGGCGTGATTCCGATCTACGAGCCCGGATTGGAGGGGCTGGTTGAACGCAATTACAAGCTGCAGCGACTGACCTTCACCACGGTGATGCAGGATGCCGTTCAACACTCCGATATTCTTTTTATTGCGGTGGGCACACCCCCTGAAGAGGATGGTTCAGCCGATCTCACCCATGTTCTTGAGGTGGCCAGGGCGATCGGAAAGCACATGAATGGCTACAAAATCGTCGTCAACAAGAGCACCGTGCCGGTCGGGACGGCGGACAAGGTGCGTCAGGTGATCGCTGCAGAGACGGAACTGCCCTTCGACGTCGTTTCCAATCCCGAATTCCTCAAGGAGGGCGCGGCCATCGATGATTTCATGTATCCCGACCGGGTGATCATTGGCACGCGCAATCCCAAGGTGGGGGAGATCATGAAGGAGCTTTACGGCCCCTTTGTGCGCACCGGCAATCCGATTCTGGTCATGGATGAGCACAGCGCCGAGGTGACCAAGTACGCCGCCAATTCCTTGCTGGCGACCAAGATCTCCTTCATCAACGAGATCGCCAATCTTTGCGACCGTGTCGGCGCGGATGTGGAGATGGTGCGCCGCGGTATCGGTTCGGACAAGCGCATCGGTCACTCCTTCATTTTTCCAGGCATGGGCTATGGCGGTTCCTGCTTCCCCAAGGACGTCAAGGCGATCATCCATACCGCCAGGCAGTATGGCTATCAGCTGAAGGTGCTGGAAGCGGTCGAGGCAGCCAATGAGGCCCAGAAAACCATTCTGCTGCCGCGGATCGAGGCGCATTTCCAGGGCAAGCTCGAGGGGCTCACCCTCGCCCTCTGGGGTTTGAGCTTCAAACCCCGCACCGATGACATGCGCGAGTCCCCGGCCATTCCCCTGATCAAGGCCCTGCATGCACGGGGGGTCAAGCTTCAGGCGCATGATCCTGCTGCCCTTGAGGAGGCCAAACGCCTCGGCTTGGACGGGATGGTCCAACTCTTCGAGAATAATTATGAGGCGCTGCAAGGAGCGGACGGCCTCATCATTGTGACGGAGTGGCTTGATTACCGCGAGCCTGATTTCGATCGCATCCGCAAGGCGCTCAGAACGCCGGTTATCTTTGACGGCCGCAATATCTACAATCCGGTTAAAATCCGCGACCTCGGCTTTACCTATTACGCGATCGGCCGCCCGCAACTCGGATAAACCGGCAGCAAACAAAAAAGCCTTGTGCATCGTGCACGAGGCTTTTTTTTAGCGCCCGGTGTCAAAATCCTTGATGCTCGGTACGGGCAATGATCTCGTCCTGGAGCGCTTTGCTCAAGTCGAGAAAGTAGTCGCTGTAACCGGCGACGCGGACGATCAGATCACGATGCTCTTCGGGATGTGCTTGGGCATGCCGCAGGGTCGCGGCATCGATCACATTGAACTGGATATGATGGCCGCCCAGGGTGAAATAGCTGCGGACCAGATGGCTGAGACGGTCGATCCCCGCCTCATCAGCGAGCAGGGAGGGGGTGAATTTCTGGTTGAGCAGGGTGCCGCCGGTGCGCACATGGTCCATCTTGGCTGCGGATTTCAGCACCGCAGTCGGGCCCTTGCGGTCTGCACCCTGCACGGGCGAAATCCCCTCGCTCAGCGGCATTCCTGCCAGGCGGCCGTCCGGCGTAGCGCCGATGACCGAACCGAAATAGACGTGACAGGTGGTTGGCAGCATGTTGATGCGGTAGGAACCGCCGCGGGTGTTGGGCCGCCCGTTAATAAGACCATAATAGAGTTCAAAAATCCGCATCATGATGCTGTCGGCATAATCCTCGTCGTTCCCATATTTGGGCGTCTGGTTGAGCAGCCGCAGCCGCGCCGCCTCGTCGCCCGCGAAATTCCGATCCAGCATGGCGATCAATTGCGGCATGGTGAATGTAGGGTGGTCGAATACGTGGTATTTGAGCGCCGCCAGACTGTCGCTGATGGTGCCGATGCCGACTCCCTGGATGTAACTGGTGTTATAACGGGCGCCGCCGGCGTTGTAATCCTTGCCGCGGGCTATGCAGTCATCGATCAGGATCGAGAGAAACGGCACCGGCATGTGAAGGGCATAAAGGCGCTCGATGATGGCATTCCCGGTCAGCTTGATCCCGATGAAATGGGCCATCTGCTGCTCAAAAGCGGCCATCAGATCCTCAAAACTGTTCCAGCTTGCGGGATCGCCGCTGTGCGGCCCGAGCTGGCGCTGCGTACGCGGATCGAAGCCGTCATGCAAGGTGAGTTCGAGGATTTTGGGAATATTGAAATAACCGGTGAGAATGTAAGCCTCTTTGCCGAAAGCGCCGGTCTCGACACAGCCCGAAGTACCCCCCTGACGGGCGTCCTCGACCGATTTTCCCTGGCGCAGCAGCTCCTCCACCACGGTATCGGCATTGAAGAGCGAGGGCTGGCCCCAGCCCTTACGCACGATCCGCAGGGCGTGCTTGAGGAAAGCATCGGGATTCTTGCGGCTCAGCTGGATGTTGGAGCTGGGCTGCACCAGGCGCATCTCATCGATCACCTCGAGGATGAGATAGGAGAGCTCGTTGACGCCGTCGCTGCCATCAGCCCGGAGGCCGCCGCTGTTGATATTAGCAAAATCGGTATAGGTCGAACTCTCCGCCGCGGTAACCCCGACCTTGGGGGGCGCCGGCTGGTTGTTAAATTTCACCCAGAAGCATTGCAGCAGTTCGCGCGCCGCTTCGCGGGTCAGGCTACCAGCGGCCATCTCCCTCTGGTAAAAGGGGTAGAGGTGCTGATCGAGGCGTCCCGGGTTGAAAGCGTCCCAGGGATTGATTTCTGTGATGACGCCGAGATGAACGAACCAGTAATACTGCAGGGCCTCGTGAAAGGTGCGCGGCTTTTCGGCAGGGACCCTGCGGCATATCGCGGCGATCTGCTGGAGCTCCGCGCGGCGCTGTGGGTCGATCTCCTCCCCGGCCAGCGCCTCCGCCCGGTCAGCGTGACGCTGGGCGAGGGTGATGATCGATTGGGCACATAGGCGCATGGCGCGGAGTTCCTCGGCCTGGTCGTAGGCCGTTGGATCCTGTATATAATCCAGCCCTGCCAGCCGAGCGTCGATTATCGCGATGAAATCGTTCATCCCGCGATGATAGATCTTGTCGTCGAGCACGGTGTGGCCGGGGCCGCGCTGTTCCATGAACTCGGTGAAAACGCCCGCCGCATAGGCCTCTTTCCATTCCTCACTCATGTTGGCGAGAATTTTTTCGCGCAGGGTTTTTCCGCGCCAGAAGGGGATGAAGGTGTCGCGGTACCGCTCTCGGGTCGCCGCATCGACCTTGAAAAAGACCTTCTCGCGGCTGTTCAGTATCTCGAGGTCCTCCAGCGAGTGGCAGCAGATTTCGGGAAAGGTGGAGGTGGCCTTGGGCGCGGGTCCGCGTTCGCCGACGATGAGCTCTCCGGGATTGATGCAGATGGTTTTTTCCGCCATGATGGCCTCGAAGATGCGGGCGCGGAGCATCGGAGCGGAGAGCAGTCCGGCCTCGCTATAGACGCGGGTGACGATTTCGGCCCGTTCGGTGGAGAGGCTCGGTGTGGCCTGCATACTGGCTTCGCGTAAACGGCGAACGCGGTCGTTCATGGTGGGGCCTCCGGAAAGATGCGGGGCGGCGCGGAGATCTCCTCTCAGCCGCCGATGGTTACGGTTTCGATGATCTGCGCCAGCTGCGCGGCCAACTCGGTGAGGCGCTCCTGGCTGGGCGGCTGCAACCCTTGCAGTGGCTCATTTCGTCCCAGACGGTAGTATTTTCCATTCCCGATCGGATGATAGGGGAGGAGATGAAGCTGGCGGACATGGCGCAGCCTCGCCAGCCAGCGCATCAGTTTTTCCATATCAACGGCATCGTCGTTGATGCCAGGCAGGATGGGCAGCCGCAGGCTGAGGGGCCGGCCATCGGCGTCGAGGCGCTCAAGGTTCTTGAGGATGAGGCGATTGGAGACGCCGGTCCAGTGCCGGTGTTTTTCTGGATCGATCATCTTTACATCGAAGAGAAAAAGATCGGTCAGCGGCGCGATGGCATCGAAGAACCGCCAGGGCGCAAACCCGCAGGTGTCAACCACCGTGTGCAATTCCTCCATCCTGCTCGCCATGAGCAAGGCCTGTAAAAATCCCGATTGATAGGTTGGCTCGCCACCTGAGAAGGTGACACCGCCGCCGGACTGGTCGTAAAAGACGCGGTCCGCCAGCACTGCTTCCATCACCGCACCGGTGCTCATGACCTCGCCCACCCGCGCGCGGCCTCCCGCAGGGCAGACCTCCACGCATGCTCCGCAAGCCTGGCACAGCTCTCGATGCGTGATCGGGCCTTGCCGGGTGTACACGATGGCCCCCTGGCGACAAGCCTCGATGCAGGCACCGCAACCGATGCAGCGATCCGGATTGAGCATTAATTCCGGCTCCATGCTGATCGATTCGGGATTATGGCACCAGGCGCACGCCAGGGGACAGCCTTTCAAAAAGACCGTGGTGCGAATACCCGGCCCGTCATGCACAGCGAACCGCATTATATTAAAAACCAGCCCGCTGGTCTGCAAGAGATCCGTCATGCTCCCTTTCTTCTTCATTTTGACTTGTAATATAAAAGGATCCGATGAATCGGACAAGGGATTTCTGCCGGACCGTTCTAGGCGATAAGAGTAAAGATCTCCTCCAGAGACGGATGCGGCCTGGC
The DNA here is from genome assembly GCA_035419245.1 of bacterium. Lineage (NCBI taxonomy): Bacteria > bacterium. The sequence goes on along the minus strand of DAOLSP010000014.1, from coordinate 60,147 downwards.
AGCGGGGACCGTCTCCGGCTTGCCCACCGCCACGGCGGTGACGAGTTCCCAGGGCGCCTGCACATGTAGCAGCTTCTCCAATTCCGGGCGGGCCACCATCATGCCGGAAAGCCAGCAGGCGCCAAGTCCAAGCTCGGCGGCGGAGAGAAGGATATTCTGCACCGCAGCACCGGCGCTCTGGAGATCAGGATGACGTCGCATCGCATTGAGCGCCTCATGATCCACTCCCTTGATTTCGAGGTCATCGGCGATCGCTTTATACGGCTGCATGGCTAAAAATAGAACTGCAGGCGCGCCCTCAAAGACGGTCGAGAAATGGTCCACGGTCTTGAGCACTGCAGCCCGTGTCGTATCCGCAAACAGGGCTGCAATGCGCTGATGCACCGCCGCGGCCAGATCCTGAATCAGACGGGTTTGGGTGACGGCGATGAACTTCCAGAAATGGGCGTTGTTGACACGGGGGGCGAGTCCGGCGCGCCGCGCCAGCTCCCGTAAAAGATCGGCGGAGACCGGTGTGTTCGCGAATTTGCGTACCGTCCGCCGCACCTCAATGGCTTGTACGAGTTCCATGGTTCCTCCAAGGTTGGGTCACCTATATAATGCCGGCACCGGGAGAATAATTCCCGCCCGAAGCGCGCTGTTAAAAAGAGCGCGCCGGCCCTATTTTTCGCTTGTATCTTGCCCGGAGCGCTCCTATATTAATACAGGTTTGCCGACAGGGATTTCCCCAAGGGCCAGGTCTCCTTTTGTGTGAGGATGGGAATGCTCCAGGAGGGCGATAGTGTCCGCCATGATTATACGGTTGGCCGCGAGATCATGCACGATTTCGGAGCGGCTTTTACCGACTGGACGCTGCTCCATTATGATGACGACTATGCGCGCAAAGTGGGTTTTGAAGAGACGCCTGTACAGGGCGCCCTGATCTCGGCCCTCATCGTCAAGTCGATTGTACGGGCCTTCGGCGATTCAACGATCCTGCGGGTGCACAATATCGAGTTCTTCAAACCGGTCTACCCCGGCAGCACCATCACCATCGAACTCTATGTGCTATCCAACCTGCGCAACCAGATCGTAACCCTGCGCTCCCGCGTCTATATCGGCAATACCCTCCACTATCAGGGAATGACCAAAATCAGGGCCTTCGAGTCGATTTAGTCGGCCCTGCAGCCGCATACACCGGAATCGGGTCTCCCAACCCGATTCGCAGCGGCCCGGTCGCTGCTTATCCAACTTCCATCTGAGGATACCCATGCTCACCGGAAAATACCAACAGCTTTATGCCCGTCTGCGCCCCCATTTCCCCGCCAGCCGCCTGCTTCACGATGATCTTAACACCCTTGCGCTCGGCACCGACGCCAGTTTCTACCGTCTGCTGCCCCAACTGGCCATCCGTGCCAATTCGGAGGACGAAATCGCCCGCATTCTACAGGAATGCGCCGCCTTGCACCTGCCGGTGACCTTCCGCGCCGCCGGCACCAGTCTTTCGGGCCAGGCGGTTTCGGATTCGGTTCTGGTGCTCATCGATCAGGGCTGGAAAGAGATCCACATCGAGGCTCAGGGGGCGCGGATCCGGCTGCAGCCGGGGGTTCTCGGCTGCAGCGCCAACAAGGCTCTGCTGCCTCTTGGCCGCAAGATCGGCCCCGATCCCGCTTCGATCGATGCCGCGATGATCGGCGGCATCGCCGCCAATAACGCCAGCGGCATGTGCTGCGGCACGGCGCAGAACAGCTACCGCACTCTCGCCGGACTCCGGCTGCTGCTGGCCGACGGGACCCGTTTCGATGGCCTCGACCCCGATGCCGTCACACGCTTTCGCCGCGACCAGGCCGGGCTGCTCAACCGGCTGCTGGAGCTGCGGCAGCAGCTGCTCGCCAAGTCCCTTTTGGCGGACCGGGTGCACGCAAAATTCAAAATGAAGAATACCTGCGGCTACAGCCTCAACGCTTTGGCCGATTTCGAGGACCCGGTGGAGATCCTCCAGCATCTGATGATCGGCTCGGAGGGCACTCTCGGCTTCCTCGCTGAAATCGCCTACCATACAGTCCCCGAGTATCGCGACAAGGCCTCCAGTCTGATCATCTTCCCCGATATCGGGAGCGCTTGCCGGGCCGTCTCCGTTCTCGAATCGGCCCCCGTCGACGCTGTGGAGATCATGGATCGCGCCTCGCTGCGTTCGGTAGAGGGCAAGGCAGGCATGCCCGATTACCTGGCGGATCTGCCCGAGGCTGCAGCCGCTCTGCTCATCGAAAGCCGGGCCGCCGATGCCGACGGCTTGCAGCACCAGATCGCGACGATCCGGTCGATGCTGGGCGGAGTGTCTACGCTCAGACCGGTCACCTTCACCCTAGATCCGACCGAGTATGGCAAACTCTGGAACATCCGCAAGGGACTTTTCCCGGCGGTCGGGGCAATGCGCCAGACCGGCACCACGGTGATCATCGAGGATGTCGCCTTTCCGGTGCCGCATCTGGCCGAGGCCACCCTCGAACTGCAGGGGCTCTTCAGGAAACACGGCTATGATGACACCATCCTCTTCGGCCATGCTCTGGCGGGCAACCTCCATTTTGTCTTCAAACAAAGCTTCAACCTTTCCGATGAGGTAGCGCGGTACCGGCGCTTCATGGACGAGGTCTGCCACATGGTTGTGGAACGCTATGATGGCGCCCTCAAGGCCGAGCATGGCACCGGACGCAATATGGCGCCTTACGTCGGACTCGAATGGGGCGAGGAGGCGCTGGCCATCATGCATGGGATCAAGGAGGTGTTCGATCCATCGGGTATCTTGAATCCCGGTGTGATCCTCAACAGCGATCCCGAGGCCCATGTCAAAAACCTCAAACCCCTGCCCGCAGCGCACCCGCTCATCGACAAATGCATCGAATGCGGCTTTTGCGAGCCCCATTGCGTTGCTAACCAGCTCACCCTCTCCGCCCGGCAGCGGATTGTCGTCTACCGCGAGATCGCCCGGCTCACCAGTTCGGGAGCCGAGCCGCACCGGCTCGCACAACTGCGCGATGGCTACGGCTATTTTGGCAACCAGACCTGTGCCACCGACGGACTTTGCGCCCTCGCTTGCCCAGTCGAGATCGATACCGGCAAGTTGATCAAGGAACTGCGCCATCAGAAGGCCTCGCGTCTGGCCAACCGGACGGCGGCCGCCCTCGCCGGCCACATGACGATGGTCACCGCCTTGGGGCGAGGGGGGCTCGCTTTGGTCCATGGAGTGCACCGGTTTTTCGGCACGCTCCTGTTGGGCACCACGGCGCGCCTGTTGCGTCGGCTCTCCGGTGGTCGGCTGCCGCTCTGGACCCCGGCCATGCCCACGAACAGCCGGCCCCTTTCCATCACCTCGCCGCTGCCGCGGGAAGCCGCGGACGCGGCCCATCCCCGGGTGGTCTACTTTCCTGCCTGTATCACCCGCACTATGGGATTGGCGGCCGGTGACGGAGAGGAGACCGATTTGCCGCATCTGACGGTGACGTTGCTGCAAAAGGCCGGCTTTGAGGTGATCTTTCCCGAAAACCTCAACGCCCTTTGCTGCGGTATGGCTTTCGCCAGCAAAGGCTACAAGGAAGCGGGCGACGCCAAAGCGGCAGAGCTGGACGAGGCCCTATGGCGCGCCAGCGCCGAGGGCCAATACCCCGTGCTGGCGGACATGAGCCCCTGCCTCTACCGGATGAAGGAAACCCTTAATCCACGGCTGACCTTGTATGAACCCATCGCCTTCACCCTGGAGCACCTGGCGCCGCGCCTCGAGTTTCATCCTCTTCCCGAAACGATCATGGTCCACGCTGTTTGCAGCGCCAAAAAGATGGGACTGGAAGCGCCGCTTTTGGAGCTGGCGCGCCTGTGCGCTGCGGAAGTCGTGGCAACCGACTGCAACTGCTGCGGGTTTGCCGGCGACCGCGGCTTCACCTTCCCGGAGCTGAACGAACATGGTTTGCGCCACTTGCGCAGTCAGGTGCCTGCCGGTTGCGACGAGGGCTTCTCGACCAGTCGCACCTGCGAAATCGGCCTCACGACCCATAGTGGCATCCCCTTCAAATCGATTCTCTATCTGGTAGATCGCGTCACAACGCCGCGGCGGTATCCGGCAGGGAGCGGATCATGAAACCGGCGCCGCTCCTGATCGCTGTTCTCCTCGCCTTCTCCACCGGGGCGGAGGCGAAGCAAGCCCATTATCCCGTCAACCGCCCGCCTCTCCGGGAAAAACCCTACCTGGAACTCCCGCTGGGCGCCATCCATCCCATGGGCTGGCTGCAAGAGCAACTCGAAATTATGCGGGATGGCATGACGGGCCACCTTGATGTGCTCTACAGCAGCGTGGTCGGGCCGCGCAATGGCTGGTTGGGCGGGGATGGCGATGGCTGGGAGCGCGGTCCGTACTGGATCGATGGATTGCTCCCGCTCGCCTGGATCCTCGGAGATTCCAGCCTGATGGCGAAAGCCCGGCTCTGGATCGAATGGTCGCTCCGGAATCAGCAGCCGGACGGCTATTTCGGCCCGCTGCCGCTGCAGGATCCGGCGCCTGAACCGGGGCTGCAGAAGGGAGACCGCGAGGACTGGTGGCCCAAGATGGTGATGCTCAAGGTGCTGATGCAGTATTACGACGCCACTGGCGACGCCCGTGTCCTGACCTTGATGGACCGTTATTTTCGCTTCCAACTGGCTCAACTGCCCAAGACGCCCCTTGATCACTGGACCATCTGGGCCAATCGACGCGGCGGCGACAACCTGCAGGCGGTCTACTGGCTCTACAACCGCACGGGCGCGGCCTATCTGCTGCACTTGGCCGACCTCCTCGCTGCGCAGACCTTCCCATGGACCCAGGTTTTTCTCAACGACCAGCCCGCCGATTTTTATACCGCTTTTCCCGGTGGAAGCCCCTGGATTTACGATCAGATCCGCTATCCCTGGAAAACGGCCGAGATCGCGGCGCTCTCGCTGCGCGGCTTGCGCGGTTTTCACTGCGTCAATCTCGCCCAGGGCATCAAGCAGCCCGTGATCTATTACCAGCAGCATCCGGAGCAAACCTATCTGGAAGCGGTGCATCGCGCCTTTGCGGACATCCGGGCCTTCCATGGTCAGGTGCAAGGGATGTACGGCGCGGATGAGCCGATGCACGGCAATGCCCCCACCCAGGGCATCGAACTGTGTGCGATCGTCGAAATGATGTATTCCCTCGAGTGCATGCTGCCGATAACCGCTGACCCTGCCTTCGCTGATCATCTGGAACGCCTGGCCTACAATGCCCTGCCCGCACAAATCACAGATGATTTCAGCGCCCGGCAGTATTTCCAGTGTGCCAATCAGGTGATGGCCACCCGCGCCCGTCATAACTTTTATGAGGATGCCCATCATGGCGGCACGGACCTCTGCTTCGGCCTTCTGACTGGCTATCCTTGTTGCACCTGTAACCTCCATCAAGGATGGCCGAAACTGGTGCAGAATTTGTGGTATGCCACGATCGACGGCGGCGCGGCTGCACTCGTCTACGGGCCCAGTCGCGTTGAGCTGAGCGTGGGGGCGGGGGAGAAAGCCCGGATCAGCGAAGAGACAACCTATCCCTTCAGCGATTGCATTCGTTTCCGGTTCGTTTTAGACAAACAAGCCAGGTTTCCCTTTGTGCTGCGGGTTCCCGGCTGGTGCGATTCGGCGCGAATCGAGATCAACGGGCGTCAAGAGGCGGCGCCGCAACCCGGTACGATTCTGCGCCTGGTGCGGAAATGGCATTCCGGGGATGTCGTGGAGTTGCACCTGCCGATGGTGGTGAAGATCAGCCGGTGGGCCGACGGTGCTGTAGGGATTGAGCGCGGGCCGTTGGTCTATGGACTGCGGATCGGCGAGGTCTGGAAACGGGTTGAAAATCGGGATAAATGGGGCGACTACTGGGAGGTTTATCCGCGCGATCCCTGGAATTGGGGACTGCTGGAGGCCGCGGTGCTCAACCCGGCGGTGGGATTTGCTGTTGTGGAGCGGGAAAGCACCGGTTTGCAGCCTTGGTCGCTGGAGACCGCGCCTGTCGAACTGCACACCCGAGGTAAGCGAATTCCTGAGTGGCAGCTCTATGGGGAGATGGCTGGTCCGATGCCCTGGAGCCCGCAACTTCATCTCCAGCATGCACCGGCCGAGCCGCTGGTATTAATTCCTTATGGCTGCACGACGCTGCGGGTCAGCGAGTTCCCGGTGGTGCGTTGAAAGGGGGCGGGCTCCCGCCCCGCCTGGCTTCCACCCGCCCCGTCTCGCCCCCGCGCACTCTTCCATCGCCTCTCGCACCCTCCCGCATCTTTCGCGCCCATCCGCCGCGGGCGCGATGCCTGCGGCAGCCGCTCTTCGCCGAAATCGATTTCGGTCTCGTTATTTGCGACGCAACACCTAAAATAAATAATTACAATATTGACTCTCTACGGCTGCCCGCTTATCCACACCCTTTTCCGAAATTATCGATACTTTTCGAAAAAAAACTTGACACAAGTTGGAAAAATTGCTATTTTGAAAGGAGAAATCGAAATCGATTTCGACTTAATCAACCGTTCCCCACCGCTGTACCCTCGCCGCTCAGAAGGTAATGATCACGCTCAAAGACATTGCAGAAGCCGCTCACTGTTCGGCTGCAACCGTCTCCAAGGCCCTCAACGGCCGCCCCGATGTCGCAGAGGCCACCCGTCAGCGCGTTCTCGCCATCGCCAAAGAACACAATTTCCACCCCAACGCCCTCGGCAAAGCCCTCAAGAAAAAAATTACTGAAAACGTCGGCGTGATCTTTTGCCGCGAGCAGCTGCCGCTTTCCCTGAATCCCTTCTATTCGCGCGTGCTTGAAGGCATCGAGGCCGAACTGGCCGTCAGCAATTACAGCCTCGTCCTGCATCTGCTCCCGGAAAGCCAGACCGCCGCCATCCCCAAGATGATCCGCGAACACCAGGTCGACGGTCTCATCCTCATCGGGGTTCTGCAGCAGAATTTTATCGATCAGCTCGCCTCTCTGGCTATCCCCACCGTGCTGGTCGATCCCAAAATCACCAGTAATACCTTTTGCCAGGTGCTGATCGATAACGAACACGGCGCGTTCCAGGCGGTCCAGTTCCTCATCGACCATGGCCACCGCCGCATCGGCTTTATCTCCGGAGATCTCGAACGCCTCAGCTTCCGGCAGCGCTTCGAGGGCTATTGCAAGGCCCTGGAATTCGCCCGTTTTCCCCTCTGCGAAGAGCTGGTTCGCACCGGCGGACTGGAAAAGGGCTATGATCATGTCAGCGCCCTGCTGGATCTCCCCGAGCCGCCGACCGCCATCTTCGCTGCTAATGATATTAATGCGATTTATGGTTACAAAGCCATAACCGATCACGATCTTCGCGTCCCGGACGATCTCTCGATTATCGGCTTTGACGATATTGAACTGGGCAAGATGATCTCGCCGCCGCTCACCACCGTCCGCGTCTATAAGGAACAGATGGGCTCGATCGCTGTGCGGACGCTCCTCAAGGTCTTGAACCATGAAATCAACGAGCCGGTAACCACCCTGGTGCCTACCCGGCTCATCGAACGGGAATCCGTGGCCATCAGCTTGACGGCGTGATGGGTACGCCGGCCTCGCGATGACCGCACAAGTTCCATGGCTGCACATACTGCACAAGCGGAAGGAGGTGAACTGATCGCACGTTGAGCTGTGATGCAATGGAGCCGTACCTTTTTTTCAGAATGCCGCATTTTTCCTAATCGTATCAGGAGGCAAGCATGAAACTTTTTTCGAAAGTGATGGTTGTGGTCTCCACGATTCTGCTGCTGGGCAGCATGGCTTTCTCTCAGGTCCAGTTCGATTTTGAGAGCACCAGCGCCGGCACGCAGAATTGGGGTATCTGGTGGGGCAATGCCGCCAATTCGTTGAGCCGAGCGGCCGATCCCACCGGCCGTTCGACCGGTGTTCTCAAACTCTCCTGCACGGCTGCGACTGGTGATGGCAAGGCCGCGATCGGTATCGATCCCCTGCCTCTCGGCTGGACTTCGGCCCTGCAGCAGGGCGCCAAATTCTTCACCGTGGACGTCTATCTCCCCGCCGATTTCCCAGATTCAGCGCAAGTCAAACTCTGGGCGCAGATCGCCGAAGGCTCCTGGCAATGGACCGATTACAAGTGGTCGATCGCAGGTGAAGGGATGCATTGCAAGGCCGGCCAGTGGGTCACCCTGCACTACCCCGTCCTCGGGATGATGGAAGCCTATCCCAATTTCCAGCCCTGGCTGAAGATCAAGGGCGGCATTGAGGTTTATTTCCCGAGCGACAAGAGTTCCAGCCCGACCTGGAGCGGCGATATCCTCATCGATAATTTTGCCATCGAGGGCGTCGAGCCCATCGTCGTTGCCGATTTCAGGACCAGCCAGGCTAATTTCGGCAAATACTGGGGTGATGCCTTGACGGCTGTTTCAATTGAATTCGATCCCAATGATGCCACCAATGAGGTTTTCGTACTCGACTGCGATGCCTCCAAAGGCGACACCAAGGCCGCCATCGGCACCGATCCGGTCAACCTGCTCTGGACCTCCGCGCAAGCAGAAGGCGCATACTTCGCCAGCTTCAGGGTCTATGTTCCGGCCGATTTCCCGACCAATGCGGTCATCAAGGTCTGGATGCAGATTGCTGAGGGTTCCTGGCAGTGGACCGATTACAAGTTCTCCGTCGCCGGCGAAGGCGTGCATATCAAGGCCGGGCAGTGGAACACCATCTACTACCCCGTCAAGCATGCCATGGAGACCTGGCCCAATTTCCAGCCCTGGCTGAAAGTCAAGGGCGGCCTTGAGATCTACTTCGGCGCCGGCCAGACCTGGAAGGGCAAGGTCCTGATGGATGACTACACCCTTCACACCCTCGAAGTGGGCGATAAATGGGTGGTTGGCAACTGGGACAAGCCTTCGGCCGGTCTCCAGGGTTTCGCCAATAATGGCTGGGGCGCGAGCCTGATCAGTATCGCCCAGGCCGCTGATCCCTCCGGCCGGACCCCCGGCGTGCTGGCGACCAACTGGGACTTTGGCAAAGCCCTTGCCGGCAGCAAGAAGGGCTCCTTCGACAACACCAACATCAACCTCGGCTGGACCAGCAAGAGCGACACCGGCGCCACCGCCATCACCATGGACGTGTGGGTACCTGCCGACGCTCCGCTCGGCGCCCAGATCTCGATCTTCGCCATGGACCATGCCAAGTGGACCTGGACGGAGAAATCCTTCTTCCTGAATGACAGCACCTTCAAGCCGGGCATGTGGAACACCATGACCTATAATGTGCTGGAACACGTCGCCTCCGGCGAAATCGATCCCACCACCGTCCTCACCGTCGGCTGCCAGATTTACTACAATGTCGATAACAACTGGGCGGGAACGGTTTATTTTGACAACTTTACCCTCGTCGGCATCAAAGCCCCCGAAGGCAAGGTGGTTTCGCCGGCCATCACCGGCACCATCGAAACCTTCAGCGGCCCCGGCGTGACCTACAATTACTTCAACGTCGCCTGGGTGGATAATGAGATCGGCACCGAGACTTACAATGTCTACATGAGCAAGTCGCCGATCACCAACGTCGCGGCGCCCGGTGTGGTCCTGATTGGCAATGCGATCCCGCATGCGACCCAGTATTATGCCTATCGCCCGTGGTCCAAGACCAGCGAACCGGTGACCCTCTATTTCGCCGTCACTGCGGTGGCTTCCGACGGCACCGAGATGGATCTCACCGACAAATCCGTTGCCGGCCCGCTGACCTGCAATACCAGCGTCACCGCCAAGGCCTATTACGTCGCCGACTTCGCCAGCAAGTTCTCGCTGGACGGGCTGGACAACGAATTCACGGACTACAAACAGTACGGGCTCAGGGCTGAGCGCCATAATGGTACCGATACCACGGGCTGGACCCCGACCTCCACGGACATGAGCTGGAATGCCACCTTTGTCATCGATGACGACTATCTCTACATCTCCGCCGATGTCACCGACGACGACCTCAACGCTAACGGCAGTGAGCCGGTGGTCTCCGGCAGCCAGGCGTGGATGGGCGATGCCCTGGAGTTCTATCTGGGCTTCTACAATGCCCTGCTGGAGCCGCCTCACAAGTTCAAGGATGTGGATTTGGCCGGCACCGGTGACTGGCGTATCGGCTTTACAGCCTGGGGAACGACCCAGAAGAGCGGATCCTCCGACTTTGAGTTCCCGGGCGTCGAGCGGACGGTCTACCAAAAGTTCACCGGCGACGGCTACATCATAGAGGTCCGCATTGCTCTCGATTCGTTGGCCAAAGGCCATGATCTCAAGGTGGTTGACGGCATGATGATGCCGTTACGCATCGACGGCACGGATCTCGATCCCTCCAAGGGCGATACCGGGCGTACCCTGTGGACCGGCTGGGGCAATCAGGGTAACTCCCAGGACTGGATGCGTCCAGCAACCTTCGGTTTCCTTCAGGTCATCGGCGGCCCGACCGCAGTCGAGACCGAACCGGTGCAGCCGCTGGTGTTCGAGTTGAAGAATAACTATCCCAATCCCTTCAACCCTGTCACCACCATCTCCTATCAGGTAGCGAAGACCTCCCCGGTGCGGATCGCCGTGTATGATCTGCTCGGCAAGGAAGTGGCGACTCTGGTCGACGGCCAGATCACCGCCGGTTCTCACACCATCACCTGGAACGGACAGAACCACGCCGGTCAGGCGGTCAGTAGCGGTGTCTATTTCTGCCGCATGATCACTCCGGAGTATTCGCACATTCTCAAGATGACTCTGCTCAAATAACGGCATCAGGCAATGGGGCGGCCCCCGGGCCGCCCCATTCTGTTTAAGGAGGGGTGGTTTCCACTGGTGCTGTGGCAGATCGCAAGTAAAACAGGGCGCTGCCGGGATACAGCCCGGCCGGAAGCGGCTGCTGTAGCCCGGCAGATCTCTAGATCCGCGATATGCATGCCAACCGTATCACGCTACAACAAGCTGGAGGTATTATGGTGCAACGCTTTGCCATCCCCTTGCTCGTCGTCTTCCTCTGCGCTGCGTTTCTGGCGGCGCCCGTGATGGCGGGGGAGACCGGCAAGATCGCCGGCCGGGTGACCGATGCCGCGTCCGGACAGCCCCTCATCGGCGCCAATGTGATGATCATCGAGCGTCTCGAATCCGGCCGCCCCATTTCACTCAGCGGCTCTGCAATCCAGGGGGCCGTCACCGATCCCAATGGCGAGTACTATATCATCAACATCAAACCGGGGATCTATACGGTCAAATTTGTCTATATCGGTTACCAGTCGGTCAACCGGACGCAGGTCACGGTCAGCGTCGATCTCACCACCAAAGTGGACTGCCGTCTCTCAACCACGGTTCTTGAAAGCGGCGAATCGATTGACATCGTCGCCGACCGGGTCCAGGTGCAGAAGGATCTAACCTCCTCACAGGTCTCCTTTGGTGCGGACAAGATCGATCAGCTCCCGGTGCGCAGCGTCGCCGAGCTGGTCAATCTACAGGCCGGCGTCGTCACCGACGACAGCGGCAACCTCCATATCCGCGGCGGCCGTACCAGTGAAATCACCTACATGGTCGACGGGGTCAAGGTCGTCGACCCCCTCAGCCGTTCGGCGGGCATCAGCATCGATGACCAGGCGATCCAGGAACTAAAGACCATCACAGGCACCTTTAACGCAGAGTACGGCCAGGCCCTTTCCGGTGTGGTCAATATCGTCACCAAGCAGGGAAGCGACCAGTTTCACGTCAACGCCACCGGCTACTTCGGCGATCACCTCAGCTTTGATGACGGCACCTATTACGTCATGAGCAACGCCGCCTGGGCCAACGCTGCAGCCCGTGCCTTGACCCGCGGCGGCAATTTCATCATCTACGATTTCGGCAAAATCAATCCCTTCACCTCCAGCGCCCAGGCGACCAAACCCTGGCTGACCCGGAAGGCCTACCTGAACCGCTATGACCCGACCACGAACACCGATTTTCAGGTCAATATCTCCGGTCCCATCCCCCTGACCCAGAAACGGCTGACCTATTTCGTCTCGGGACGCTATCAGAACAGCCCGAGTTTTATCCAGGGCGTGCGTTATTTCATGCCGTGGGGATTCCGCTCGCCGGCCGGCGACACGGTGCACACCTTCGCCAAAGCGGATAACGCAATGGTGCCTTTGGGCTGGTACAAGGGCTACTCTTCGCAGGCCAAATTCTTTCTGGATGCCTCCACCAAACTCAAACTCTCCTACGGTCTTTATTATAACTATGACCGCAGCTATGGCGTGGGCTGGGACTACAAGTATGTGCCGGATGCCGGCAAACACTACAATACCCGCAGTCAGACCCATATTTTTTCGGCCAAATACATCGCTTCCAAGAGCACCTTCCTCGATTTCAAGGCCAACTATTACAACAAGCGCCACAAGAACTTTCTCTATGAAGATCCCTACGACTACCGTTATATGCCTACCGAGTCGGCGATGATCGAGCAGTATGTTTACGGTCGCAGTGTGGAGGATGACATCTCGGTCATCACTCGCACCAACGATTTCACCTACTATGGCAATTCGACCGATATCGGCAAGAACGATGTCTCCTATTACAACTTCAGCCTCGATCTGACCAGCCAGCTCAACAAGCGCCATCTCGTTAAGATGGGGGCGGCGACCACCCTCAACGATCTGCGCAACGACTGGTACCAGCTGCAATTCTCGGATGTCACCTTCCGGCCGATTGTGCCGGCCGAGAGCTCGCCTTACCATGTCAGATACGGCGCAAAACCCCGGGAGATGTCGGCCTATATTCAGGACAAGATCGAATTCAACGAGCTGATTATTAATATCGGCTTGCGGTATGACTATTTTGATCCGGATGGCCGGGTGCTCGCCGATCCCATGGATCCACAGATCTATGCCCCGTTCAAGATGGACCACATCTACAGCAACTATGCGCCGGGCACGCCCGACAGCGCTCTGGTCAAGTATACAGTCGCGGAACGGGAGAAATTTTGGTGGAAGAAGGCCAGTGCCAAGTCACAGCTCTCACCCCGCTTCGGGCTCTCGTTCCCGATCACGGACAAGGGGGTGATTCATTTCAGTTACGGCTGGTTCTTCCAGAATCCGCAGATGAGCTATCTGTATGACAATCCCAATTTTTGGATCACCGGGGCCGGCGCCAGCAATCTCGTCGGCAATGCCGACCTCAATGCGGAGCGCACGGTCATGTACGAGCTCGGCCTGCAGCAGCAGCTTTCGGATAACCTCTACCTCCATCTCACCGGTTTTTACCGGGATATCCGCGACTGGCTGGGCACCGGCGAGCCGATCGATACCTACCAGGGGATGACCTACTATAACTATGTCAACAAGGACCATGCCGCTGCCAAGGGCGTGACCCTCTCCGGCAGCTACCGCCTCAGCAAGCTTGCCCTCAACGTCGATTATACCTACATGACGGCTAAGGGCACCTCCTCCAATCCCCAGGACGCCTATTATGATGCCCTGGCCAAGGTGGCGCCGCGCATTCAGATGATCAACCTCAACTGGGACCAACGCCAGGCCCTCAACACCGTCTTCAGCTGGGCGGACCGCGGCTGGTCGGCAAGTCTGGTGAGCACCATCAACTCCGGCCTGCCTTATACGCCTTCCTTCGCTCGCGGTGAGGTTTCGGGTTCAGGGACCTTCACCGGCCTGCGCGAGAACAGCGAGCGCAAGCCGATGACTTATAATCTCGATCTGCGCGTCGGCCGCACCATCAGCTTTGGCACCGTGCGCGCCCAGGTGTTCTGCAACGTCACCAATCTGCTGGATACACGCAACGCCAATGGCATCTATTCCGATACCGGCCGGCCCGACTATACCCTGCAGGGCATCAATCAGGTGGACCGGGTAGGCATGCCGGATGTGGAGATCTCCAATGTGGCCGAATACTTCACCCGTCCGGGCAACTATTCTTCGCCGCGGTTTATTCAATTGGGATTGCGACTCAGCAAGTAAGTTAAATGAGGAGTGATATGATCGACAAGATTAAAGACCTGATGCGGCGCCGGGAATATGCTGGACGGGCGGTGGTCATGGCCGCTCTCTTGGCGCTCCTGATGGCGCCGATTACGCCGCTCCAGGCGCAAAAGATCAGTGGGGTCGGCACGAGTTCAGCGGCCTTTTTAAAGATCGGCGTCGGCGCGCGCGCCTTGGGCATGGGCGAAGCCTACTCCACCCAGGCGGAGGATATCACCGCCATGTTCTGGAATCCCGCGGGGCTGGCCAAGGTCGACCGCATGCAAATCCTGCTCAACCATTATGACTACCTCGCCGATATGAAATTCGAATATGCCGGCTTCACCGTACCGATGCGCAACCTCGGCACCTTCGGCGTCTTCTTCTCCTATCTCGGCATGCCCGATATCGAACGCACCACCATCACCTACCCCGACGGCAACGGCGAGATGGTCTCGGCCAGTTCCTTCGCGGCAGGGATCAGTTATGCCCGCAGCCTGACGGATCGATTCTCCATCGGCGGCACCGGCAAGCTCGTCCACGAATCGATCTGGCACGATGATGCCAGCGGCTTAGCCCTGGATATCGGCGTGCAATACCGCACCTTTTTCAAGAATCTCAAGATCGGCATGTCGATCTCCAATTTCGGCGGGGATTTGCGCATGCAAGGCCGCGACATGCTCGTGCAGCACGACATCGATGAAACCAGCAACGGCAACAACGGCAACATCAATGCGCAGCTCTCCACCGACGAGTTCCCGCTGCCGATCCTCTTCCGCGTCGGCCTCTCCGCCAACCTGGCCGCCGATTTCTTCGGTCTCAAGGAACACGATCTAATCGTCGCCGTGGATGCCATCCATCCCAGCGATAACAAGGAATACCTCAATGTGGGGGCGGAGTACACCTTCAAAAAATTCCTTTCTCTTCGCAGCGGTTACCGCCAGCTCTTCCTGCAAGACAGCGAGGGCGGCCTGACCTTCGGCATGGGGCTTCATGCCCGGGTGCTCAGTACGGATGTGCTGCTGGATTATGCCCTGATCGATTACGGCATCCTCGACCGGCAGAACAAGTTCTCGCTAATTTTATCGCTGTAAGAAGAGCGGAAGGAGAAGCGTTATGAAATTGCGTTCTGCTGTCATCATGGTACTGCTCACTCTCCTGGCGCAAGCGGGGGCGCAGACGATCCATGGCAGTTATCAGAATCGCG
Organism: bacterium; assembly: GCA_035419245.1. Classification (NCBI taxonomy): domain Bacteria; species bacterium. Next base: position 44,976 of record DAOLSP010000014.1, on the reverse strand, counting down.
CCCGCAACGTGCATGCGGGCAACCTGATCCGAGTCACCTTTTACAATCACGGCATGGTCGGCGGTCTCAAAGGCGACAACAGCCTCATTTATGCCGGAGAATGGCCGATCAACTCCGGCCATATCCAGATGGGCAACGCCTCGATGTATGTCAGCTCCGAGCTGCGGACCTACGCCGGCCTGGATTCCCTTGGGGACTCCACTTTTACCAAAATCACCCCCTGCGTCTTTTGCCAGGGCTGGGACCCCAACATCTTTTCACATGACTCCCTCGGTGTCTTCCTCGGCTTCGAGCCGCTGCCGGGCTACTATGATCTCGCCCAAAAGGAGGCCGATCCCTATCATGCCGTGGCTATGAGCCATGAGGCCTACACCTGGCCTTCGACTTGGCCGGACAAGCTCGACGACGCCCTCGATCCCGGCTGGGGTGGCCACTGGAATGGCTATTTCGGCAAGGATCAGAAGAACGCCGATGAGGAAAGCTTTTATTCGATGGATGACTGGAGCTTCAAAAAGAAGATTGACGGCCTGCCCCTGCCGCGGCCCATCGCTTCAGAGCCCCAGCGCGGCGGAATCGGCCTGCGCCAGAACGTCCGCGGGCTGCAGTGGTCCAATCCCGATGCGCAGGATTGCATCTTCTGGATTTACCAGATCAAGAACATCGGGGAACTCCGTCACGCCAAGACCATCTTCGGTCTGAACGTCGGCGCCTCCATCGGCGCGACCATCAGCGCCAACACCGATTATGACGACGACTGCGCCACCTTTTACCGCGAGCTCGATCTGACCGTCAATTATGACTGGGACAACATCGGCACCGCCGGCTACAGCCCCGTGCCTTGGGTCGGCTTCGCTTTCCTCGAAAGCCCCGGCAACTTCCGGGACGGCATCGATAACGATGGCGATGGCATCAAAGGCGGCGGCCATTTGATCACCACCGACGATTTCCTCAAAAGCTATGCCGTCGGTGATAAGATCGTCCTCATCGATTACGGCAGTGAGGAATACACCCGCACCGTCACGACCATGCCCGCGGAGGGCGTCCGCTTCCGTTTCAACGGGACCACCTTCTGGAAAAAACCCAATGCGCCGCTGGTCGAGATCGAGCGCAACGGCGTCGATGACAACCTCAACGGCATCATCGACGAAGCGGACGGCGCAGTGGCCCCCGATTCCATGGCCTACTACCTCTATATCCGCGATCCCAAGTATAACAACCGCGACTATCTGGCGAAGGATTATATCACCGGCGAGGGCTTGACCAACCTGCTCATCGACGAAAAGCGTACCGACGGCATCGATAACGACGGGGATTGGGATCCCAAGACCGACGACCTGGGTATGGACGGCAAGAGCGGCTCGGGTGACACCGGCGAGGGCGATGGATTACCCACCGGCGGCATCGGCGACCTGCCGGGAGAACCCAACGTCGATCACACCGATGTCGACGAGTCCGATCAGATCGGCCTCACCAGTTTCGTCTTTTACGAGTACGGTAACATCACCTACAGCAACGACGCCCAGATGTGGGACGAGTCGGCCCCTGGCTATTTCGACGGCCACCTCGAAAATGTCGATGCCGACTATATCTTTTCTTGCGGCTATTTCCCGCTCGCTCCCGGCCAGGAAGAGTCTTTCTCCGTCGCCATGGTCTACGGCGATGACCAGCAGGATATCCTCCGCAACAAGGATATCGTCCAGAAGATCTACAATTCCAACTATAACTTCGCCGTAGCGCCGGAGAAGCCCAAACTTCGCGCTGTGGCGGGAAATCAGAAGGTCACGCTTTACTGGGATGCGCGCGCCGAGGAGAGTGTCGACCGGTATCTCCATGAGTACGATTTCGAGGGCTACAAGATCTACCGGGCGACCGATCCCGGTTTCACGGACGCCGGAGCCATCACCGATGGGTATGGCTACACCCGCTATGTCAAACCGCTGGCCATTTATGACAAGGTCGACAGCGTCTTCGGCTTTTTCCAGAACACCTTCGGAACAGGCGTGCAGTTCAATCTCGGTAATGAGACCGGTCTGGTGCACGTTTTCGTCGACTCTCCGGTGGTCAACGGCCGGCGTTACTATTACGCTGTCAATGCGTTTGACCGCGGCAGCCCCGAAAAGAATATCGCCCCCTCCGAGACCAATATGTACGTCTCGGTCAACGCATCCGGCGACATCACCACCGGCGACAATGTGGTCGTGGTGGTGCCGCAGGCTCCCGCGCTCGGCTACGTCGGCCCCGGCTTGAGCGAACAACCGCGTCAGATGGGTACCGGCAAGACTTCGGGCGCTGTCGGGATCCGCTATATCAAACCGGATGAGATCCGCGACGGTGACCGCTATGAATTGCAGTTTCTCGACAAATCGATGGACCGTCACGATAACGACCATGACGGTCTCATCGACAGGGCGGATCCCGATGAGTTGATGCCCACAGTGACCACCGGATTCGTACTGCGCAATCTGACCAATACCGCGCAACCCGAAGACACGGTCATGATCGTCAACGAACAGTACAGCGCTGGCAAGTGGGTTGAGATCGAAAACCTCTATCAGGATGCCGACGGCGATCCGCGCACCATGACCAAGGTTCTGCATGGGATGGAGTTCTCCATCTTTAATCCACCCGAGGGGATGATCAACCGGCCCGAAGAACGTATCTATAACGGGGTACAGTGGAGCAGCAATATCAATTTCACCACCGCCTATAACATCCGCTTCACTCTTTTCAATCTCAGCGGTTTCAAGAGCGGCACCTACTATCCCCGCCAGTATATGGTGGTCTTTTATGACGACATCGTGAAGAAATCGGATCTGCTGCAGGTCGAACTGGCCACCAGCACCAAAAAGATCCCGCTGCCGCCCTCGGATGCCAATTTCCGGGTATTCGACAAGCAGACCGGAGAGGAGCTGCCTTTCGCCCTTGTCGATCAGACCCTGACTCCGAAAAAGATCAAGAAAGGGATGTTCTCGGCCAAGGACCGGATCGTTCTCTTTGAAAAGCTGCCCAACGATTCGACGATGATCACCTTCAATATCCTTAACAATGCTTCCGAGGATACCGTCTGGTGGAACACCTATGGCCGGCCCCTGGGCGCCGGAGATACGCTGAATGTCTATCCCGACTTTCCCTTCACCGGCAATGTCCGCTATCAGTTCGTGGTCAAGGGTCAGAAGATTGACAAGGCGTTTGCTGCCAAAAATCTGGACAAGATCCGGGTGGTTCCGAATCCCTACGTGGTCACCGCCGCCTGGGAGCCCACTAATCCCTACACCAGCGGCCGAGGTCCGCGTTCGATTCAGTTCATCCATCTGCCGCAGAAATGCACCATCCGCATCTTTGCGGTGGATGGCACCCTGGTGCAGACGCTCGAGCACAACAGCGACATGACTGACGGCTCTGAGGCGTGGGACATGCTCACTCGGGACCGCATGGATATCAGCTATGGCGTCTACATTTATCACATCGAAGCACCCGGCGTCGGGAATACCACGGGCCGGTTGCTGATCATCAAATAGCAAGCCCCATCATACGGGACGCAGAGGCCAGCTTTCACAGGTGCCTCTGCGTCCCTCTGCGATTCATCGACTATCCGGAGTTGGGTGTTTGAAACACATTTGGTTTGGCACGTCGTGGTTTCTTCTAATCCTTGTGGCGTGCAGCAGCAAAGAGCCCAGCGTTGCGCGCCTCGGTAAGGAGCGCATTACCCTCGAGGAGTTTAAGACGGCCTATCTGGAGGTGGTCAAGCAGCCGAATGTTTTCGATTCGCACGAGCTGCGCGAGCAATTTCTGGATGAACTCATCGACCGCCGGCTCCTGGCCGATGAGGCCAGGAGGCTGGGTTTGGCCAAGGATGAACGGCTTCAGTACCGCTTCGCGGCCTTCCGCGACAAGGCGCTGCGCGATCTCCACTTTCAGCAGGTGATCAAGCCCAAAATCCATTTCTCCGAAACCGACCTGGAACGCAGCTACGCCTGGATGAACGAAGAGCGGCGCATCAGCCATCTCTTCTGTGCCAGCAAGCCGGCTGCCGATTCGCTCTACACGTTGCTGCAGCAGGGGGTGGACTGGAACAGCTTGGCGCAGCGCACCTTCGATGACCTCCGGCTGGCGCAAAGCGGCGGTGATCTCGGCTGGGTAGCCTGGGAGCAGCTGGAATATGATCTGGCCAACACCACCTTCAACCTTCCCCTGAAGACCCCTTCTCGGCCAGTGGCCTCGAGTTATGGCTGGCATATCCTTAAAGTAACCGACTGGCGCAAGACCCCGCTTCTTTCGGAGGCGCAATACCAGTTGCAGCGCCGCAACGCCCGCACGCTCCTCGAACAGAAGCTGGGCGACAAAGCTGCTTTGGCTTATATCGGCGGACTGATGCGGGACAAAAAGATCCGCATCTATCCTGCAAGCCTGCGCGCTGTCGGCGAGCGGCTGGGGGTGATCCTCCAGCGTCAGCCGTCGACGGCCGATCAACTCCATCTCGAGCAACTCAACGAGGCGGAGATGGGGCGGATCGAATCGTCGCTCTGGGAGCAGCGCCGGGAACCTCTGGCCAGCATCGACGGCGACATACTGACCATCGGCGAGTTCATCGCTGCCCTCAACTACATTCCCTACTATGCGGCGCATCGCAGCATGAAGACCGCGCTCGATTATGTGCTGCGCGACCGCGCCCTGAGCCGGGAGGCGCGCGAGATGGGTCTCGAGCGTGCGCCGCAGGTGCGCATCCGGACTGCGCTCTTCGAGCAGAACCACCTGCAGATGGCCCGCAGGCGCAGCCTGCTGGCGGAGGTCCGAGTGGACAGCTGCGATCTGAAGCGGTACTATCGTGAACACTACGCAGGCCGCTATCCAAACCTGGCTTCCGGTGAAGCCACCGAACTTTTGCGGCGTGAGGTCATGACCGCCAAACGTGCGGCGACTCTTCAGGAGCATCTGCAGCAGTTGCGTGGTCAGGTGCGGATCGAAAAAAACAGTGCACCGATCCATGCCTGGTATGATGCGGTGCTGAAGCAGCAATAAGTGAGAATGAAACAGGAGTCCGCAATGAAGCTATTGCGTAATGGTGCGCTTGTGGTATGGACATGGCTGGCTGGAGCGGCGGCCTGGGCCTCCCCTACAGGGTTTGCCCATTTCGTTACGGTCTCCGGCGACCGCCTCATGGATGGCCCTTTGCCGATGCGCTTTGTCTCGTGCAATATTCCCAATCTGCACTGCATTGAAGACTATATGGCTTTCGAGGAGACCAATGTCTGGCGGATGCCGGATGCCTATGAGATCCGTGACGCCCTCGAGTCAATCCGGGCCATGGGAGGGACGGCGACCCGGATGTACGTCATCACCGTGCGCCGAGCGGATGATACGCCGGATATTCCGCGCTATGTTCTGGGTCCGGGCCAGTTCAATGAAGAGGCTTTTCGCGCACTCGACCAGGTGCTCGCCACCGCCAACGAAGTTGGAGTGCGGGTTATTATCCCCTTCGTCGACAACTGGCCCTGGATGGGTGGACGGGCCGAATATGCTGCATTCCGCGGCAAGAAGGCGGATGATTTTTGGAGTGACCCCCAGATCAAGTCCGATTTCAAACAGACCATCGCCTACATCATCAACCGCAAGAACACCCTGACTGGGGTGCTCTACCGTGAGGACAAGGCGATCCTCGCTTGGGAGACCGGCAATGAACTGGCCAGCCCCAATGAGTGGGCGCTCGAGATGGGGGCCTACATCAAATCCCTGGATAAGAACCATCTTCTGCTCGATGGATTCACCGGCTATGGTTTGCGCGATGAGACCATCGCCAATCCCTATACCGATATCATCACTACCCACCATTACGAGCGCGATCCGCGCGATATGGTTCGCATCATCCGTGAGAGTGCAGCCAAAGCCAAAGGCAAGAAACCCTATCTTATCGGTGAATTCGGCTTTCTCGGCCGCACCGGGGTGGAGGCAGTGCTGGACGAGGTCGCAGCCCATCCTGGCATATGCGGTGCGCTCATCTGGAGCCTGCGGTTTCACAGCCGCGAGGGCGGATTTTACTGGCACTCCGAGCCCGGCCTGGGCGGCTATTTCTACAAGGCCTATCACTGGCCTGGCTTTACCTCGGGTGAAAATTATGCCGAGCGCGAGGTGATGCAGCTGTTGCGCGAGCGCGCCTATGCCATCCGCGGCAAGACCCCGCCGGTGCTGACCCCACCCAAGCCGCCCCGGTTGCTGACCTGCGACGATCCCGCCTGTCTCTCCTGGCAGGGCGCCGTCGGCGCCTCCGGCTATGATGTGGAGCGCGCCTTCTCGCGCCAGGGCCCCTGGAAACAGATCGGCTACAATATCTCCGATGCCGAGGTGGCGCACAAGCCGCTTTTCAATGATGCCGGCGCGCCCATCGGCTCATCCTGCTATTACCGCGTGCGCGCGCGTAATGCCGCCGGCCTCTCCTCACCTTCCAATGTGATCGGGCCGGTCGCAGTGCAGCACACGACCTTGGTGGATGAATGCTGGAATTTCGCGGTCGCCTTCAGCCGCAAAGGCGATCTAACCATGCAGACCGACAATTCGCGCGCCTTCAAGGAAGACGCCCACCGTCTTGCCGGCAAAGAGGGGGCGCAGATCGTCTATTATACGCCAGGCCCCTTGCAGGCGATCAAACTCTTTCTTTTCGCCAAATCAGCGGAAAAGAGCATTGCGGTCAGCCTCTCAGCCGACGGTGGCGATTATACACCGATCGAGATGACTATCCGGGATTTCTTCTTCGGCGCCGCCGACTATAATTATCTCCGGCCGCTGCTCTTTGCAAAGGCCGCGATCCCGGCGGGAATGCATTTTATCAAGGTTGACTTTATGGGAGAGGCCCAGTTGGGGCGGGCCGAATTGACCTATGGCAAGTGAAACCTGCAAGCAACTGGCGCTTCGCGCCGAAAGGGAGCTGCTGAGCGATATCCTCCCCTTCTGGCTGGAGGAGGCTCCCGATCGAGAACGCGGCGGATTCTGGGCACGGGTCTCGCCCGATCTCCAGGTCCGCGAGCGTGCTCCCAAAGGATTGATCCTCAATGCCCGTATTCTCTGGACCTTTTCCGCCGCATACCGGCAGTACCTGAGCCCGGTATACCTCGGGATGGCGCGCAGAGCCTGGCATGAGTTAGCCACCTTTTTCACCGATCCAATCTACGGCGGGATGTTCTGGATGCTCGATGAGCGCAATCTTCCGCTCGATGACAGCAAAAAGATCTACGGCCAGGCCTTTGCGCTCTACAGCCTCACCGAGTACCACCTCGCCAGCGGCGAGCAGGAACCTCTGGAACGCGCGCTCGCCATTTATCGGCTGATCGAGGAGCATAACTACGATTCGGTCAACACCGGCTATCTCGAAAGTGCCAGTCGCGACTGGTCGCCTACCCAGGATCTACGCCTCAGCGCCGTGGACATGAATGAAAAAAAATCGATGAACACCCACCTCCATCTGCTTGAGGCCTACACCCAGCTCTTTCGCGCCTGGCCTGATGATGGACTGCGGGAACGGCTGGTGCAACTCATCAACAATTTTCTCGACCACATCATTGATGCCGGCACCTACCATCTTGTGCTTTTTTTTGATGAACACTGGCAGCCCAAATCGCACAAGATCTCCTATGGGCATGACATCGAGACCAGTTGGTTGCTCGATGAGGCGGCCCAGGCTTTAGGCGATCCGGTGTTGGGCCGCAAATGCCAAAAGATCAGCGTGGCCATGGCGAATGCGGTGCTGGAGGAAGGCGTGGCTGCTGATGGCGGCCTCTGCTATGAATGCGAGGAGGGCCATACTGATGCCGAGGTGCACTGGTGGGTGCAGTCCGAGGCGGTGGTCGGATTCGCCAATGCCTACCAGAACAGCGGCCGGCCGGAATTTCTCACAGCGGCCGTTCGCGCCTGGGATTTCATCGAGGCCCACTTTTTTGACCGCACCTTTGGCGAATGGTATTACAAGGTGAATGCCGGAAGGGAGACGGATCATCATTTGCACAAGATTTCCGAGTGGAAGTGCCCCTATCACAACAGCCGCGCTTGCCTTGAATTGGTGCGGCGCGTCAAACAATGCTGAACTCTGTACAACGGGATTATTATCAAGGAGTCGATCATGCAAGCGGAATCCTTCGCCGACCGCCTGGAACATCTGAACCGGGAGCACGAGGCCTATATCACCCGCCCCAACAAGCCACTGCCCTGGCATAATGGCATTTACCAACGTTATGCCCACCCGGTTCTCACTGCGGGCCACACCCCGCTTTTCTGGCGTTATGACCTCGATCCCGAGCGCAATCCCTTCCTGATGGAGCGGCTTGGAATCAATGCCGTCTTCAATGCCGGCGCGATCGAACTTGATGGCAAGATCCTTGTTATGGCACGGGTCGAGGGCTGGGACCGGAAATCTTTCTTCGCGGTCGCCGAGAGCCCCACTGGTATCGATAATTTCCGCTTCTGGGACTACCCGGTGGTGATGCCCGAAACCGATGACCCGGACATCAACGTCTACGATATGCGCCTCGTCAAGCATGAGGATGGCTGGATCTATGGTATTTTTTGCAGCGAACGCAAGGATCCTGCGGCACCTCCCGGTGATCTCTCCTCCGCCGTAGCTCAGGCGGGCCTCGCCCGCACTCGGGATCTTAAAAGCTGGGAGCGCCTGCCTGACCTCAAAAGCCGATCGCCGCAGCAGCGCAACGTCGTGCTTCATCCGGAATTTGTCGAGGGCCAGTATGCTTTTTATACCCGCCCCCAGGATGATTTTATATCCGCCGGCAGCGGCGGCGGCATCGGCTGGGCGCTGTGCAAGGATATTACCCATCCTGTCATCGAGCAGGAGTACATCATTGACGAGCGCCTTTATCATACCATCAAGGAATCTAAAAACGGTCTGGGCCCTGCACCGATCAAAACACCTCAGGGCTGGCTGCAGCTGGCTCATGGCGTCCGCGGTTGCGCAGCCGGGCTCCGCTATGTCCTCTATCTCTTCATGACCGATTTGCAGCGGCCGGAGAAGGTGATCTATTCACCGGGCGGCTACTTCATCGCCCCCCAGGCCGAAGAGCGTATCGGGGACGTCTCGAATGTGGTCTTTTCCAACGGCTGGGTGGCGCGCGAGAACGGCGAGGTCTTGATTTATTACGCCTCCTCCGATACCCGCCTCCACGTGGCGGTCAGTTCAGTGGAACGGCTGGTCGATTATGTGCGCCACACCCCGCCCGATCCCCTGCGCTCGGCAGCCTGTGTCGCCCAACGCAACGAGCTGATCACTCGCAACCTCGCCGTGCTGCGCAAGGGACGGTCACTATGAAGCACAGAGTGGTTGGCGTCATACTCTGCGGCATTCTGTCGCTGACAGTGGCGGCCCCGGGACAGGTGATCCGGCAGACGCTCCATTCCGGCTGGTTTTTCAGCTCAGACGGGGACCAGATCTCCTGGCTCCCTGCCGAAGTTCCGGGATGCGTTCACACCGATCTCCTGCGTCAGGGGCTTATCCCTGATCCCCATTACCGTGTCAACGAGAAATATGAGCAATGGGTGGGCGAAAAGGATTGGCGCTACCGCATGCGTTTTATGGCCGATGCGGCATTGCTCTCCCGGAAGCGGATCGAGCTGGTTTGCGAAGGACTCGATACCTATGCCGCCCTCTTCCTCAATGGCAAGCAGATCCTGCAGACCGACAATATGTTCCGCACCTGGCGGACGGATGTCAAACCCTTTCTGCTCCCCGGCGAGAATACGCTCGAGGTCTATTTTAGATCGGTCTTTGCGGAGAATCTTCCCAAATGGGAAGCGGCTCCCTTCCGCCTGACGGCGTATGCCAACAACGATCAGGCTGATGTCAAGATCAACATGTACTCTCGCAAGGCCGGTTTCCATTTTGGCTGGGACTGGGGTCCGCGGCTGATCACTTGCGGCATCTGGCGGCCGATCCGTCTCGAGGCGTGGGACACCTTTCGCTTTGAGGATCTGCAGATCCGTCAAAAGCTTCTCAACGATCGCGAGGCCAAGCTGACCGCCGAGTACGCCCTGGAGGCTGATCGGCCGCAGCAGGTGAAGCTGGCCCTCCTGCTTGGGGAGAGAACCCTGGCCAGCCGGCAGGTTGCCCTGACGGCCGGACACCAGACAGTCAAAGTCGACTTTGTCATCAAGCATCCCCGACGGTGGTGGACTAACGGCCTCGGCGAGCCCTATCTCTATACCCTCACCGCCCGCGTTGCACCCGCCTCTGCTTCGCTGAAGGCCTCCACAGCTCAGGAGAAACAGCAGCGCATCGGACTGCGGAGTCTGCGGATTGTGCGCGAAAAGGACCAATGGGGCCGTTCGTTCTATGTAGAACTCAATGGGGTACCCGTCTTCATGAAGGGCGCGAACTATATCCCTCAGGACAATTTTCAGAACCGGGTGACGCGGTCGCGGTACCAGCAGCTCCTCGGCTCCGCCCGCGACGCGCACATGAACATGCTGCGGATCTGGGGCGGCGGCATCTACGAGGAGGATGCTTTCTATGATCTCTGTGATGAATACGGCATTCTCATCTGGCACGATCTGATGTTCGCCTGCGCCATGTACCCCGCCGATGCAGCTTTTCTCGAAAATGTCCGCGCCGAGGTGCGGGACAATCTCCGGCGTCTGCGCAACCATCCCTGCATCGCCCTTTGGTGCGGCAACAACGAGAATCAGATCTCCTGGTATGGCTGGGGCTGGCGCGGGACCTATCCGCCCGAAGTCCAGACGCTCTACGAAGCACAAATGCACCATCTCTTCGATGAGGTGATCCCCGCCGAGGTCGATGCCATTGACCCCGGCCGTTATTACCATCCGGGCAGCCCCAACACCGGCTACAACGACATTCCCTATAACGAGGGCGATGTCCATTACTGGGGCGTCTGGCACAACCAACACCCGTTCGCCGCTTACAGGGAAAACCTCGGCCGTTTTATGAGCGAGTACGGGTTCCAGTCCTATCCGGAACGCGCCACCGTGGAAGGCTTTACGCTGCCGGAGGACCGTCAACTCCATTCACCGGTAATGCTGGCGCATCAGCGCTGCATGTCGGATGAACGGCGCGACAAGGAGTACGGCAATCGGCTGATCCAGCACTATATGGAAAATGATTATCGGTTGCCGCAGGACTTTAACAGTTATCTCTATCTCAGTCAGGTGCTTCAGGCCGAGGGGGTCAAGCAGGCCATCCAGGCGCATCGTTCGGCGATGCCGCGGTGTATGGGGACCCTTTACTGGCAAATCGACGACTGCTGGCCGGTGGCTTCATGGTCAAGCATTGACTATCACGGCCGTTGGAAAGCACTGCATTACTTCGCGCGCGAGGCGTTCAGCACCTATCTGCTCGCTGCCACCGAGGCGGAAGGAGCGGTGGCCATCCGCGTGGTTTCCGATTCGCTCAAACCGGTTGACGCAACCCTAGAGCTGCAGGTGATGGATTTCAACGGTCGCTCCGGTTTTGCACGGACTGATCCGGTACAGATCGCGGCCAATAGCAGCAGGATTTATTTGACCGTGTCCGCAGCCGATCTGCTCGCCGGACAGGACCGCAGTACCACCCTGCTGCGGCTGACTCTGCGTCTGGGCAGCCGGGTGCTGGCGCGCGAGATCTCTTATTTCGCGCCGGTCAAAGCGTTGCAACTGCCGGTGACTGAGGTGCGCTCCGCGGTGACACCCGCACCCGGAGGCTGCCGGATCACCCTCTCCAGTCCGGTGCTGGCCAAGAATCTCTGCCTGCAAGGTGCCGATCCGGAGGGATTTTTCTCGGATAACTATTTTGATCTGCTGCCCGGCGAGTCCCGGGAGGTATTCTATGCTACAACGCTGACGCCGGAGCGAATCCAGGCGGGTTTGCGGATGCAGAGCGTGCGGGACACCTATACGAACTGAAGCAGAAAGGAGTCCGGAATGCACGGTCGCATCATCATAGTAGCCGCCCTTCTGGCTGCGTCTGGATTGTTAGCCCAAAACGGCGCCCCTGCCATCTCGCGCCGCAGCGAAAACGGCGCGAGAATCGGGCTCTATGAAAAATACGAAATCCTGATCGATCTGGATCACGCCGTCTACACCAACCCCTTCGATCCCGATGAGGTTGATGTGCAGGCGGTGTTCACCGCACCTTCCGGCCGGCAGTGGCGTATAGGCGGCTTTTACGACAATTATAACAACCGCAATCTCTGGAAGCTGCGCTTCGCCCCCAACGAGACCGGCAACTGGCGCTATACACTGACGGTGACAACTTCGGCGGGCACCGGCAGCAGTCCATCCTACCTCTTTGAAGCGGCGGCCTCTGCCCATCACGGCTGGCTGCACACCTCAACGATCAATCCCCACTATCTGGTTCATGACGACGGGACCCCCTTTTTTGGAATTGCCATGTTCTGGCCCTGGGGGATCGCTGAACCGGGCCTGAACACTCTCCAGAGTCTCGGCTGCAACTGGGTGGGCTTTTGGAATATCACCTACGATACCGGCAATACCCTGATCGAATCGATGAGCTCCGGTCTGGGGCGCTATGATCAGAACAAGTGCAAACGGATCGATGACATTCTTGAGTGGCTGGAGGAGCGTGACATGGCTCTCTCGCTCTCGATCTGGCCGCATGATCTCTTCTGCCAGAGCCTCCCCGGCTGGGCGCAACGCTGGAATGACAATCCCTATAAGCAGCTTTGCGATGTGCTCGAGATTTACGAGAACGAGACGGCTTGGGGCTATATGGAGAAGCAGTACCGCTACATCATCGCGCGCTGGGGCTACAGCCGAGCGATGGGCCCCTGGGAGATCATCAACGAGATCTCCGGCACCGATGCCTGGGCCGCCGGACGCACGGCCGCGGCTGATGCCTGGACCCGTAAATCCTATACCTTCCTTCGGGCGCATGATCCTTTTGACCGGCCGGTGACAGCGAGCCAGCATGGCGGTAAATTCTGGACGGTCGGCTATGGTATCTTTGATCTGCCCAATATGCATCTTTACGAGACCGATGGCGGGACGGCCCGTTACGCCAACAATCCCGTGCGCAGCAGTGTCTGGGCCTATCATGACGCGGCCCGGCGGATGTGGGAGGGCTTCTCCAAGCCTTCGATCCTCGGTGAAGCCGGAGGCGGATCGAGCAAGAATTTCGGCGGCTATGCCCCCGGTTCGGCGGAGTATACGCGCATGTTTCACAATGCCCTTTGGACAAGCTGGTCGAGTGGCCAGGCCGCTTCGCCGATGTGGTGGGCTTTCAACAGTCATCAGTCGGACATCCGCTTTCAGGAACAGCTCAAGGCCTTCAGCCGTGTGGTGCCAGGCATCGAGTACGCACGCCGCGCCTTCCTGCCCGCCGAGGTGACCGTCAGCGGCGCCGATGTCTTCGCCATGACGGACGGGACCATGGCTTTCGGATGGACGCGGGAGGAATGGGGCCGCGATCTGGCGCGGCGTACGCTTACCCTGCACGGCCTGCAGGATTCGGTCTATACACTCACCTGGTACGATACCTGGAAGGGGGAGGGGATCGCTCTCCATACCCAGCCGTGCAGTGCAGGCGTGCTCATCGATGAAGTGCCGCAGCAGACTGCAGCCGCTGCGGACCTGGCATTCATCATTCGGCCGGCGGAACGCGGCTCGGTTCCGCAACATCTGGGTTTGACCGCCTCGCCGTACCAGCTCTACTGCGACGGGGAGAGTCGGGCGACAGTCCGCTGCCTGATCTATGACAGCGAGGGGCGCTATTGCAGCGAAGCCGGCAACCGCCTGGATTTCAGCCATCGCGGCATGGGTCGCTTGGTTGGCGAGAACACTGTCCTGGCCACGCGAGGGATGGCAGCGATCGAACTTCAGGCGGATTCAGCAGGAACCGGCACGGCCTGGATCACGGTCTCTTCCCCTGGCCTCATCGGCGATACCCTCTCCATTGCCATGAGCGATTTGCAGCTGGTTGATGATTTCGAAGCCTATGATGCCGCCAATCCTGTGGGCACGTTCTGGAAGGTTCGTACCGGAACTTTCGGTGCGTTGATCCTGGAACCACAGCCGGGCGAAGGCGCCGGTCAGCAGCTTCGATTCGACTATGGTATCGGCGCGGGCAAACCGCCCTACGCAGGCTTTTCTTGCACCTTTCCTACCGCGAAAAAAAGCGCAAAATATCTGCGCTTTTTTTTGAAAGGAGATGGCTCGGGGCGCACCCTGGCCGTGCAAATCAACCGGACCAGCAGCAGCTACTGGCTCTATCAACTGCCCCTGACCTCGGCTGTCGGGTTGGTGGTCGAACTTCCCCTCAGCGTATTCACGGCCAGTGATGGCTCCAGTGCGGTCGACTTGACACAGGCCTCCAGTCTGGCGTTCAGTATCCTGAAGGGCGATGGAGAAGAAGGGTCGGGTGCAATCTGGCTGGATGACATCCTCTTTGCCAACAGTCCCGCCACGGATGTCAGAGTGCGTGAACGTCTGGTCCAGCCGGAATCCCTGCAGCTTTTGTCGAATTGGCCCAATCCCTTTAACGCGGTAACAGAGATCGGCTTTGTCTTGCCCCGGCGCTGTCACGTGGACTTGACGGTTTATAATCTACAGGGCGAGCGGATTGCAACCCTGGCCTCGCAAGTCTGTGCACAAGGCGCACACCACATCCCCTGGCGGGCGGAGGGATACCCCTCCGGCACTTATTTTGTGGTGCTGCAGGCGGAAGGCGAGCGGCGGGTCAGAAAATGCCTGCTGCTGCGGTGAGTCTCATGGACTCCAGCCGCGCAGGATTTGCGCTCGGGAATACCAGGCAGCGGCCTCGGCGCTGAGTTGCGGGCGCTGCCGGGTGATCAAGGCGCCGGGACCGCGGCTGCCGTATTCAAAAAAGCGCGAATTCGGTTCTACTGTGAAGAGGATCTTTTCTCCGGTGGAATCGACTGCTGAGATCTCTGCATAGCCCTCGGGACCGAGGTGGTCCTCAATGAAGCAATTGATGAAGATCGCGCTGCCCGAGACCGCAGGATCCGCATGGGGATGCCAAGGGCGGCCGAGACGGACAGAGCCGCGGGCGAGATCGGGGTGCTCCTTGATCAGCCGGCAATCGAGGAAGAGGAAACCATAAGGAAAACTTGCGGGGGTGCTTGGCGCGGTGATGTAGCCGGTCGGATTTTTATCGGGCCGGTCCCGCGAAACAATCTCGCAGCCCTCGAAAAGAGCCTGTCCGGCCCCGAAAATAAAGTCGACATGGCCGAGAATCCGGCACCGGTCAAAGCAGCTGCGGCCGGCGTTGGGAAACAGAGTATCCTGGTAGCCGCTTATGGTGCAGCGGCCGAAGAAAGCGCGGTCGCTTCCCTCCGCGAGCATGACCGCCACGGCCTGAGTATTCCGGACTTTAGTCGAATCTCCCGGCGGCTTGCGCGCATTGCCGGGATAATCAAAACCGTTCTCGATGGTGAGGTCGACGGCGGTGAATCCGGGCGCCCGGATCATCAGGGTCGCGCAGCCCCAGGTGCCCAGGGTGCCTCCTGAAGGCCCCGGCGTGTCACTGTGCGCATCGAAGGTCAACAGGGTCGCCTCGCGGTTCTCCCCGATCAGATGAACCTCCGGGCGGTTAATGGTCACTTTCTCATAATAGCGCCCCTTGCGGATGAATATTCGCCAGGGCGCTGAGGTAGCCGGTGCAACTGCCAGGGCTTGACTGAGCGACGCGAAATGGGGGACGCCTTTCACGACACGCCCGGGTGCTTCGCTGTATCGGGCATCGACGACGGCCTCATATTTCGCCCCGGCCCGGATGCCGCCGGTTGCACAGAGTAACAGGACAAGGAACAGTTTTTTCATCATTTTCCCTTTGACAAGAGCTGTTTCGGGTAGCTTACGAAAAAAATGGCTCACAAACAAACGCTTTTATTGCAGGGAGAAGAAGATGAACATGAGATTGAGCAGCGGTATTGTTATGCTGACGCTGCTGGTCGCGGCGGTCTTGGGTCAGGACCGGACCATCCGCGTCGCCTGCATCGGCAACAGCATCACCATCGGCAGCGGCGGCTCCACCGCCTGGCCGCAGCAGCTCGGCCAGCGTCTTGGTGCCCACTATTCGGTCCGCAATTTCGGCGTCAGCGGCACCACCATGCTGAAACACGGGGATTTCCCCTATTGGAATGAATCCGCCTTTCTACAAGCCCAGGATTTTGATCCCCACATCGTCATCATCACCCTCGGCACCAACGACAGCAAGCCGCAAAACCGCGTTTTTCTCGGTGAGATGTTCGCTGACTATATGGATTTTATCAAAATCCTGCGCAAGAACGGTCGCGACCCGCAGATCTACGTCGCCCGGCCGTGCCCGGTCTTTGGAGATGGCGGCGGCAGCGGCATTAATGGTTCGGTCCTGCACGGTCAGATCGAACCCATCATCGACTCGGTACGAACGGCTGCCGGTGGATTTATGATCGACTGGTACCGCGCCATGCTCAGCCATGCGGATCTCTTTCCTGACGGCATCCATCCGAATACGATCGGCTATGCCATGATGGCTGATACGGCAGCCTGGTATCTTAAAAACAGTCCCTCCGGCTTTATCCGTCTCTTCGCCGCCACCGACACCGAGGTGGAGGTGGGCGAGATGGCTATGCTCTACTGGGAAGCGACGCCTGGTTCGCAAGTCACTCTGAATGGCACACCCGTGCAGGAAATCGATTCTTTGAAGGTCGAGCAGGAGACCCGTACCGTCTATACACTGGCTGCTGCAGGCGCAGTCGCCGACACAAAACGGGTGGTAATTGACAATATCCCTCCTGGCCGCATCAAGTCGTTGAATGCCTTCCCGCTTCAGCTTGATGAGGGAGCTGGCGATACCAGCATCATCTCCTGGCTGACGACCAACGGCTCCACCGTCACCCTCGATGGCGCGCCGGTGACGCAGAATGGCTCCCTGGCGGTGGTGCCTGCCCAGACGACTACCTACACCCTCGCCGCCGGCGGGGGAGAAAACCATAGCGCGCAGATCACCATCGAGGTCCTGCCCTCGGTCGTCATCAACCGCGCCCTGCGTCATCCACTTACGGCCTCGTCGACCCTGCGCGGCGGCAATGCCAGCTGGGCAGTGGACGGCGACACGACAACCGCCTGGCAGAGTGCGGGCAAGATTACAGAATGGATTATGGTCGATTTCGGCCGCACGATCACGCTCAATACTCTGCGGATCCATTGGGGGAACGGCTATGCGGTCAGTTATGCCCTTCAGTTTTACAGCAGCGAAGGCACCGCAATCAAGGCTATTACTCAGAGAAATGGTGACGGCGGTTTGGACGAGGTTACCAATATCAACACACAGGCGCGCTATCTACGCCTTCTCTGTCAGAAAGTCAACGGGGTCAACTATTCTGTGAAAGAGCTTGAGGCGTATGGAACGACAATGCCGGCCGGTGTGTCCCGCCACCAGGCGTTGCCCATTCAGTTTGAGCTTGAGCAGAACTATCCCAATCCCTTCAATCCGGTGACATCCATTGCTTACACCCTGGCGCACCGTACGCAGGTCAGTTTGATGTTGTTTGATGTGAACGGCCGTCAAGTGCGCGTGCTGGATTCGGGTCTGCGCGCCGAGGGGCGCCATGAGATCCTCCTGAACGGCGCCGGCCTCAGCAGCGGCGTCTATTTCTATACGCTGAGTGGTGCCGGCGCTAGCCAGACGCGGCAGATGCTCCTGATCAAATGAACTCTGAGGACTGGACATGAAACGCTTTTGGCTCTTTATGTTGCTGACGGTTGCGCTTTGCGCGTACGCCCGGCCCGACGGTTTTGTCACGGTCAAGGGGACGCGATTTTATCGCCAAGGCCGGCCGTACTATTTCCTCGGCACCAACCTCTGGTACGGCGCCATGCTCGGACAGGAGGGGGAGGCCGGTGATCGCGGCCGCCTGATGCGCGAACTCGATCATCTGAAAAAGCTCGGGATCGACAATCTGCGCGTCATGGGGGCTTCCGAAGGGCTTGGATATGCCGGTCAGATCCAGCCGGCGATCCAGCCGGAACCAGGCCGGTATGACGAAAAGCTGCTTGTAGGACTCGATTTCCTCCTCGCCGAGATGGCCAAACGCGATCAGTGCGCGGTGATTTTTCTCAATAACTACTGGGAATGGACCGGCGGAATGTCGCAGTACATATCCTGGGTCACCGGAGAACAATACCCCTCTCCTCAGGATCCCAAATTCGGGTACTGGGGGCTGATGCGGACCAGCGGGCGTTTTTATACCAACGAGCCGGCCAACGCGATCTACCGCGATTTTATCCGGATGCTGGTCAATCGGGTGAACACAGTCAACGGCCGAGTCTATCGGGATGATCCGGCCATCATGACTTGGCAATTAGCCAATGAGCCGCGACCTTCACCGGAAAATGAGGAGCGCGAACAGCATTTTCGCGAGTTTGCCATCTGGGTCGATCAGACGGCAGGATATATCAAATCCCTGGACTCCAACCACCTGGTCACTACCGGTAATGAAGGATTGAAAGGGAGCCTCGAGTCAGAGAACTGTTACCTCGCATCGCACGCGAGCCCGTATATCGATTATCTGACCTTCCACCTCTGGCTGCTCAACTGGTCTTGGTTCGATCCAAATAAGCCTGCAGAGACCTGGCCGGAGGCCGCAAACAAGGCCGTTGAGTATGTCCGCCAGCACATCGCCTATGCCGAAAAACTGGGCAAGCCGATAACCCTCGAGGAGTTCGGCATTCCGCGCGACGGGCATGCCTATGCGCGCACGGCTCCGGTGAGCTGGAGGAACCGCTACTACACCCTGCTTTTCAACGAGATATACCAGAGCGCCAGATCCGGTTCGGCCATGGCCGGGAGCAATTTTTGGGGCTGGGGAGGTGAGGGCGCAGCCTCTGATCCTGAAACCTTCACCTGGCGTAAGGGCGACGCGTATACCGGCGATCCCCCCCAGGAGCCGCAAGGACGCAATTCGGTCTTCAGCAGCGACAAGAGTACACTTAAAATTCTGCGCACCTATGCGAAAAAAATGACGACCCTGGGCCGCTAGGTCAGCAAGACCTGTACGCATCACAAGTCAAGGGGCGCGCTTGCCGCTCAGGCGCGCCTCCATCTTCCACCAGCACTCCTATCGAACTGCCCGCGGTTTTGCCAAGGTTTGTCCAGACGCTGCACGTCTGTCGCCCATCCTGTCTATCAAGAAGTGAGGTTACGATGCAAAAAATTGGTGCGATCCTTGTGTTTTGTTATCTTGTTACTTCCACCGCGCTTTCATCCGCTCAGGTGATGGGCGTCCGGGAGGATTTCGACGACCCGCTGCTCACCGGCTGGGAGGCTCCGAATAGCGCCACCTTCGCCCTGGCGGCGGTCAACGGCACACTGCAAATCAGCTATAACCGCACAGCCGCTTCCTACGAATGGGACAATTTTAACTATACGCCGCCTCTCATCGATGTTGCTGCGGCACCCTATATCACCCTGAAAGCAAAATCGACGATCGCCTGTGAACTGGTATTGAAACCGGTGTATGTGCAGGGAGAGAACTGGCTGCCTGCGCCCTTGCCAGGCGATAATCAGTGGCATAGCTACAGTTTTAGCCTTGCGCCGGGCGTCTCGAGCCTGCTCACCCGGATCTATTTGTACCTCGATGGCGGTACGACAGCAGTGAAATCAGGGGCGGTCTGGTTTGACGATCTTTGCATCGGCGATGCGGCGGCGACGGCTCTCGCTCCCGACGGAACCGCCCTTGCTACCGCGCTGACGGCGGCTGCGGCGCTGCATGATAACGCAAGCGAGGGAATGGGGGAAGGGGCCTATCCGGCCGGCGCCAAATATGCGCTCCAAACCGCGATCGCTGCCGCCCAGACGGTCCTCTACCGCAGTGGCGCAACTCAGGTTGAATTCGATCAGGCAGAATGGAATCTGCTCGACGCCTGTGTCACCTTCGAAAGCCAGGCCAACATTCCCAACCCAGGCTTGATCGATCCACTTGCCACTCCAAAGACCAAATACCTTTATGCCAATCTCGAGCAGGGAAGCGGCCGGCGGCTCATCTTCGGTATGCACGATGCCACCGGCTACGGCGTCGGCTGGAAGGGCGACGACGACCGCTCCGACGTGAAAAGCGTCTGCGGCGACTATCCCGGCCTCTACGGTTGGGATCTGAATGTAGTCGATCGTGGTTCGGCACCAGAGATGGCACGCTATATCTACCGCATTCAGTCGGCCTATGCCCGCGGGGGGATCAATACCCTCTGCTGGCACCAGTACGATCCCCAGGGCCGTAGTTTCTACGGATCGGTTATCAGTGACAACGTCGTCGCTACGCTGCTTCCAGGGGGGACCTATCACGATTTCTACAAGCGGCGGCTGCAACGCATCGCACGCTTCCTCAAGGGCCTGCGCGGCAGCGACGGCTATTCCATTCCGATCATTTTCCGTCCCTATCATGAACACGACGGCGGAGCCTTCTGGTGGGGCACCAGCAATTGCAGCGCCGAAGAGTACAACCGCCTTTGGCGATTCACCGTAACCTTTCTACGCGATTCACTCAATGTACACAACCTGATCTATGCCATTTCACCGATCAATTTCACCACCCGCAACAGCTATCTCAAGATCTATCCCGGCGACAGCTATGTGGACATCTTCGGCATGGATTTCTATTACTGGGCACCCCTCGACCAGCGTCAGTCCGCCTTCATCAGCGCTCTGAAAGTGCCGGCCCTGCTCGCGAAGGAGCGCGCCAAAATCACCGCGTTGACCGAGGTGGGCTATTCCTGCATCCCAGAACCCGCCTGGTTCAGCCGGTATCTGCTGCCGCCTTTTAAGGAGGACAGCCTCTGCGCCTCGATCTGCTACGCCATGGTCTGGCGCAATGAGTCCACCAGCCATTTTTTTGCCCCGTATCCGGGCCACGCCTCGGTTCCCGGATTCCTCGATTTTTATAGGGATCCGTACACGGCTTTTGAGGCCGATCTGCCGCCGATGTACAGCCGCCCGGGCTCTGACCAGACCCCGCCGGTCTTCATCGTCCGGCCGGAGAGTACGTTGGTTTCGACCGACACCCTGATCACTCTCTACCTCGAAACCGATGAGCGCGCCCATCTCGCCTGGGGTCCAGCCGATCTTCCCTTTGCGCAATTGCCCGGCCGCTTTGAGATCGGCCAGGGAGGATATAAGCATTTTACTGCCATCCATGGCCGGCAGGGGGAGGAGATGACGCTCTACCTCCGCGCCATCGACATCAGCGGCAATGAAACCCCGCAATCCTGGCGGATTACGATCAGGGTTGATACCTTGCAGCGGTCGATCCCCTGGTACGACGAACGCTATCCCGCCTCCGGCTGGTCGAGTGGCAAGGCGCCGCTTGGTTATGGGACCGCTGCGGGCAATACGACCAACACAAGCGAGGTTAAAACCCTCTACTGTGCAGCCAGTTTCACCTTGCCCTACCCAGTGAACAAACTGGGCCTTCTGCTCAAATGCCACGACGGCGCCTTGGTCCGGCTCAACGGCCGCGAGTTGCTGCGCTATAATTTGCCTGCCGGCGAGATCAGCGAGGACACAGCGGCCTTGAGCGGCGGCAAAACCAGCCAGATCTATACCTTTACCGCAGAGGCGCTGGCCCTGCTGCGTCCCGGCGTAAACCTCTTGACGATCGAACTGCATGCGGCTGCCCTCAACGCAGCGGATCTCTCCATCGATGCTCAGGTTTTCGACGCCAGTCAGATCTACTTCAAGCTCGGCAGCACCTGGCGCTATTATGACGGGGGCAAGCCGCCGCTCTTCACGTGCGGCGACTATTTGAGCGGGATCGACGCGCCCCGAGCCTGCACACCGCAACGGCCGGCTTTAGCACAGAATTATCCCAATCCCTTCAATCCCGAGACGACGATCGCTTTTTATTTGCGGCAGGATGGCCCCGTGCGGTTGGCGGTATATGATATCACCGGGCGAATGGTTGCGATGCTGATCGATGGCCGCTGTGCGGCAGGGGAACATCGGGTGATTTTCAGGGGGCAGGGTTTGGCCAGTGGTGTCTATCTCTGCCGGCTCGAGACAGCGGCCGGCCGGGAGGTGCGGCGCATGCTGCTGCTGAGGTGACTAGAGGAAGGCCGGCCGCGGTGTGGCCTCTGCATGGATCGGATGGACCCGGTCCATGCAGAGGCTTTTTTATCTTTATTTGACGAGAAGCAGTTTGCGGGTGAGACGCTGTGCGCCCGTTTGCAGATCGTAGAGGTAGAGCCCCGAGGGCAGCGGATTGCCGGCAGCATCGCAACCATCCCAGTGCAGTGTGTGGTGACCCGCCGCCCAGACGCCTTCGGCGAGCGTGGCCACACATTGGCCGTTCTGGTTGAAGATGCACAGCCGGATCGGCTCGGTCCGGGGCAGGGAGAATCCGATTGCGGCGCCCGGATTGGCGGGATTGGGATAACTCTGCAGCAGCGCGAAATCGGCCGGCCGGGGATCGGTTTCGACACCGCTGATGAGGATCTTGATATACCAGCGCCGCTGGATCGTGAAAGTCCCGTCGCTCACGGTCACCTCGACTACCCCAGGCTTGCTGGTGATGAGGGTGAGGCCGGTTCTGTCGCCGACGGCCAGGCCGTTGAGCCGCCAGGTGATGGCCAATGTGTCACCATCCGGATCGAGCAAACCTAACTGAAAAGCGATCGTGGCACCGGGTTCTATATTTAAGATTGAATCGGCTGGTGTGATGTCCAGTAAGACCGGCGCCCGGTTGGAGGGCTGAACATGGATGAGGGTTGCACTTTGCCTGATGCCGCCGGTGCTGTCCCGGGCGACGAAGGTGACGGAATAGTCGCCGGTTTGATCCATCCCGGGTGTCCAGGAGAAGAGACCGGTCGAAGCCGTGAACTGGGCGCCTGCCGGAAGTCCGGTGGCGGATAGCGTCACCGGATCGCCATCGGGATCAGAAGCTTTGACGTAGTAGAGAAGAGAAGCGCCAGCTTTCAGGGAGGTATCCTTTGGGCAGCTGATCGATGGTACCTGGTTGGGGATGACGGTGGCCGTAAAAAGCGCTCGAACCGACGGATCGTCAGCGGCACTGAGCTGCAGTTGCTGCTGGGCCAAAGTGCCGAGGTGCCAGGAAAGACTGACCCGTCCGAGAGAATTGCACCAGACCGACCCTGCGGGATTACTCTGGCTGCCGGGATCATTCATGGTGATCACCAGTTGCTGCCCGGGCACCGGATTTTCGTACTGGTCCTCCAACTGGGCAATCAGGAACAGGGGCAGAAGGTTGTTGGCGCGGGCCTGCTGCTGATCGCCGCTTATCTTGACCAGCATCGCGGGAGCACTGGGCCGGGCCACGGCAGTGAAGGTCACCGCCGGCAGCGGGGCATGCGTGAGGGAGAGGGTGCAGGCCCCGGCCTTTTTACCCAATGTCCAGATCCATGAGGCCTTTCCGGCGCTGTCGGTGTGCACCGCCGGCAGCGCACTCATTGTGCCGTCGGGATTGTGAAGCGTTACCTCAATCTCCTCTCCGCCAAGCGGATGGGAGAACGAATCGGTCAGCATTACCACCAGGGGTACGGGCAGAGCGGCTCCTACTTCGCCGGTTTGACCTTCGCCGGAGAGGCGCTCAAGCCGGGCTGCGCTTCCTGCGGTGAAACGAACCGAAAGGGTGTCGGGCGAAGCTGGGGCGCCATGTGCGCTTGCCCGCACCGTTACCACCTGGACCCGCGTCGATCGCAGGAGTGCGGTGAGCTGGCCTTCCGCGTCGGTGATGCTGCCGAAGTGTTTCAGCTCAAGCTCTTCGCCGCTCGCGGTGATGACCACTGGCACGCCGGCAAGCGCCAGGCCGTTTTCATCACGGCCGGTGAAGACGACGGTCACACCATCCCGTCCGTTGGCGACAGCGCTCGTCTTTGAGAGGCTGAGCGTTGACCGCGCTGGATCGAGGTGGCGATTGACCGAGGCCAGATGAAAGAGGACGGGTACATTCTGCAGGACTGTGCCATTATAGACCGCAGCGCTGCTGACGGTGACAGCGCCCTCCCCCGGCCCCAGCGTGATGGCGACCTGCGCCATACCAGCTGCATCCGTCATCCGGGTTGTGGAGGAGGCGCCGGAAAGCAGCGCATCGCCACTGATCACGCTGAACTGGACCGCATGGCCTGAGATTGGATTGCCGAGACTGTCCTGCACTGTGACCGTCAAAGGCTGTGGGAGAAGTGTGCCGGGCAAGGCGGACTGACCATCCCCGGCGCCCTGTGTCAGACGGTAGGGACGGCCGGGAGCAGCCGATGCGACCAGCTCCAGGGGTGAGCCGCTCAAGCCGGCGCCGGCTACTGTGATCCGGTTGTTGCCGTTGCCGCTGACGGGACCGAGAGACCAGATCACCTGAATCCTCCCTTCGGCATCGCTCTGCAGCTGCAAGGCAGCGGCGCCGTTGAGCCGGCCGCCGCCGGCACTGATGACAAAGGAGAGGGGGACCTGGGCGACCGGGTTCTCGAAGGCATCCAGAACCCGGAAGGTCAGGGGGGGCAACGCCTGGCCCACCGTGCCGGAATAGCTGAGTGATGCGGGCCCGCGAAGAGCCGTGGCCGGGCCGGCCTGAACGGTCGCTGTGAACTCCATGCTCAGCGCGGGAAAGCCGGCCACAGTGGCGCGCACTCTTTGCGCCGAACCCGCCAGAGTACCGAGCCGCCAGGTTACGCTGGCCATTCCATCCGGGTTGACCGCCAGGCTGCAGTTGTCCAGTTCATTCACCTTGCCGCCGCCTTCCAGCACCTCGAACCGGATCTGAGCGGTGGTTACCGGTGCCGCCAGATAGTCGAGCACCTGCAGGCTAAGATTTTGGGCCAGGATCTGGCCCGCCTGGCCGGTCTGGCGATCACCGCTGCTGCTCCCGAAGTGGTCGGGAATTCCGGCACGCTGACCGCTGGTGGCCGTGAAAATGGCGGTGACGCCGGGAGTCAAGCTGCTTGCCGCCTTGATGTGCGCGGGACCGGTAAGTGAAGCAGCAATATACTGGATAGCTGCGATTCCGTTTTTGTCGGTATAGACCGGATTACTGCCGGTGATCTGGCCGCTCCCTTCCTGGAGGGTGAAAGTGACCGGCACCCCCATGGCCGGATTGCCAAAAGCATCGCGAACGATGACACGAAGGGGGGCAGCCAGCGCCGCACCGGGCAAGGCGGTTTGGCCGTCGCCGTCAAGGATCGTCAGATCCCTGGGCTTGGTGAAGAAGAGCCGCTGCCGGGCGGCGGCGCGGGGGACGCGCAGCACGGTGCTGTCCAGAAGAATGATTTTCAGGTCCACGGTATCGCGGCCGGCGAGGCCGAAGTGCTGCACGGGATCGTCCTGGCAGAGGTAGGCATAGCCATTCTGGATCTGGCGGTAACCCACCAGGTGGTCCATCTCGTCCATGTGTCCCTGATCGAAGACCCAGATTTTGGTACCGAAGGCACCCATATCGCCCTTGGGACCGCGGCCATAGACCTTGAGCCAGCGGTTGTTGTTCTGGGAGTCATTGCGCATCAGATAGTTGTGGTAAAAAGCAGAGAGCTGTTTATTGGCGTCGACAAAGTAGAGATCCAGGTCGCCGTCGTTGTCGATGTCGCCGACGGCTGCACCGCGGGGGTCACCGCTGCGGAAATTGAACCCTGCCGTGGTATTCTCGGTAAAGTTACCTTTACCGTCATTGACGTAGAAGGCATTGCCGCGGAGGTTGGCGTCGAGGGTCCGGCCGATGAAAAAGTCGAGATCGCCGTCGTTGTCGGCATCGAAGAGAATACCGGAGAAACCCCAACCGATCAGATTGCTGACGGTTTTGGGAAGTTTGGTAAAGTGGCCGGTCCCGTCATTTTGATAGATCCGGGTGTGCTTGCCCCCAATGGTGTCATCGTCATCCTTGGGAACCACGAAGGCATCGAGGTCCCCATCGTTATCATAGTCGGCGAAGGTGGTGCCGTTGCAATCGTTGCTCGCTTCGGCAAGACCGCGCGCTAGGGTTTCATCCTTGAAATAGCCCTTGCCGTCGTTGATGAAGAGCTGGTTGTAGATGCGATTGGAGGGTTCATACCGGGTTGATCCGGTGACCGGGTCATAGATGATATTGCGGTGGCAGACAAAGATGTCAATGTCGCCGTCGTTATCGACATCGACGCAGGAAACGCCCTGGGTTCCCTCTTTTTCCGGATTGTCATTGGTCAAACCGCGCGGTCCGTTCCGTGGTTCTACCGTGAAGGTACCATCTCCGTTGTTGATATAGAGCTCATTGGGCTGGGGTGGGGTGGCCTGGATGGTCCCGGACGGTGTTTCCATCGGACCCCAATTGACGCCATACAGATCGAGCCAACCGTCCCGGTTAATGTCGATCGCGATGAGGCCGCGGGTACCGAGGCCGGTGGCTGGAATTCCGGCCGCTGCGCTGACATCCTTGAATCGGGCATTGCCCATATTCTGATAAAGGCGGCTGGCATCGTCGGTTGTCGCATTAAAAATGTCGTAGAGCCCGTCGTTGTTGTAATCGAAGAAGATGATGCCATGGCTGCCGGTCCAGCCGTAGCGGTCGTCTACGCCGTTCGCCGTAGCGACGTCGATATAGGGGCCATCCTTCTGGCTGAGATATAGAAACTCGGGAAGCCCGCCGTTGGGTTCCAGCTCGGCGTGGCGCACAGCATTGCTGACGTAGATATCAGGGAGCGAATCGCCGTTCACATCCGCCATGGCACAGCCGTGGCCATAGGCCGTGATGCCGTTTTTGAGATAGCCCCGGACCCCTTTTTCGGTGGTGATGTCTGTGAATTGGATGGTGGATTGCGGGAACGCGCGGGCCGTGAGAACCAAGAGTGCAGCCAGAAGCAACCGCCGTTCCCGGCTAGAAGAAAGACGGTGTGGTGAGGCGGTCCGGATTTCTTTCATACCATACTCCACTACGAAGGTTAACCCCGTATTCGTCCAACGGAGTTACAATACGTTATATTTGACGTATTTGCGTAGAGTTATTTGATATTTAATCAGGGCAGCTAGATTTTGCTTGCACAATCTGATCTTTGAGGCTATATTTCTGAAAGATCCATGCGGCATGCTGAAGTGATAGGGAAGTGGCAGCCTATGAAGCACTCCTCTGAGGTAAAACATCCCACACGCCGGCGGTTTATACAGCAGTCGGCCTTGCTGGGGTTCGGCCTGTGCAGTTCAGGCCGTTCGCTGTTGACCGGCTGTCAACAGCAGCCCTTCGATCTGGTGGTCTGCAATGGCTTGATCTATGACGGCAGCGGCAGCGAGCCCTGCCCGGGTGATGTCGGGATTCGCGGCGAGCGTATCGTTGCAATCGGCAAGCTGGACGCCTCCCGTGCGCTGCAAATCGTCGATGCCGGGGGGCACGCAGTCACTCCGGGCTTTATCGATGTCCATACCCATTCCGACCTCTCCCTGCTGGTCGATCCACGCGGGGAGAGCAAGATCAGACAGGGAGTGACCCTTGAGATCGGCGGCAACTGCGGAGAATCGGTCTTCCCAATCGCCGGGAAGGAGGGGGAGCTGGCGAAAGAAGAGTGGTGCCGGGAGTATGCAGTAGAGGCAAGTTGGCGGGACTTGGCCGGTTTTTTTGCGGCCCTGGAGAAAAGGGGGATCGGCCTTAATTATGCCACCCTGGCCGGCCATGGCGCGATTCGCACAGCTGCAATGGGAAGCGCCAATCGGGTGCCTGATGCGGCCGAAATGCGCTCGATGAAAACCCTGCTCGAGTCTGCTCTTGAACAGGGTGCCCTGGGCCTATCCACCGGACTCGAATATACACCTGGCAGTTTCGCCCGGACCGACGAGATCATCGCCTTGTGCAAGATGGTCACTCGGCGCGGCGGCCTCTATGCGACCCATATGCGCAATGAGGATCTCACGATCGAAGCGGCCCTGGCTGAGGCGTTGACCATCGGGCGCGAATCGGGCGTCCGCGTTCAGATCTCCCACCTCAAAGCCTGTCAGCAGCGAAACTGGCACAAAACCGCCGGGCTGCTCGAGGCCATTGCTGAAGCACGCCGGCAAGGGCTTCATGTCCATGCCGACCGCTACCCCTACACCGCTTATGCCACCTCCCTGAACATGCTCTTCCCGCTCTGGGCGCGCGAGGGCGGCCATGCCGCATTCGTCGCCCGCCTCAAGGAGCCGGCGACATTTGCGAAAATGGCCCCCTTCGTCCGCGACAAGATCACCGCGACCGGTTCTTGGGCCAGTATTATGATCACCCGGGCTTATTTTTCAGGCCGCCGCGAATTACAGGGGCGGACGGTGGAGGAACTGGCCGCCGCTGCAAAACTGGATCCCCTGGAGTTCACGCGCCGCCTCCTCATCGAGGAAGAGGGGCAGGTGGGCATGTGCGGTTTCAGTATGAGCGAGGAAGATACCCGGAAGACCTTCGCCGCCCCCTTCACCATGGTTGGTTCGGATGGCAATGCAATCTCGCCCACCGGCCTGCTCGGCCAGGGGACGCCCCATCCGCGCTATTATGGTACTTTCCCGCGCTACCTCGGGCGCTATATCCGCGAAGCCCGGGTTTTGCCGCTGGCCGAGGCTGTTCATCGAATCACCGGCATGCCGGCAGACAAGTTCGGCATCCGCGAGCGTGGCATGCTTAAAAAGGGCTATTTTGCTGATCTGGTCGTTTTCGATCCCGCCACCATCATCGATCAGGCGACCTTCGCCGGTCCGCATCAGTTCCCCATAGGCATCGATCTGGTCCTCGTCAACGGCCAGATCGTGGTTTCCAGCGGGCAGCACACCGGCAAGTTGCCCGGTCGGATAATCCGCCGTGTCTGATCCTTCTCCCGGTCAGGAGTACCGGATCCATTTCATCAACTCCGGCAAATTCGGCTTTTTGCCATACATGAGAATGCCGACACGGAAGATGCGGCCGGTCAGCCGGATCAGCCCGGCGATGGTGACGATCATGATCACGATGCTCAACAAGACCTGCCACAAGGGCGCGGCGCCCACCGAGAGCCGCAAGAACATCAGCAAGGGAGTGAAGAAGGGGATAAGGGAGAGGATCACTGCGGCTGTACTGTTGGGATTGTTGAGAACATAGAACATAAAAATAAATCCGAGGATAATCAGAAAGGTCACCGGCCACTGCAAACTCTGGGCGTCCGCCTCATCATTGACCATACTCCCCAGGGTGGCATATAAGGTGGCGTAGATGAAATAGCCGAGAATGAAGAAAAGGAAAAAGAAGAGATAGACCGATGCCGAGATGGTCGGAATCGCCAGTTTTTCTGTTCCCGGGGATATGAGGGTCATCATTATCGCGCCGTAAGTGGAAACCAGGGCGATGACGATCGCCCAGATCAGGAACTGCAGCAGACCGGCGCCGCCGATACCGATGATCTTACCCGCCATAATCTGGTCCGCCCGCGTTGAGGAGAGCACCACCTCCATCACGCGCGAATTTTTATCCTCGTAGACCCCGCGCATGACGAACTGTCCATAAAAGAGCAAAGCCATATAGAGAATGAACATCATCACATAACTGACGCCGAAGGCCATCTCGCTGCTCTCCTGTCTGGATCCGGCCTCACTCACCTTGAAGGTCGAGAGTTCCACACCGCGCGTCAGCTTGCGCACCAGCTCCTGGTCGATGCCGCTCTGCTGCAGGCGCAGGTCCGAGATCACCCGCGAAAGCGAACGTTCCAGGGCGTTGTTGAACTCCATATTACTGATGTTCTTGGCGTGCAATTCGAAACGGTTGGAATTGAAGAGGTCTTCAGGGAGGATAATAAGCCCGTGGATCTTTTCCTCGCGGATGCGGCGGCCGTAGCGGGCCTGTACCGCCTGTAGACTCTCCGGGGACGCTTGGATGCGCTCAAAGGAATAGAGCGGCGTTTTATGGGCATCCTGATAGGTGGTGTCCATGTAGGCGATGAAGGCCGGGGCGATACGACCGGTGAGGTCCATAAGGGCGAGCGTCTTCTTCTCCTTGGCTCCCATCGACTGGACGGCGATCTGAACACCCATGATCACGAAGACCAGCACAGGCAGGGCCAGGGTGCCGATGATGAATCCTTTGGTTTTCACCCGACTGAGGAATTCGCGTTTGATCAGAACCCAGGTTTTATTCATTTTCGTCTCCTGACGTAGTGCTGCCTTTGACCACATTGATAAAGATTTCATGGAGCGAGGGTTCGGTTATATCAAAACTGCGTACCGTGACCTCTTGTACCGCCCGCGACAATATTGCCTGAGGGTTGACATTATCCGCCGGAAGGATTTCAACATATTGGCTGTAATCGTCAAACCGGCTTACCAGAGAGTCGTCCTGCAGAAAATGCGGTTCACCATCATAGCTCATCCGGCAGCGGTTTTTGCCGAAACGAGCCTTGACCTCCACGAGCCGGCCCTGTAAAACACTCTGGCCGTGATGGATAAGACACAGGGCATCGCAAAGCTTTTCGGCGTGCTCCATCATGTGTGTGGACAGTACAATCGAACTGCCGTTTTTCACCAGTTCGAGCATGACGTCCTTGATCAGCGCGGTGTTCACCGGATCAAGCCCGCTGAAGGGTTCGTCGAGAAAGAGCAGTCGGGGCTGGTGGAGAACAGTGGTGATGAATTGCACCTTCTGCTGCATGCCTTTGGAAAGTTCTTCGATCTTTTTGTTGCGCCACTCCGCCAGCTCAAGCCGCTCCAGCCAGTGATTGGCAAGAGGGAGGGCCGCGCTGTAGGACATCCCTTTGAGCTCAGCGAAAAAGGTCAGTATATCGATAACCACCATCCTCTTGAAGAGTCCGCGTTCTTCGGGTAAAAAGCCCACTTGATCCGGTATCTCCCGGGCGCTGGATTTACCCAGTAGCTCGATCCGGCCCGAATCGGGCATCAGAATTCCGAGCAGCATGCGGATCGTCGTAGTCTTGCCGGCTCCATTCGGCCCGATCAGCCCATAGATCTCCCCCGGCTGGATCTGCAGCGAAAGATGGCGGACCGCCTGAACCGATTCGAAGCTCTTGGAAACATCGGACACCGTAACGGTAAAATCCACATGCGCCTCCTTCTTTCGCATACCGTCATTTGATGTTTAAAATGCATTCGGGACTGGATTAGATTATTGCTCTGTATACGATGCAGATTCGATCTTGTTTCCGACCGCTTCCCTGGATCAATCAGGTCTCCCGCTAAATCCATTGTTTTTTTCAATTGTATTTCCTAACTTTTTACGTCATTCGCCCTAAACTGTTAAATGCGGGAGGATTTTAATGCGCTGGATTGGAAGATCTGAAAGCGGTAACGTCGAGGACCGCCGCGGCACGACCACGCGGCGTGTCATGGGCGGCGGTATCGGCACCTTGATCATCGTCTTGTTGGTTTGGCTGCTGGGTGGTGACCCCATGCAGTTTCTGCGCGAAAACGAGGGCGGGGTTACCACTTCCTCTGTGCAGTCGGAGCCGCGTTCGGTGGAAGAGGAGCAGCTGGCCAGTTACACCAAGGTGGTTCTCAAGGATACCGAGGATGTCTGGTCCACCCTGTTCAAGCAGGCTGGAAGCCAGTACCGCATGCCGACCCTAGTGCTCTATTCGGGTCAGGTTCAGTCCGCTTGCGGATATGGCAGCGGCGCCAGTGGCCCGTTTTACTGCCCCGGAGATGAAAAACTCTACCTCGACCTCTCGTTTTGCAATGAACTGAAAAATCAGCTCGATGCCCCCGGCGACTTTGCCATTGCCTACGTCATCGCCCACGAGGTCGGCCATCATGTGCAAAACCTGTTGGGCATCACCGACAAGATCTCCGCTCTTCAGGGACGAGTCAGCGAGGAGGAATATAACCGCTACTCCGTCCGCCTAGAGCTTCAGGCCGATTTTTTCGCCGGAGTCTGGGCCCACTATGAACAGAAACTCAACAACGTCCTCGAACCGGGCGATCTGGATGAGGCGATCAACGCCGCAGCAGCGGTTGGCGACGACCGCCTCCAGCGTATGACCCAGGGCTATGTAGTCCCCGATGCTTTCACCCATGGCACTTCCGCACAGCGGCAGCGCTGGTTTAAAAAAGGGTGGGACACCGGTGACATCAGGCAGGGTGATACCTTTTCAGCTTCATCTCTTTGATCGGGAGCCGCGTATCGGCCTCTCGCCGTATAATAACTCGGGAGTTGTCTCATGAAAGACCTCGTAAATGGATTGATCATGATTGCCTTTCTTAGCACGGCCGCTGTAACAGGAGCACTCGAATGGCCTGCCCTGCTGGGCGATCATATGGTGCTTCAGCAGAAACAACCGGTTGCTCTCTGGGGCAAGGCTGCGCCGGGAGAACAGATCACCCTAAATGCGAGCTGGGGAGCCAAAGCCGCGGCAGTGGCCGGCACGGACGGCGTGTGGCGGGCCAGGCTGCAGACACCATCAGCTGGCGGCCCCTATTCCCTGACGGCCTCCACCGCTTCCGGCAGCAAGACCTTCAAGGACATTCTGATCGGCGAGGTTTGGCTTTGCTCGGGCCAGTCCAATATGGAGATGCCGCTGGCCGGCTGGCCGCCCGGCGACCCCATCGCCAATTCTGAGGCTGAAATCGCAGCGGCCGATAATCCCCAGATCCGCCTCTTTACAGTTGATAAAGCCACCTCCGCAACACCGCTCAGTGACTGCCGCGGCGAGTGGCAGGTCTGCTCCCCCGCTACCGCCGCATCTTTCAGCGCCACCGCCTACTTTTTCGGACGGACCCTGCAGAAAGAATTGAATACCCCGATCGGCCTGATTCACTCCAGTTGGGGCGGCACACCCGCCGAAGCTTGGACCAGCGCTGAATGCCTCAAGACCATGCCCGAGTACGCCCGCGTTCTGGACCAGATCACGGAGAGCCAGGCTGCGATGAAGGCGCGGCAGCAATGGCTTGAAGGCCACCCGGCTTTTTCAGTGACCGACAAACCGGCAAGTGACCGTTTCATCGGCCTCGATTTCGGAGATGATATCTGCTGCGCCGTCGGTCTTGACGATGCCAAATGGGGCCGAATGACGCTGCCTGTCGCCTGGGAGAACACCGAGATGGGCCAGTTCGATGGTGTGGTCTGGTTCCGCAAAACCGTCGAGGTGCCGGCAGACTGGGTGGGCCGGAACCTGGTCGTCGAACTGGGCCCGATCGATGATATGGATGTGGCCTGGTTCAACGGCGAACGCATCGGTGGTATGGAACAACCCGGCCTGTGGCAGGCTAAGCGTATCTACAAGGTCGCATCAGAACTCGTGAGACCTGGACGCAACCTGATCGCGGTCCGCGTCATCGACACCCAGGGCGGTGGCGGCCTATATGGTGGGGCCGATCAGCTCAAGCTCTATCCCGAAGATAATCCGGAAGGTTCGCTCTCCCTAGCGGGCGAGTGGCGCTTCCTCCCGGTGGCCGAATACCAGAACAGCCGGTTTTACCAGCTGAAGGTGGCTGAAGCCGACTTTTTCTCGCGACCTAAAGTGACGGTTGAAATCTCAGCCAACACCCCCACCTTTCTCTATAATGCGATGATCGCTCCACTGGTGCCCTATACCATTCGCGGCGCCATCTGGTATCAGGGTGAATCCAATGCCGGCCGGCCCCGCGAATATCGCACCCTCTTCCCGCTGATGATTGACTGCTGGCGGCAGCAGTGGGGCGGCAAGCCGTTTCCCTTCTATTTCGTCCAGATTGCCCCTTATGATTATGGCGTGGCTACACGGTCCCAGGAACTGCGCGAAGCGCAGATGCTGACCCTGCGTCATCCCAGGACCGGCATGGCGGTCACCCTTGACATTGCGGCTCCGAGCATCCATCCCCCCAACAAGCAGGAGGTAGGCAAACGCCTCGCCCTCTGGGCGCTGGCGAAGGATTATGGCCGCAAGCTGGTTTGCTCCGGACCGATCTACAAAAAGATGGCGGTGAAAGGAAACAAAATCATCCTCTCCTTTGATTATACCGGAAGCGGTCTGAAAGCGGGCAGCGCGGGGCTCACCGGTTTTGAAATCGCTGGTGCGGATCAGCATTTCGTCCCTGCGCAGGCGACCCTTTCCGGAAAGCGGGTTGTCGTCTCTTCACCGCAAGTGTCCCGGCCGGTTGCTGTCCGTTATGCCTGGAGCAATTTGGCCACTGCCTCACTTTTTAACCTCGAGAATCTGCCGGCTTCCTCGTTCAGGACGGACGACTGGAAGTAATCTTGCACGCAGCTACGCCCGCCTGCCATTCCGGCAGGCGGGGCTATCTTGCTACCGATCATCCAGCGTTGCTCCTGAAGGGCATGCTGCTACGACCATCTTTTTACCTTTTACGGGAAATTCGTTTTCGTATGAAGAGCCAGCCCGCCTTTTTTCTGACCATAATGTTCCTGGTAGTGCTGTCCCGGCCTGGTCTTGCCCAGGAGGCTATGAAGCGCAGCTACTCAACCCAGGCCCTTGCTACGGCGCCTCCGGTCATCGATGGCCGCCTGGACGATCCGTGCTGGCGGGAAGGCAGCTGGTTTGATGACTACGTACAGTATATGCCGGTCGAGGGCGGTAAACCCAGCCAGCGCACGGCCTTGAAAATCCTCTACGATGCCAGTAATCTTTATGTAGCCATTCGGGCCTTCGACAGCGAGCCGGACAGGATCGATCGCCGCGCCGGGCGACGCGATGATCAGAGCGCCGGTGACGTAGTCGGGCTTTGCTTCGACAGCTATCTCAGCCACCTCAGCGGGTTCGAATTCGATCTCACCGCCGCTGGTACTCAGGTCGATCTTATTCTGATGAATCACAACCAGTGGGATTTCAGCTGGAATGCGGTCTGGGAGGGCAAAACCGCACTGGAAGATTCCGCCTGGACCGCCGAAATGCGCATCCCCTTCAGCCAATTGCGATATACTCACAAGGACGAGCAAGTCTGGGGGCTGCATGCCTGGCGCTGGATCAACCGCCTCGAAGAGGAGGACCAGTTCACGCTCATCCGCCGCAATGGGCCGGGGCATCTCTATGATATGGGCTATTTGCGCGGCCTCAAGGGCCTGCCGAAGAGCCGGCAAATTGAATTCCTACCTTACAGCTATATGCGGTTGCAGACCTTCGCTGCGGATGATCTTCCGGCTTCCGGGAAAAATCGCGATTGGAACCGCAGCGCCGGCCTTGACGGCAAGATCGGGATCAAGAGCAATTTTACCGTCGACTACACCCTTAATCCCGATTTCGGCCAGGTTGAGGCGGACCCTTCCGAACTCAATCTCTCCGCTTTTGAACTTTTTTACAGCGAAAAGCGCCCCTTTTTCCTCGAAAACCGAATCCTGTTCGATTTTCAATTGGGCGAGGAATCCCTCTTCTATTCGCGGCGCATCGGGCACGCCCCCACCTTCGAGCCGCCGGTCGCGGAGGGTGCCCATTTGGACAAGCCGGGAATGACCACCATTCTTGCCGCAGCCAAGTTGACCGGAAAAGACCGTAACGGGCTGTCGGTCGGCCTCATCGAAGGCCTCACTCAAAAGGAGCATGCGACCTTAACCCGTGCTGACGGTGAACATTCGCGCATCACCGTGGAACCCCTGAGCAATTACCTGGTGGGGCGGCTACTCAAGGAGATGAACGAAGGCAACACGGTGGCCGGTGCGATGCTGACCGCTGTTCATCGTCAGATCGGCGAGCGCAACCTGCTTTTCATGAATCGCAGCGCCTTCACGGGCGGCATGGATTTCAGCCACTATCTGGCTCGAAAGAAGTACCAGATTGAGTTTAAAGTGATCGGCAGTCAGGTGAGCGGCGATGTCGTCGCCTTGCAGCGGCTGCAAAACGCCTCGGCGCGCTATTTCCAACGTCCCGATGCCGCGCATCTCAATTTTGATTCCACTCGGACGACGCTTGCTGGGTACGGCGGCGAACTCCAGTTCAAGAAGAGTAGTTATGGCCACTGGCGCTACGGTACTGGTCTCGCTTGGAAATCGCCGGCCCTCGAACTCAACGACCTGGGTTACTTGCGATCAGCCGACGAGATCGGTGGAGAGATCGAAGTCGCGTGGGTGGAGAGCGCTCCGGGACGCTTCTTCAGCCGTTATGAGGTGGAAATGGGGATGGGACAGAGGTGGGATTTTGGCTGGACACCGCTCGCACTCGACGGAGATCTCGACGTCTCGTTCACTTTGAATAACCGCTACAGCCTCTGGGGTGGAGTTGAACGCTCAGGCCGTTCCCTGGACACTCGCCTGCTGCGCGGCGGGCCGGCGTTGCACGTGCAGGGGTATTGGGGTGCCAATGGTGGCATCTCGACCGATCCGGGCCGCAGGTTACGGGGATCCCTCCACTACTATACACACCGTTTTGATGATGGTCGTTCCGCCAACACCGGCATCACCCCTGGCCTCAGCTGCAAGATCACCGAGGCGATCCAGTTCACCGCGGAAATGGGCGTCTCGCACGAGAAGGAGATGCTCCATTTCATGGGCGCGCCGCTTTGGCAGGGACGGCCGCGGTATTTACTGGCCGCGCTTGACCGCAGGACCGCGGAAATGACCCTGCGACTGGATTACGCCCTTTCACCGGCCCTGACCATCCAGTATTATGGCAGCCCCTATATCTCCTTTGGCGGTTATCAGTCCTACCGCAGGGTGGCCGATCCGGCGGCGGCCGCGGTCGACCGGATGGCGCCGCGGCTTGCGCCCGGAGAATGGCACAGCAACCGTGCGGCAGGGACAATCGAGATCGATGAAAACCGCGACGGGATTGTGGACTATAATCTCGAACAACCCGATTTTAATTTCCGCGAGTTCCGCTCCAATCTGGTGCTTCGCTGGGAGATACGCCCCGGATCGGCTCTGTACCTGGTCTGGAGCCACGATCGCAGTTCGTACCAGAGTATCGGGCGTCGGGATTGGACCTATAACTGGAACCGTTTGCTGGCGACGTCCGGCGGCAATCTTTTTCTGGCCAAACTGAGCTACTGGTTCGCGATCTGAGGGCGCGCCGACCCGATCGTGCCCGCGCTCACCCAATAAACTCGCGCCCACCCGGCCGCGTTCTGGCAACGGCTGCTCTTTTTCTCTTGACATTCATCGTAAAATTCTGTATTCTTAAATCGGTTCAAAAAAAATTGAACTGATGGCTTCCAGGCAGTGTGAATACTCTTGGTCCATTATTAAGGAATCAACCCCATGGCAAAAACGTATTTCCCCGAAATCACCCAGCCTATCCCCTTCGAGGGCAAGCATTCAAAAAATCCCCTGGCATTCAAATACTATAACAAGGAGCAGATGGTCGCGGGCAAGAGCATGGCCGAACATCTGCGTTTCTCCGTGGCCTATTGGCACACCATGATGGCAGATGGCACAGACATGTTTGGCGGATCGAGTTATGATCGGCTCTGGCGCACCGCAGCTGATCCCATGGATCGCGCCAGGGAGACCATGGATGCGGCCTTTGAGTTTTTCACCAAACTCGGTGTTGACTATTACTGCTTTCATGACCGTGACATCGCGCCGGCCGGCGAGACCTTCGCGGCGTCGTGCCGCAACCTGAAGAGCATAGTCGAGCACGCCAAAGCCCTGCAGAAGCAGACCGGCGTGAAACTGCTCTGGGGAACCGCCAATCTCTTTGGCCATCGCATTTTCACCGCCGGGGCCTCGACCAATCCTGACGCCCACGTCTTCGCCCTGGCCGCCGCCCAGGTCAAGAATGCCCTGGATGCCACACTTGCACTCGGAGGCGAAAATTATGTCTTTTGGGGCGGCCGCGAAGGCTATGAATCTCTGCTCAATACAGACCTGAAGCATGAGCAGGAGCAGCTGGCGCGTTTCTTGCATATGGCGGTCGACTATGCCAAAGAGATCGGCTTCAAGGGGCAGTTTCTCATTGAGCCCAAACCCTGCGAACCCACTAAACATCAGTACGATACCGATACCGCAACCACCCTCGCCTTCCTTCGCCAGTATGGGCTCATCGACCATTTCAAGATCAATGTCGAAGCCAACCATGCCACGCTGGCCGGGCATACCTTTGAGCATGAACTCGCCACCGCCTCCATCGCGGGGAAACTGGGCAGTGTGGATGCCAACCGCGGTGACCTTCTCCTCGGCTGGGACACCGACCAATTCCCAACCGACCTCTATAGCACCACGCTGGCGATGCTGGTCATCCTCAAACAGAACGGTCTCGGCAGCGGCGGCCTTAATTTCGATGCCCATGTGCGCCGCAGCTCGATCGACCCCGTCGACCTCTTTCACGCCCACATCGGCGGCATGGATGCCTTCGCACGCGGCCTGCTGATCGCGGATAAGATTATTCAGGACAAAGTGCTGAGTGACTTTGTCGAAGCACGCTACGCCAGCTGGCATTCAGGGATTGGCGCCCGGATCATGTTGGGCCAGGTGGGATTTGCAGAATTGGAAAAATACATTCTTGAACAGGGCATGCCGGTGATGAAGAGCGGCCGCCTCGAGATGCTGGAAAATATCCTCAACGATTATATCTGATCAGCCACCTGAATCCAAAACGCAATGGGTGAGCTATGGTCCAGTCTCTTCTAGACGGCTGTGAATCCGTTTATTAGTTTGCAATGCTTTATTTATTTTTTTTCTTGATCTTTGCAGGGGGAATGGTTATTTTGCCGGGAATATTCAAGGCATGTCGGGCCGTGTCGTTCAAGTGGACCACTGTGAAGAGTGCGATGGCATGTGAAAGAGCATGAGTAACTCACTGCAATGGGCTTTGAGTGCGCGATTGGAGGAACCCTTATGAGAACATTGCTTGCGGCAGTACTTTTGGTTTGCATGATGGCCACCCTCCTTCTGGCCCAAAATCAAAACACCGTCACATTTAATTTCGATTATGCCTTTAGGACCAAGGGCGAGCCGGTCATCCCAAGCAAACTGGGTGTGGGTGTCGACGTCACCGCCAAGATTGCCACGACCTTTCCGGCCGTGATGATCGCGGTAGGGGGGCGGTACCTCTATTTCCCGGAAAGCAACAAGCCCGGCGCGTCGGGAAATTTCACCCTGAAATCCTATGACCTGGTTACGCCTTTCCTGGGCTTGCATCTCGGTAAGTCGCGCGGGCCCTACTTGATGGTTGTAGAG
Organism: bacterium; assembly: GCA_035419245.1. Taxonomy (NCBI): domain Bacteria; species bacterium. Next base: position 6,037 of record DAOLSP010000014.1, on the reverse strand, counting down.
ACCGGTGACTTTACAAACTCGAAAACCCGTTTCGGCATGGACGCCGGGGTAGGCTATCTGGTCCCGAATGACCAGGGCAGGATGAAAGTGGATTTTTCTTTGAAGTATTGCCTCGTCAACCTGATGGGGAAGGAGGAGGGAGAATCCGTCCGCAGCTATCTCCTCTTCGGCATGGGTTTCGCTTTCTGAGTTTTCCTCGTTAAAAATGTTTGCACCTGTCCCTATTCCAGCAAGGGCGGATCGATTGATCCGCCCTTCTCTTTTTCAGGTCCGCAGCAAGTCCCGGAGGGCAAACCGGCCTGGACCCAGCTCGGCGCGGGGTGCGCCTATTTGAGTAGGGTCTTCCTACGGGTCGCGCTATACTTTCCCGTCTTCAGCGTATCGTAATAGCTCGTGGTTTTAAGCGAGGCGGCATCGAATGCAACCTCATGATGCCCCGCCGTCAGTCTGGCATGGACCAGGGTGGTCACCACCTGGCCGAGGAGATCGTAGACCTTGAGACCGGCATTCGCAGTGCCGCGATGCGATCGAGGCTGCCCTTCAGGGTTGTAACGTTGTAAGCATACTGGTAGGCGGCGCGGGTTTCGCTGCGGAATACGAAGAGGCTGGGTGATGAAGGGGGAGGAGGCCTGCGCCCACCAGCCAGAGAACGACCAGGAGCAAAATACTCAGATGCGGCGAAGGGTGCTGCAGAGAAATCGTATGATGCGGCATGGGAGAGACCCTTCTATCAAACTGGTCGGTTGTTCTATCGTGCCGCCGGCCAGGCGCCGGTATACTGGATTTTCAGTTGCGGCGACCGCATCGCCCTGAGAATCGCCGCGGGCGGCTGAATTCCGGATGCCGAACCCGGGAATGCGGGGTCCGGTTCAAAGCGGCGCAGTTCCCGGCTTCTGAAGAGCGGACCGTCCCACTGCTCGAACTCGAGGCTGCCGGTAGCAAATCCGGGCCAGGCCGCTTTCATCTCATCCAGAGAAAAAAAGCGGTCCTGGCACTGGGCATTGCCGGCCGGACTCCACAGGACCAGCGGGGTAGCGCCTTCGGGATTCTCCTGGACGAAGACATTGTGGCTCATCTGCCTCAGCATCGGCTTGCCCAGACGTGCGCACAGATCAGCCGGCTGCCAGACAAAGAGCAGGGGGCGAGGCCAGCCGGCGGTCGAGGTGAAAAGATTATTGACGAGGATATGGCCATCTCTCTGGTCGACATCTGGCCCCGTGCTGGGGTGCCAGCCGAAATGGTCACCCTGGGCGCTGCGTCCGTTGCGGCCGATGCAGGCCGTGCTGTTGACGAAGGTGTTGTTGTATATCTGGACATCGCGACTATTGAGCACCATCAGGCCGTGGTCGCAATTGATAAAAAGGTTGCCGGCGCAGATCGCGCCTTTGGAAATCTCGAAAAAGAAGCCGTTGTCGCTTGGCCAGAGCTGGTCGGTGCGTATTGAACCGCCGGAATGGCCGACACCTTCAACCCAGTTGTTGACAAACACGCCATCCACATTACCAACATCATACCAGATGCCATTCGACCAGGGGAGTTCGGTGACCAGATTGTCGCGGCAGACAACGCGATAACACTGGTTGAAGATCTTAACAGCGGCGGGGTAATAGCCGGTAATCATTTCGATGTTATTACGGGTGAAGATATTCTTTTCAAGGAGAACATCATTCGAAGCGATGATGTAGACTCCTTCCGTGCTGGTGTCACTCACCCGGCAGCGCCGCAGGGTCAAATGGTCGCCGCGTAAATAGCCGGCCACCCGCGAGCAGAAGGAAATCGTGCAATCCTCCAGGGTGGTGCCGGTGACCATCTTGCCATGGTTGGTCTCAGGTGACAAGCCCTCCGGTTCTGTGCCTTCGATTTCGAGGGCGCGATAGGCATACTGGGTGAAGGTGATCCCCCGCAGGGTGTAGCCCTTGCCATCCGACGGGACGCCGTTGATCCCGGCGGTGGTCCGTAACAGGGCGCAGTCCCAGGCGGTGATTTCGATGAGATGTTTCGCGGGATTGGCGCAGATATAGACTGTCTGGTTGTCATAATCGATATAATAGTGGTTATCGTCGACCTCTCCCTCCCAGCTTGCCGCCTGGAGAAACCGGCCGTCCACAAAGACCATATCATTGTTGAACCGCCAGAGTGGCGTGGATTTACCTTCACGGTTACGGCGCCACCAGTCTGCAGGCCTGGCAGGAAAGAGCTGGGTCCATTTCGTGGTCCAGAGGCCATTACCAAGATCTTGCCAATCGGTCGCGATCCTTGTGCCCTTGAGGATCGGCACTTCGTCCGCGTAGGGTTGGAGGAGTATCCCCTGATTAGTCTTGAGGCCGCCCGTGCGGTAGGTACCGCCACGGAGGATGATCGCATCCCCGGTGCGGGCGGCAGCGATCGCCTCCTCCAGGCGCATGGGCACGGTCAAGGATGTCCCCTTCTGCCCGGCCGGGGCCTCCGGCGCGACAAAAAAGATCCGGCCAGATGTGGCCGGCAGGGCATAGTTTTGTCGGATCGGCCCATAAGGCCCGCCGGTGGGCTGGGAAGCGGCGGCCGAAAAACAGCCCCAGATGGTCAGAATCAACGCTGAATGCCATAGCCTTTTCATTTCCGTTCTCCTCTTCGAGCACTTTTTTTTACGGCGTCAAGGCGTTACTAGCGGAGCACAGTCATCCGTCTGGTAAGAACCAGCGATCCAGCCACAAGCTGATAAAAATAGGTTCCAGAATCCAGTCTGTCAGCGCTGATCTGAACGCTGTGCGGTCCGGCGGCGAGCTGAGCATCTACCGGTCGCTGGACTTCGCGGCCTAGCAAATCAAATATCCGCAGTTGGACGTGCGCGACCGCGGGAAGGATGAAATCGACGCGCGTCGAAGGATTGAAGGGATTGGGATAGTTCTGATGGAGCGCGAACTGCTCCGCAGATCCGCTTTCGCTCCATTCGATCGCACTTATGTTCCAAATCAATCCCTTTTCAGCCTTCTGCAGTGAAGTGAAGGCGGCCTTGAGGCTGTCCGCCGCGGCAAGAGAGGCCGAGTAGTTCATGGACTGGGCTGTCTGCGCCGTATTGCGCGCTGCCGTGAAAGCCGCCCAGGTTGGCTCGGTATAGTCGCTGGCCAGTAGCAGCCCGGTCACAGCGAGCAGAGAATCGAGTGCATTATACCAAGTACCCACCTCTGCGACCGCGTAAAAGGCTGGCTTGCACTGGTTTTTCACGTCCCAGAGCGAGCTGGACTGGTTGGTTTTGAAGGTGTACTGGTCGTTGAGGCCGTCCTTGGAGACGCTGATGATCTTGCCGCGGCCGGAGAAATAACTACGCTCGACAAAACATTTAAAAAGCTGTCCGTACTGGCAGGCCTGGGTCTGAAGCATCCTCGCTGTGGGTGTAGCGCTGCCGGTGGTGACGTCCAGTTCGGTGATGGCCATTTCGGTGCAGATCGGATAGAATTTGTCATAACTGGCGATCCACTGCTCGGCGGTCGGGGAGGTATTGCTGTCATGCTCTTGCATGCCGATGCCATCCAGCCACCCGGACTGGAAAATGGGCGTGCATATCCGGACAATCCCATCGGCCTTGGCAGGGAGATGGGTATTATAATCGTTGTAATAGAGTTTGATCTGGCTTTCGCCCAGTGTGAGTGTGTGCTTGCGTGTCAGCTCAAAGGCTTTCAGAATGTAGCGGTTATCGCCAAAGGTCAGATACCATTCACTGTCGGTTCGGTCCAAACCGGCGTCGGTTACCGCCTCATTGACGACATCCAGTGCGCTGAGCAGACCCGGCCAGCTGTTATGAATCAGACGAAGAACGCCGCCGATATAATGGTCCATCCGCTCGGTCATCTTCTCCTTGGAGAGACGTGCTCCGCTGCTGGTGTAGCCGGAGCGGAACAATTCGGCCGGCGTCTGTGAATGCCATATCAGGGTATGGCCGCGAAAGGTGAATCCCTGCCGTTGCGCCCAATCCAACTGGGCAAGGAGGTCGGCGTTGAAACGGATGACTGGATGGGTATCGATGGAATCTTTTTGAGCCGCCGTTGCGGCCTGGTACGCCGCCGCACTGGCTGCAATATCCACGGTATACATAGGTTTCATGTTGTTGCCAGGCGACATGCTGTTCATGTGATAACGGATGAGGTTGCCGCCATTGGGGGCGATGACCGCCGATTGCCCCGGGAGCTGAGGATCACTGGTAAAACCGACATGGCGGTAGGAGAGCAAACAGCCGATATAAAAATCATGGGCATAGACCGTTTTGAGCGCTGGGACATCGGTCTGGATGGCATCCGATTGGGCAAGCAGAAAATTCGCTGTTCCGGAAAGCAAACCGATAACCGCCAGGCTGAAGCAGTGGGTGCGGACGCAAGAGTTCATTTTAAGATCCCTGTTGAGTCGATGCTCCTGAAAAAACAGCCTGCCCGGGATTCCCGGACAGGCCGTTTTCGATCAGTGTGTTATTGGAAGCGATATGCTCTGCAAGACCCCGCGATGAAAAACAGCGTGGTCATTTCAGGAGCATCAGCTTCTTGGTGCTTGTGAACTCGCCTGCCGTCAGCTTGTAGAAGTAGATGCCGGAGGGGAGGTTAACGGCATTGAAGTTGATCTTGTGAACGCCCGCATTGAGCGTGCCATTGACCAATTCTGCAACCGCCTTGCCCAATGCATCGTAAACCACCAGTTTGACCTGGCAGTTCTTTGGCAGAGAGAGTTCCATGGTGGTCGTTGGATTGAAGGGGTTCGGGTAGTTCTGGCCGAGTGCAAACTCGTCCGGAATCACCGCAGTGACCCGCGGCATTTCCACCGCGACCACCCAATCCGGCAGTTCGATAGGAGCACCCAGGTCGATCTGAACCTCTTCGAGCTTCATCGAGGTGGCTGTGGCAGACTTGAGCGCGAAATCGAGTGCGTTGAACTTGGTGGTGACGTTGGGGGCGTGGAAATCGATCGTCTTCGCGGCCCAGGCATAGGTATTGTCGCTCTTGATCAGCTTGACGCGGATCTCTTGCGTGCCATTGCCCAGCGGCTGGACTGAGATTGCAAAATCATAGGTCCCGGCACCGCCCACAGCGGTTGCAGGATTCTGCAGGACGCTGCCGAGGACGTAGTTGTTGGCCCCGCTGGTTTTGTGCCAGAAATCGTTGACGACCGCTCCATAGCTGCCTTTCTGGCTGATCCCACTCCAGTCGGTCACAGCGTTGGTGCCGCTTACGGGGATGAAGAGATAGCCGTTATGCTTGGGATCAGCACCGGACCAGCGTGTGGAATCGGGATTTTTGTTGATAATACTGCCGGAAGCAGTTGCATCCATCAGACCGAACCGCAGACTGCCCGCCGATTCAAAGCCGCCACCCTCAAGCGTGAGCTTACCGGTGATCTTGAGGGCTTTATCGGTCTTGGGCGTTACCGGGGTATCGAAGGCGCCCTCGATGGCGGTCCAGGAAGCCGATGGGGCAGTGCCGGAGATGGTCACATCACCATCAAACTCGCCGGGGGTGTATTTCCAGCCGCCTATATATCCACCGATGAATCCCCAGTTGGAGACGTAATAGGGTTCCCAGGGCGCTTCGGGGACGGTGATGGGCTCGCCCATATCGACCTGGACGGCCATGAGGTTGACCTGCGTGGCTTCGAGATCGTTATTGAAGCCGAAGCAGATGCCGTTGAACTTGGTGGTGACGCCGGAGGTGTCGATGACCGTGCCGCCGAACCAGTACTTGTTGTTCTGCTCGACCAGGTACCAGCGGACTTCATTGTCGCCGTTGGGCAGGGGCTGGACCGAGATGGCCCAGTTATAGAGGCCGGCCTCCATGATGGCGTTGGTCGGAGCCTGCTTGATCGAAGCCAGGGCCGGACCGCCGTTGGAGTTGGTGCTGTTCCAGTTGCCGTTTTTGATGATGCCCATGGTGCCGACGCCCCAGGCGCCGTTGGCGATGGTGCCGGTGCCGGTGCGCGGGCAGAACTCATAGCCATAGTGCTTTTTGGTGCTGACCCAGAGGGCCGAATCGGTATACTGCGAGCTGAGCGTGGCGCTGTCGAGATAGGTCAGGGCATA
>DAOLSP010000013.1 GCA_035419245.1 bacterium | reverse complement strand
CGAGGCATAGGTCCCGCCCGCAGGATTCAGCGTCACCGTCCCGTGACCGTCATTGTTAGCAGTTAAAGTATAGCTGACCGCAGCCGTAGCAGCTAAAGAAGAAATGACCTGCATGTCGTTCGCCGTATAGGTGCCATTACCCAGTGCAAAACTCGGTGTACCTTCACCCTCCAGATTTACGCTGGCCCGCCAGACCTTCCAGCGCACGGTTTCACCGGTATCCATCCCCGGCAGCACTATCGGCGAGGTATCTTTCCCCATAACAGCAATTTGCCACTGGCTCGGATCGTTACTCCATGCCATGGCACCTACACAGGTAGTGCCATCGGATTTGAAGGCACCAACCTCATCGCCGGCGACCAGGGCTACCCCGTTGAGCGTCGGCGGTGAAGTGAATATCACGGTCATGTTGTTGGAGGTGGTCGTAAAGCTGAAATGACTCTGCGCGGAAGCCAGCGCCGAGAAGGCCAGCACCGCGATGACCAGCAATTTCAACTTGCCGAGATGCATGACTCACTCCTTCCATTTGTTAATAAAGCAATTAGGTTGTCTTACGGATTGAAGGGTACGCTCGACCCGTTCCTGCCGAGGTTTTGCCCCAGAGAACGGGTTATCTGCGATTCCTGTTGTCTCAACAATGATAACGGAAAAGAGAACTGAGAGATAGTATGCCTAATCCGACTATTCCGTCAGATCAACCGTGCTGCCCCAACCCAAGAGAGAAAAGCCCCAAGTTTTCAAACGCAAGAAAACCTTACACACCATAGCACCTGTCGGCGAATATCCTCATGAAAATAAAACCATTCAGGAATTTAAACGACATGAAAAGGTCAATATTTTTGTATTGTAATCCCATTATCACAATAACTTTTATCCTGACGAGACCTGATAATAAAGCCGTTCGAGGTTTTGCAGGATAGGAATGTATTTTATCAGGGCTGCTGCAGCCAGTACATGGTCGCCGGTTCTCGCAGATAGACATAGTAACCCGATCCAGGTTGCATCACCCCGATTGTGTTGATTCCGTACGCCGGCCAATAGACTTTGCCCTGTCCATCCTTCACCAGAACGACTACATCTCTGATACTGCTGAAGGCTGTTTCTACAGCCATAGCGGTATCGCTGAGACATGAAATCAGGTTCCAGCCGTTTTTAAGCGAAACCGCAGCATCATCACCGGTAATGGCCAGGCCTGTCAAGGTCAAATCGACAGGATCCGTCAAATAGATCCAATATCCCTTTCGCCAGTCCCAAAAGTGAAGCATGTCGATCTGGTAGGCCGGCCAGAAGCTATTGCCGTTACCATCCTTGAACAGGACCAGGTTAGACCCAACCGGCGCCAGGAGGTGGCTCAAAAGGCTGTCGGAGGGGGCCACCCAGCTGGAGATCAGATTCCATCCTTTACCAGGATGCAGCCGGGCTGAATCGGGCTTGCTGCTAAGATAGCGTCTATAGAAGGCTCGCGCTTGATCCGTATGTTTTTGCAATTGGGCGAGGTTCACGCCTGCAACCAGTGCAAAGTCCAGGGTAATCGTCGCTTGTGGAGCAATCTGGAAGGGGCCGGCGGCGAGGACCTGCGAGACATCCCCGACCCCAGCCTGGCAGATAGCAGTGCCGTTGCTGATCGCATCCCATTTCTCGGCATCGCTGAATCCGTCATAGATGCCCCAGCCCGGATTGCCGGCGGCGGTTTCATCGTTCAGAATGGCGCGATAGGAAACGGATTTCGATGAAAGCAGGGCACATCCCACAAAAGTCGACGGATTTCCAGTGATGTTATAAATATAACCCAACCGCCGGATGGCGTCATAGGCCGCCTGATCGGTGTCATAATGCTCTTGGTCCACATCCCAATCAAAGAAGAGGCCAAAATGAAACGGATTCAGCGCCGTCGAACCCTGGTTGGTTATTTCATAGTGCAGGAGGATGAAATCTTCATAGCGGTTTGTGCTGGAAGCCAGAGTATGCTGCTTGACTAGAATATTCATAGGATGGCCGGCATTCTGGTCTTGCATGTAAATGAGACTTTCTTCATCCATAATCGGCCCCGGATGCAGGAGAGAGAGAGAAGTGCCGCTGGCCTGGATGAAGTCTTGATCAGGCACTGTAGTCATGCTGCGGGAAGAGCTTGAAATCCGCGAGGGTGAAGTCCCGGCAATGATCGAGCCCTCATAGATCAGATTCGCGCCTTGCTGATAGTGAAATCCGGAACCGCCTGAAGCTTTTGACGGCTGGGCAAATCCAATGCGCCCGATCGGGGTCACCGAGGTCGTTATCTGGTTGATTCCGAGCATAAGGAAATTTTCCGAAACCGTCAAGGCAAAATGATCCCTGTCTGTATAGATTCCGGCATTCAGGTCCAGATCGAAGGTTACGACATGATTCGCCGGCGCCGTCTCGGCAAGAGAGAACTCGAAAGGGATCGACTGGGTTGCCGATTCCATCGTGCCTAGCCCAGCCATCCCCACCTCGCCCCTTGTCAGCGTCAGATAAGCGGAATTGCTGCTCAATCTGAGCGAAACAGGGCCCGAGGGTGTAAGAAAGTTTGTCAGCGTCAGATAGATTCTGCCGCTTTCGCCCGGCCGGAACTGGGTATCCCCGTCATCACTTGAGAAATCTACTGCGACGATCCGGATGGCTGGTGAATTAACCGTCACGCTGTTGAACGCATTAATCCGCCCTTTCCCAAGCAATCCAGCATACGTGCTGTTCAATTGGTCGATCGGATCGGAGGTCACTCGGACCTGTTCAGCGCACTGCAGTCCCGACCAGCCCGGATTTTTCGTCTTGACCAGGGCGATCACCCCCGCCACGAGGGGTGCCGCCATCGAGGTTCCACTATACCGGGCGTAAGTGTTGCGGCTAATGGTGCTGAAAACCTGCATGCCCGGCGCGCTGACATCGACCCAGTTCCCGTAGCTGCTGAAAGACGCCTTTATATCGTAGTCATTGGTCGCAGCGACGGAGAAAACCTTGTCGTAACAGGCGGGGTAATTGGCTGCAGTGGAGTTGGCATTCCCTGCCGAAGCGACGATGATCGCCCCCAGTTCGCTGACATAATTGATCACATCCTGTTCAAAGGCGGAGGCCGATCCGCTACGTCCCCAACTACAGTTGATGATGCGGGCACCATTCTCAGCAGCATAGAGTATTCCGTCATAGCCGAAGGCGATACCCTCCCCATAGGGATCAGCCGCGTTAATGGCCATCAGCTTACAGTTCCAGGCTGCCCCGGCAATTCCATGGCTGTTGTTGGCCACGGCATCGGCAATCCCGGCGGTATGTGTGCCGTGATTGGCAAAATCGGGCTGACTGACGAGTCCAGTGGGATCCCCGCTGTTGTTTGCGAAATTCCAACCATGGATATCATCAATAAACCCATTGCCATCATCGTCCGTGTGGTTGCCAGGAATCTCGGCGCGATTAACCCAGAGATTGTCGCGCAGGTCCTGATGGCTGATTTCTGTGCCCCCATCGACGATGGCCAGGACGGTCGAACCCTGCTCTCCCCGGACCACATCCCACGCATTTGCCAGGTTGATGACCGGGAGATTGGTCTGACGCGCGTAAAGCGAATCATTTGGTGCGGCATCAAGGCTATGATAATAAATAGGTTCTGCGTATTCAATCAAAGGATGGCGCCTGAGCAAGGCCAGAATCCGCTCCCGTTCAGCCGCCGCGGAAAGGTATCCCCAGTATATCCGGCCCATTCGCAACGATGATTTGGCTGGATTGGCCACTTGCAGTCCTTTGATTTCCCGTTTTCCAAGTCGAACCAGACCGCGGTTGCGCACCTGCGGTCCTAACATGCTTAAAAGAAGTTCCGGACTCATATTCACAGCGATGCGGTCGTCCCTGCATTTGATAACAATGCGGCCGGCAACAATCCCTTCCGAATTCTGCACCTGCTGCCCGCTTAGAGCCCGACCGGGAACGAGGGTGAAAAGAAGAAGGAGAACCGTCCGTGCTGTTTTTCTACTGCATCGCATGAACAACCACCACAATCTTCCCGCCCTTCAGGGCAGCTCGCATAGCAAAGCCCATCACTTGATAAAGGACATTTTTATCACTTGACGGAACCCACCCGCTTCGAGACGCACCAGATAGAGACCGCTGGCCACTTTCAGACCCTCCTGATCCCGGCCATCCCAGACCACCTCATGATAACCGGCTTTTTTCTCGCCTTCTACAAGGGTACGGATCGCCTGACCGCGCAGGTTAAAAATTACCAGTTGCACCTTGCTATCCAGCGGCAGTTCAAAGCGGAGGCTGGTACTGGGATTGAAAGGATTGGGAAAATTCTGCTTCAAGGCATAATCTCGGGGCAGAAGCGCGAGATCAGCTATATCAGCAACCTGGATGGCATCACTTTGAAAGGTAAGATCAGCTGGCAGAAGCGTTCCATTCAAGCCATCCGCCAGAGCGGCGATTGCCAATGGCCGTTCCATACCGCCACGCAGTGACCAGAAGACCAGCTTCAAGGGGTCTCCATTTCTGGCGCCATCGATAGCTTTGGTCTGATCATCATCTCCCCAGATGATCACCAGGGCCTGTCCGCCGCGCGCCACGCCGGCGCCCAGGCACTGGCCTTCCGGGCCGAAAGCCGCTACTTCATCGTCATCTTGCAGCGAGGCGGCCCGGACCAGCAAGATCGCACTGCTGCCAGTTTCCTGGTTCGCTACCTTGAAATGCTGCGGAGATTTGGGCACCGTTCCGGCCGCCACTCCCTTTCCCAGCCCAAGGCCATTGGCGGGATAGGTGAGGGTGCACGCACTGGTTACATAGGCCTGATACCCCTGGCCGGGCTGCATGTTGCCGATGGTATTGATGTTATAAAGGGGCCAGTAAACCTGTCCGGCCATGTTCTTGGCAATCGTCAGATAGCTGGAGATCGAGGCCAGGGCAGTCGGGGCGGTGAGTGCAGTGCTGCGCAGATAAGCCACCGTATTCCAGCCAAGGGTCATGTTAATCGGTGTAGATTCCGGCGCCAGTTGGACGCCGGAAAAGATGAGTGTATCCAAAGTGGTAAGGTAGCATTTGTATCCCTGCAGCGGGTTCCATTTGCCAATGGTATTGATGTTATAGGCTGGCCAGTACACTTGTCCGCTGTTATTCTTGGCAATGGTCAGATGGCTCCCCAGCGGCCCCAACAGCAGCGTGGGGAGTGTGGAGTCCGGCGGATTGATATAGGAAGATATCATGTTCCAGCCGGCGGAAAGGAGGATGGTCTGTTGCACGCTGGTCGGATGGATAGAGAAAACATTTTCACTGATATCCGCAAAAGTCCCGCTCGGCAGGGTCGAAATCCTCACCCGGCAGCTGTCACTGTTGACGGCCGGAAGGGTCCAGGCATAGCTTCCCGAAGATATTGGGATGCCCGAGGCAATCGTGGTCCAGCTGTCTCCGGCGCTGGTGCGGTACTGCAGGAGCAGTTCGCCGCTGAGATCACTCCACCAGGAGATGTTGTGAGTTGTGCCGGCCCCCCAGGATTCCCCACCATTCGGGGACTGCAGCGATAAATAGTCGACACTGTGCAAGATGGCACTGCTGCGCCCGACGATGGTCGTATAGGTGCCGGCATGGCTGAGAGCAAAGAGATTGTTCACCGTGCCGCTTGTCTGAGCCGTCCAGGTCAAGCCGCCATCCGTGGTGCGGTAAATCGATCCCATCCAACCGACGGCAATTCCCGCTGTCTCATTATAAAAGTATACATCATACATATCCAGGTCCGGCCAGGTGGTAAGGGTGATCGGGGTCCAGGTGAGTCCGCCGTCCGCTGTCCTCAGCAGATAGGGTTCATCACCGGCGATCACGCCGACCAGGGGCGAGGCAAAGGCAATGCTTCTAAAGACCGTTGAGCGGCTTGTGGTGATCGTCGTCCAGGTTGTGCCGCCATTGATGGTCCGAAGAATGATATTATCTCCCACCACCATGCCTGTATCCGGATTGATGAAATCGATCCCCATTAGTTGTCTGGTGGTCCCGCTGTTTTGGGGTGTCCAGCTGGATCCGCCATCGACAGTTTTAAAGATACCACCGCCATCACCGATGGCCCAGCCAACCTGGGCCGTGATAAAAAAGCCGTTCTTCAGGTAGTAACCGGAGCCGGTGGAGCAGAAAGACCAGGTCAACCCTCCGTTGGTCGTCTTGAGGATGTGATCGTAGCTGCCGAAAGCATAACCCGTGAGTGAATCCGGGAACGAGAGCCCATGCATAAACATCCAGTTCGTGCCCGGGTAAACGGAGGTCCAGGTTGTGCCGCCATCCGTCGTGCGAATCAACAGGCTGTCCCCGGCGATGATGCCGGTGGTACTGTTGACAAACTGGACATCGGCAAATGTCCGGTAAAAGCCGGATATCTTCCTTTCCCATCCTTCCGCAGGCGCAACCGTACTAAACTGGAAGGGGGAGGAGATGGATGTTCCTAGTGCATTGGTGGCTTGAATGCGCATGTAATAAAAGGTGCTCGATAGCAGGTTGGTAACGATGGGCGATTCGATCCAGATGGGCGCTGCGCTGACGAAAGGCCCTCCCACCGGCAAGATAAAAGAGTCAAAGTTACTGTCAAGTCCGTACTCGAATCGGACCGTTGTGGGTAAACCTCCGGTGTCGATATACCCATGAAAGCGGGCCGCATTCCACCAGTAATCGAAACCACCGGCTTGAAGGATCACCGGACCGCCCGGCTGCAGCTTGCGCAAACCAATCGTATAATCGCCGGTCGAGTCCCACTGAATTTTAGCCAGATCCTTGCCCATTTTCAACCATTGATCCTGCTCCAGCCTCTCGACTAACTCGCGGTTGGGGAAGACACCCCAGTTGGAGGTTTCGGAATAGCGAACATAATAGACGCCACTCTGTTGCAGAATCCACACAATCCGTTGATCATACGGCGGATTGACATAGCCGTTATTGGTCGTCAAGCGTGCGCCATCAGCCCGAAACAGCGAGATACGGGCCCCGAGGCCGGAATTGTTGCGTTGATGCCCCCAGATTTCCACCGTGTCGTTCACCGCTCCCCAGAAGCGGTAGTAATCCACATCCCCCAGAGGATCGATCGTTGCAAACAGCGAATCACCGTATTCGATCCAGTTGCCCACAGACGCCAAATTGTTGGATTCGGTCTCCACGGTCTGAACCACCTGGGTGATCGTGAAGGTTGTATCACTTTGATCGAAATCGGCCTCATTGGCAAGGTTGGTCACCTTGACGCGGCAAGCCGTACTTTCAAGAACCGGTACAATCCAGGAATAACTCAGATTCTGGGAGGGAATGGAGGTCGCGATTAGGTTCCAGACTCCGCCTTGGCTGGTCTGGTACTCCAGCCTGACCGTCGTGGTTTCAGGGGTAGTCCAAGTGATCTTCTTGGCGGTTCCTGAACGCCATTGCTCATTCCCATTCGGGGTGAGAACCGTAATCGCTGCGAAAGAAGTGTGCAAAGATAGGATAAACAGTAGGATAATGATGGATCGACCGGCAATTTTCATGGCGTTACCCCTTTATGCCTAATTACTAAGTTGCATAACAAAGAGGGGATGATGATATCGCATACAACTGCAGACATCAGCACCCTACCACCCAGCCCGTCAGCATCCCATGATCTCTGAGGAGTCCGTCGAAGATGACTGAACGACGACCTGTTCACCTTAAATAGGGCAGATCATCTTCCAAAATGGCAGTTGAGTAAGACTAACTATAATAAAATTCGATTGGCTTGATGCCGTATTCGTACTTTTTAATGTATAGAGATAACCTGGGCAGCGCCGTATCGATGCAGATATTATTCGGCACAGATAGGAAGGTCCCCTTGGGATTGATGCCTAACTAACGAAATTTAGCCAATATTAACTATTTTGTCAAGACAATTTTTAACAATCGTACACTATTCTATAAAATATAGCACGCTCTCTGACTCTTAGCAGGGAAAAGCCACCGGCTGCAAGCAGACAAGCAGAAAAGGGGGATCGAGCTGTATAGCGGGAGCAAAGAGGAGGGGCAAGCGTCGAGACATAACGACAAGAAGAGAATAGCCATACTTCCCGCATGGTAAAGCCCGAATCCGCTGGATCCTTGTTTTTTATCAGGATGCGGATCTGTTTCTTTATCCGGCACTGCTGACTCGTTCGGGGCCGTCCTGACTGTCCTAATTTTGCCAGACGATCTCGCCACCGACCATCGTCATGACCACCGAACGCGCTTCATCAAGGATGACCAGATCGGCATCATAGCCCGGGGCGATGCGGCCCTTGCATTCGCCCAGGCCGATCACCTGCGCCGCCTGATGAGTTGCTGCAGCCACCGCCTGGAGGGCCGTGCAACCGGTGAATTTCTGGAAACGCCAGGTCACTTCAGCCAGTCCGAGCGCCGAGCCAATCAGCGTTCCATCGAGGTAGTGCGCCGTGCCTTCGCGCGATTCATATTCGCGGCCGTTGTAGAGATAGCGGCCTTCGGGCAGTCCCATCGCTTGGACTCCGTCGGTGATGGGCACACAGCGCTCCAAACCGATGATCCGGCTAAGCAGGCGCACCATGCCGGGATGGGCATGCACGCCGTCACTGATGATTTGGGCGGTGACATCCGGGTTCTCGAAGATGGCCAGGAGCGGGCCGGGCGCCCGATGGCTCAATCCAGGCATGGCGTTGTAAATATGCGTGACATGCGAGATGCCGGCCTCCAGCCCCGCCGCGGCCTGTTCATAGGTTGCATTGGTGTGGCCCAGGGCGGGCACCACCCCGTTTGCACGCAGGGCGCGGATGAGATCGAGACACCCGGGTATCTCCGGCGCAAGGGTCATCATCCTCAGAGCACCGCCACAGCTTTTTAGCACTGTATCCAACGAGCGCACCGCGGGCGCAAAGATACAGCGCGGCTCAAGCCCGCCCTTCTTGACCGGATTGATATAGGGACCCTCGAGATGGATGCCCAGCAGTTGAGCGCCGCCGAGGTTTCGTCCCAGCGCCTCCGCTGCCAGGCGGAGATGGCGGTTCTCGCCCTCCGGAAAAATCACGGTGGTGGCGAGAAAACCGGTGGTACCCAAGCGGGCAAGCGACCGGGCCATGGTTTGCAGGGCTTCAGGAGTTGCATCGAGAACATCCGCTCCACCAGCGCCCTGGATGTGCAGATCGATAAAGCCAGGGATAACGCGCAGGCCGCCGGTATCGAGAATCCGGCGGGCATCTCCGGGCATGCGGCCGATCGCTTCGATGCGTCCATTGCGGATGGCGAGGTCCGTTGCGGCGCTGCGTTCCAGCAAGCGCACGTCTTTCAGAATCAGATCATAGCGGCTGCTCATAGCCTCCTCATCGGTTGGCGCGCCTGAGCAATGCATCAATCCGCTGAAAGGAATAGCCCTTGCGACGCAGCAGATCGATCAGATCACCGAGACGCAGATAGAACTTGTCGGTCCGGCGCGGATCGGTGCCGACATGTATCAGCAGAATGAAGCCGTTCAGTCCGTGCGGATCCCTCTTTTCATACGCCAGGATAGCCTCCCAAATAGCCTGGGAAGAACGGTATCCCCGCATCTCCGGCGTGGTATAGTCGGCGTTGGATGACGTGCCGGGGGTAAAATTGAAGAGGGTGATCCCTGCGGCAGCAGCCCAGGCCACCTGCTCGCGGTTGTACCATTCATAAGGGGGGATGAAATAACGCTCCGGGTAGTTGGGCAATCCGAAGGGCGCCATGGCGGCATAATTGGCCAGGAGATCCGCGGTGAACTGCTCCCGCGTCACCAGGGAGGAATCCCGCTTTTCCCATGCAGCGTAGAGCAGATGCTGGTCGGAGTGGGGGCCAAGATAATGGCCGTCACGGATCAGCGCCCGGATAAGTTCCGATTTGGCGGGATCACGGTAGAAATCCCCGGTGAAAAAAAAACCCGCCTGAATCCCTTTGTCCGCCAGAGTCTGGCGGATGAAGGGGCCGCCGTCGGCGAAATCACCGCCGGTGAAAATCAGGGCCAGCGCGCGCCGGCCGGTATCGCCGCGGATGAGGGCGCCATGATCGCGGAGGGAGGCCGGCGGCGCCGGTTTGCAATCGAACAAGGCGAGAAGCAACACCCCGGCGAAGATCCGAACCCGGCGCGTAACCGCCACAACCCTGCGCCGGTGCTCAATATCCATTATGCGCGCCTGCACGCAGGAAGTGCGTCTCGAAATGACTCTTCAGGGTCTGAAAGGCCGTCTCCACATTGTCCACCTTGTGAAAAAGCTCCAGGTCATCGGGCGAGACCACCCCCCAATCGACCATCCGGTCAAAGTTCAGCACCTCATCCCAGTATTCGCTGCCAAACATGACAATACAGAGGGTCTTGTGGATCTTGCCGGTCTGAACCAGGGTCAGCAGTTCGAAGAGCTCGTCCATGGTGCCGAAGCCGCCAGGGAAGACCACCAGGGCCTTGGCCAGATAGACGAACCAGAATTTGCGCATGAAAAAGTAGTGGAATTCAAAAGAGAGGTCTTCGCTGATGTAGGGATTGGGTTCTTGTTCAAAGGGCAGGCTGATATTCATACCGATGGTGAGACCGCCCGCTTCGGTGGCGCCACGGTTAGCGGCCTCCATGATGCCGGGGCCGCCGCCGGAGCAGACGATGAAGCGCTCGCGGGCGCTGAGGGTGGCCGACCATTCGGTGAGCTTGAAGGCCAGTTCACGCGCGGCCTCGTAATAATGGGCCAGTTTAACGGCATGGCTGGCTTTATCGAATTCCCGCTGGAATTCCTCGGCGGCACTGCCGTTGCGCTGCGACTGGGCCAGTACACCTTTGAGCTGCTTTTGTGCGACATCGAGGGGAAGAACCCGCGCCGAGCCGTAAAAGACCACGGTATTCTTGATATGCCTGCGGCGCAAGCGCATTTGGGGTTCCAGATATTCAGCGAGGATGCGAATGGTCCGGGCATCGGCGCTGTTTAAAAACTCTTCATTGGCATAGGCCTTGACGGGAAGCGGCTTGAGGGAAAGGTGTTTGTGGTTTTTTCTATCATTTTCAGGCATGGATGACCTCGGATATGGAGCGGATTAAAGGTTGCGTTTGAGCCAGATCAGACTCTGCCGGATGACCTGATGACGGTGGGCCGGGAGGCTGAAGGTATGGCTGGCTGCGGGAATTTCCATAAAATCAGCCGGGGGTTGGACCAGGTCGCGGAATGCGGCGAATCCCTCGACGAAGACCGGGGCATCACCGGTTCCCTGGACGATGAATTTGGGCACGGTGATCCGGCTCAGGGCCGCCTTGATGTCGTAACGCAGCGCCTCTTCCCAGAAATTTCTGCGGATCACCCAGCCGTCATGGACATACTCCTCCACCTGGGTGGCGATTTCGTCGAGATTGCCGACATAGCTGAGGAAGGTTTGCTGCATGTCGGGAACAGCCGACCAGGTGATCAGGGCATCGGCCGGGGTCTCCGCCAGGGTGAGGATGGCAACGGCGCCGCCCATGCTCAGCCCCAGCACGGCAATCTGGTCATAGCCATGGCGGCGGCCCCACTCGATTGCGTCGCGTAGATTGGCGATGTAGCGGCTGACCAGGGAATCACAAAAGGCGCCGGCGCTGTCGCCCGATCCGTAAAAATCAAAACGCAGGGCATCAAGGCCCTCAGCAGCGAAAGCCCGCGCCGTCTCGACAAAGAGCCGCCGGCAGTCGTTTTTAGAACTCAGAAAGCCATGGCAAAGGATGACCAGGCGGGCCCCTTTTCCCTGGTGCAGCATGCCGACGATCTGGGACTCCTGGCTGAGGAAGGTAACGGGAATTTCAGGTGGCGATTTGTGCATGGATGGGATCCTGGAAAAGAGTTGGGTTGTCTGACTGCACCCTCGTGGCCGCATGCACCATCACCGGAGATGATCGCAGCGGGTCGGCGTGACGAAAAAAATAGCGCTGACATGACGTCAGCGCTATAAAGGGTGTTGTCCCATCACTACACATCACTACCCACACCCGACACTGTGCCTTTCGGCACACTATTAAGTTAAGAATATTGAACTCAAAGTCAAGTGATTTCTTGGTAAGAGCCAAAATTGGCCAAAAAATGACCAGCCGGCAAGGGCAGGTCTTAAAGTGTCCCTGCCGCGGCCGTTTTTGCGTAAAAAAAAGCCCCCTTGCGGGGGCTTGGTGAATATTAGTACATATCGGAGCCGGGAGGCATCGGCGGGGTAGCCGGTTTTGGCTCCGGTTTTTCCGCGATAGCACACTCGGTCATCAGGAAAAGGCTCGCCACCGAGGCGGCATTTTCCAAAGCAATCCGCGACACCTTGGTCGGGTCGATGACGCCGGCCTTGTAGAGATCCTCGAAGGTCTCGCTCTCGGCATTGAAGCCGAAGGCTCCGTCGGTCTCGCGTACTTTCTGAACCACGATCGAGCCTTCCCAGCCGGCATTCTCGGAAATCAGGCGAATGGGCTCTTCCAGGGCGCGGCGCAGGATGGCAACGCCGATCTTCTCATCCCCATTGACCTGAAGCTTGTCCAGCGCCGGCAGAGCGCGCAGATAGGCGATACCGCCGCCGGGTACGATACCTTCCTCAACGGCCGCACGGGTGGCGTGCAGGGCATCCTCGACGCGGGCCTTTTTCTCCTTCATCTCAACCTCGGTGGCTGCACCGACCTGGAGGACCGCAACGCCGCCGGCCAGTTTGGCCAGGCGTTCCTGCAGTTTCTCCTTGTCGTAATCGGAGGTCGAGGTCTCAATCTGCTTCTTGATCTGGGCGATGCGACCCTTGATGTCCTCGGTTTTGCCGGCACCCTCGACGATGGTGGTGTTGTCTTTGTCGATCGTAATGCGCTTGGCTTTGCCGAGATCGCTCATGGTGGTATTCTCGAGTTTGAAACCGGCCTCCTCGGAGATCACGCGACCTCCGGTGAGGACGGCGATATCTTCGAGCATGGCCTTGCGGCGATCGCCGAAACCCGGGGCCTTGACGGCGGCGATGCGCAGCGTGCCGCGAATCTTATTGACCACGAGGGTAGCCAGGGCCTCGCCTTCAATATCTTCAGCAATAATCAGCATCGGACGCCCGGTCTGGGCCACTTTTTCCAGGATCGGGAGGAGATCCTTCATGGCGCTGATCTTCTTGTCATAGATGAGCACCATGACCTCTTCAAGGACCGCTTCCATGGTGTCCGGATTGGTCACAAAATAGGGAGAGATATAGCCGCGGTCGAACTGCATGCCCTCGACTACCTCGAGGCTGGTATCGGTGCTTTTGGCTTCCTCGACGGTGATGACGCCGTCTTTACCCACCTTCTCCATGGCATCCGCGATCAGTTCGCCGATGGCCTTGTCGTTGTTGGCGGAGATGGCGCCAACCTGGGCGATTTCGGTCTTACCGGGGATCGGCTTGCTCAACTTGCGCAACTCCTCGACAACCGTCTTGACGCCCTTCTCGATGCCGCGTTTCAGGGCCATCGGATTGGAGCCGGCGGTGACATTCTTCAAACCTTCACGCACGATCGCCTGCGCCAGGACCGTCGCCGTCGTGGTGCCGTCACCGGCGACATCGCTGGTCTTGGAAGCGACTTCGCGTACCATCTGGGCGCCCATGTTTTCCAAGGGATCCTCGAGCTCAACCTCTTTGGCTACCGTCACACCGTCCTTGGTCACGGTGGGAGCGCCGAATTTTTTGTCAATCACGACATTGCGGCCTTTGGGACCGAGGGTTGCGCCAACCGCTTTGGCCAGCTTGTCGACACCGACCTTCATGGCGTTGCGCGCTTCTACATTAAATTCAATAATCTTTGCCATATGGTTAAAACCTCCTGATAAGATGGCTGATGCTATCGGGTAGCTTGATTAAATAATGGCGAAAATGTCGCTTTCGCGCATGATCAGATACTCTTCCTTGTCGATGGTCACCTCGGTGCCGCTGTACTTGCCATAGAGCACCTTGTCACCCACCTTCACGCTCATCTCGATTTTGGCGCCGTTTTCCGAAATCTTGCCCGGACCAACGGCAACAATGGTGCCCTGCATCGGCTTCTCTTTCGCCGTGTCGGGGATAATGATGCTGCCCTGCTTGACCTCTTGCTCTTCGACCGGCTTGACGACCACGCGATCGGCTAACGGTTTGATGGTCATATGATAGCCTCCAATACGATTAATTGATTATTATTACTTATCCTTGTTAGCACTCACCTGAGTCGAGTGCTAACAAACTATAATTTACACTTTTTATAATCCCAGTCAAGCTTTTTTTATTCCCCTGCGCGCCGTCCCTTCCTGTCCGCTGATGTAGAATACATTTCCGGCTATTTTTCGCTTGACATTGGCCATGCCAGTAGATATATTTAAATTGAGGTAAATTCAATCGTTCTTTGCATTTTACGCAACAAAAGAAGGCAGCAGCACCCAATCCACGGTCTGATCTACGCATTTAGCTTGCAGGAAGGGGCGACTGGATGAAAGAATTTGTCGAGTACATCGTCAAGCATTTGGTCGATAATCCGGACGAGGTCAAGGTCTCCGAGGTATTCGGCGAAACCACGGTGGTCTACGAACTCCGCGTCTCCCAGCCCGATATGGGGAAGGTTATCGGTAAGAATGGCCGGACGGCCCATGCCATCCGTGTGCTTTTAAGCGCGGTTTCGCGCAAAGCGGGCAAACACGCGACCCTCGAAATCCTGGAGTAGTTTTTCAATAAACAAGAAAATTGCCGAGGGGGCAAGCCCGTACCACTATCAGCACGGTACAGGCGTGAAGCGGCAGTCATCCGGTTTGATGGGACCGTGCGATAATCATCGGCGGTCCTTTTTATTTATGGTAGCCCTCACCATGCAGGATCGTGAAGGCGCGGTAGATCTGTTCGAGCAGGAAGGTGAGCGCCAATTCATGCGCCAGGGTCATTCGCGAGAGCGATAACTGCTGATTGGCCCGCTCCAGCACCGATTCTCCGAGACCATAAGGCCCACCCACGCAAAAAAGCAGTGTCTTCCGTCCCGACACCTGCTGCCGCGCCAACTCGCGGCTGAAGGACTCGGAATCCATCATGCGCCCCGTGCTGGTCAGCGCCACGCACCAATCCTGCGGCGCAATCTTGTCCAGAAGCAAAACCGCCTCGCGCGCGCGGATTTCCCCAATCGGGAGATCCCCGCGGGCAGGGCGGACCTGAAGATAATCGATGGGCGTATAATGCCGGATGCGACCCAGATAGGTCTCGCTCAAGGCAAGATAATGGGGGTCACCAGGCTTACCCACGCTGAGGATCTTGATTTTCATGACGACAGACCATCAAAATGCCGGCGTCAGCAGCAGCCGGATCAAATTCTGCGATCTCCGCTGCGAGCACGCCGCCTTTGCAGCCGAGGAACACCTCGACGGTGCCAACAGCTGCCGCACCTTCGCCGCCCTCTGGTGCCGGGCCCTGCAGCAGATCGTTACCAAAAACGCCCCCTGCGCCCTGCTCTTCGGGTCGCGCCGTCCCAAATCCAACCTCTAGATCCGCGAGAGGCCGCAGGTTATGGCCGTCTCTAAAACGGCGGTATGGCCCTGGGTGCCGGTCCTGTGCCGGCCAGCACCGGTTGCAGCGCCTTGCCCCGCACCGGCGCCGCCGCGAGCAGGGCCAGCTGCGCGGCCTTGACCGTCTCAAAACGCGCCATTTCCGC
This sequence comes from bacterium, assembly GCA_035419245.1. Classification (NCBI taxonomy): domain Bacteria; species bacterium. The sequence goes on along the minus strand of DAOLSP010000013.1, from coordinate 90,067 downwards.
GGCAGGAATCGGATCGCCGGATGAGTTCTTAATCTTCAGGGGATTGACCGGGCGGCCGTTCTCATAGAAACAGTAATGCAGGTGCGGGCCGGTGGCCAGCCCGGTTCGGCCAACGTAGCCTATGACATCGCGCTGCGCCACCATTTTCCCGGCAGTCAGACCGGCGGCGAAACCGCTCAGATGGCCATACACTGTGACAAAACGCGGATTCTTGTGCCGTATCTTGATGAAATTGCCCAAGCCCCCGCCTTCATACCCCATTTCCAGGACTGTCCCGTCGGCGGCTGCGGAAACCGGTGTGCCCGCAGCCGCAACAAAATCAACCCCGTAATGCGGTCGTACGATTTTGAGGATAGGATGCCGCCGGCCGCCGCTGAAGAGGGAACTGATCCGCCGGTAGTTGAGCGGAGATTTTAGAAAGGTTTTCTGGAAAGAGCGACCTTCGAGGTCGTAATAGCCCGGCTGCTCCCCCTGTTGATAAAAGATGGCGCTGCGCAACACCCCGCTGCAGCGATATTGTCCCGAGAGGACCCGCCCGTATCGTATGAAATCGCCCAGGCTGTCGGGCCGGGACGGATCGCGTACATAGTCGGCCTCATACACCATGCGGAATTCATCCCCGGGCTGGGGATCGACGAAAAAATCGATGTCCCACTGGAATAGGTCGCTGAAGGCGATGATCAGTTCATCGCTCTCGCCCATTTGCCGCACCGCATCGTACAGGGTGGTCTTGACCTCACCGCTTAGGGTGAAGATTTTGCGGATCAAAGGGAGCTGCACCACGTGCGGCTGTAGCACCCCGAGCGAATCCCGGACCACCCTGATGGTCTTGTCCTCCTCCGGGTAGTACTCGAACCCGTGAACGGTCCCCAACGAATCGGTCAGGATACTGTAGCCCCGTTCGCCGCGGATCTTGCGCACATCGAATACCCGCGCGAAAGTGGTAACCAACTCACGGGTGAGGACGCGATCATAAAGGTCGCGGAGCAGGACCTTCTCCAAGGTCTCGCCGTGGCGGAAGGTCCCTTCCTTGCGCAGGAGGATCTTTTCCCGCGGTTTGAGCTCTGCTGTATGTGGCGTATCAGGCGCTTTGCGGCAGCAGTTCCAGAGCGCGCCGGCGGCTAGGAGCAGGAGGAGGAAAGGCCGGGAGTGGGGGCTTGGCATTTTTTTCATGGGGTACTTCCAAAATGCGCTTTGCTTCTTGCGCGTATTTTCATTAACTTGAGCCGGAACTGAAAAGGAGGCGCTATGCCCGACCTGCTGCTGACCGGCGCGAGCGGTTTTCTCGGCGGTCATCTCTATGCAAAGGCCCAAACCCGCTGGCGGGTCACCGCTACCAGCCACCGTCATCCCCTCCCCGGCACCCTTGCTCTCGATCTTGGTGATGTCGATGCCTGCCTATCCCTGGTCCGGTCATTGCGGCCGCGGGTCATCCTGCACGCCGCAGCCAAGGCCAACCTGGATGTCTGCGAGCGCGATCCCGCAGCGGCCCGGGCGATCAATACCACGGCCGTCGCCCATCTCCTCGATGCAGCCGCTGAGGTGGGCGCGCGTCTGATCCTGGTCTCGAGTGATATGGTTTTCGACGGCCGCCAAGGCCTCTATACGGAAGCTGCAGCGGTTCATCCCCTTTCGGTTTACGGGGAAACCAAGGCCGCCGCCGAGGCGCTGGTGCTTCAGGCCGGCGGAAATCACCTGGTCGCCCGCGCCGCGCTGATCTACGGGCGTCCCCGCCTCCTCGGCACCTCGTTCTCCGAATGGATCGAGCGGCGACTCCGCATCGGAGAGCCGGTACCCCTTTATACCGATCAGTTCCGCTCCCCCATCTGGGTTGAGAACCTCGCGGACGCCTTGCTCGAATTGGCGGAATCGGAGATCACCGGTCTGCTGCATCTCGGTGGCGCAAACCGCATCGACCGCTACCGCTTTGCACAGCAGCTCTGTCGTGTGACCCGATACGACAGCTCGCTGTTGCAGCCCACCTCGATGCAAGGGGCGGTCAGCGACGCCCCGCGTCCGGTAGATGTCTCCCTGGATAGCAGCAAGGCCGCCGCCCTGCTACATACGCTTCTGCTCGATACGCAGACGGGACTGGAGCGTATGGTCAGAGGCGATGGCAGATCTTGAGCCATTTCAGCTTCCATACCATGCCGACCGCCTCGTAGATGATCTTTTTGGACATCTTGGAAGCGCCCGCAGCGCGGTCGACGAAGACGATGGGGATTTCCTGGATGCGGAAGCCATGAACCCAGGCACGGAAATTCATCTCGATCTGGAAAGAATAGCCGTCGGAGCGGACGCGGTCCAGATCGATGTGCTCGAGAACCTCGCGCCGGAAACATTTAAATCCGGCGGTGCAGTCGCGCAGAGGCAGGCCGGTGATGATCCGCGTATAATAGCTGGCGAACATACTCAGCAGCAGTCGCCGCAGCGGCCAGTTGACGACATTGACTCCGGTGATATACCGGGAACCGATGACGATATCGGCTTCGTCACTGGCCTCGAGGAGGCGTTTCAGGTCCCGCGGGTCGTGTGAAAAATCGGCATCCATTTCGATCACCCGGTCAAAGTCGTGCGCCAGCGCGAACCGGAAGCCAGCCACATAGGCCGTGCCAAGGCCCATCTTCCGTTCCCTGCTTAACAGATGGAGTCTCGGCTCACGTTCCATCATCGCCGCCACCAGCGCCCCTGTGCCATCGGGTGAGCCATCATCGACGATCAGGATCTCGATTCCGGGGATCTCCTGGGCCAGGATGGCCTGGATGATCGCCTCGATATTCTGCTTTTCATTATAGGTGGGAATGATCACGAGGCTCTTCAAGATCGGCTCCTTCGGATTCAATCAACCGCGCTCAGCAGCTGTTTCAGTTTTACCAGCCCCCCCTTCGCATCGCTCAGCTCCAATCCCAACTCGCGCAGCGCCTTCTCGACAATCAATCCCGACCGCATCGGTCGCGGTGCCTCCTGGTTCAATTCGGCTGTGGTGATCGGTGCGATCAGGCGGTCGTCAAGATCGAAGACGGCCGCGATCTTGAGGGCGAAGGTGAACCGGTCGATGATCTCCGTCCCGGCGATGTGATAGAATCCCTGCGCCTCGCATTCGACCATACGCCATATACCTTCTGCCAATTCGTCGGCGAAAGTGGTATTGCCGAATTGGTCGGTGACGATCCGCACCGGGCGGCCCTGTCGCAGGGAATCGATCATCCAGGAGACAAAATCGGGCTTGACCCGGCGCGCATGGCCGTAGAGGACCATGGTCCGGGCCACGGCAAAGGGGATTTCCGAGCCATGCAGGATGTTTTCAGCCGCCAGCTTGGACTTGCCGTAATAGCCGATCGGATGCGGCAAGTCCTCTTCGCGGTAAGGGCCGTGCTGGCCGTCAAAGATGTAATCGGTGGAGACATGTGCCAGACGGCAATGGTATTTACGGCAAGCGATGGCCAGGTTTTCCACACCCGTGACATTGGCGCGCCAGCAGAGTTCCCGCTCCACCTCAGCGCGGTTGACGTTGGTGTAGGCGGCCGCATTGAGAATCCAATCGGGGACGAAGGTGCGGACGCAGGCCTCCACCTCCTTGCGCGCTCCGAGATCCAGCCGCTGGTACCGCTCCGGCGGCAGGGCAACCGGCTCTTCGCCCAGATCGATGCCCATGATCTCGGCCTGGGTTGGCGCCAGATGAATCAGCCGCTGTCCGAGCAGGCCGTTGCAGCCCGTGATCAAAATCCGCATACGGGCCTCACAGAACGCAGCCATTCTTGCGGAATTGCACCAGCTTTTCGCGAATCTGCGGATCGCGGCCGGCGAGCAGTTCGGCTACAAAGATCGCCGCATTGGCGGCGCCGGCTTTGCCGATCGCCATCGTCGCGACGGGCACCCCCTTGGGCATCTGCACCATGGAGTAGAGCGCATCGACACCGGTCAGGGCCGATCCCGAGAGGGGAACGCCGATGACCGGCAGCAGGGTATGGCTGGCGACGACCCCCGCAAGGTGGGCCGCCATCCCGGCGCCGGCAATGATCGCACAATAGCCATTGGCTTCAGCGGATTTGGCGAACTCGGCGGTCGCATCCGGCGTCCGGTGCGCAGAGAGTATTCTGGTCTCCCAGGCGATGCCGAAATGGTCCAGGAAGGCATGGGCTGCGGCCATAACCTCCTGATCGGATTCCGAACCCATCATGATCGCTACCTTGTACATGTTCTCCTCACTGCAAGATTCTAGGACTCCACCGGCTGTGCCGGCCCGGATTGAACCCTCCCCTGGTCCTCGCGCCGCAAGGCGAAGATAATGCCGCCGGGAATGCTCGCCAGAATGCCCACCACGTAAGCAATAAACTCAAATGCGACGATCTTAGCCGCGGGGATCCCGAGAGGGCTGAAGAGGGCAACTGCGCTTTGCTCGCGTACGCCCAGTCCGCCCAGCGAGATCGGCAGGCTTGCGACCAGTGCCACCACCGGGATGAATAGAAAGAAAAAATTGACCCGGACATCGACGCCGAGGCTGCGGGCGGCGTAAAAGTGGGTCAGGATCCGCAGGGTCTGCACCAACAGGGAGAGGCCCAGAAGGTTCAGGAGCAGCAGTTTCTGGCGGCGGAAGCCATGCAGGCTGTAGTAGAAGGATTTGACCCGGACGTGCAGGGAGGCTGGCAGCAGCAGCCGGAAGATCCCGGAAAACTTTTTGGCGAAGGGCTCATAAAAAAGAAAGGCGAGAGCCAGCAGCCAGGCGCCAAAGATGAAAAGCACCGACTCCAGCGCCGAGGCGTGGACCATCTCGCGGGCGGCGAGAAAAATCGCGACCAGCGCCAGCGTCGACATCGCAAAAAAGCCGATGAAACGGTCAAAAAAGACCGTCGACAAGGCCTCCCGCGTATCGCCCGAGATCCGCCGGATATCGAAGACCCGGAAGGCATCCCCACCGACATTACCGATGAGGAAATTATTGAAAAACAATCCCACATGGTAGTACGCCAGGATGCGCATGAAGGGCAACCGGATCTGCCGGCTCACTAGCAGCAGATGCCACTGCAGCGCGCCAAGCACGTTGCTCACAACGAAAAACCCGAGGGCCAACGCGAGGCTGCCCCAGCGCGCCTCCCCGAACTGGGCCCGGATCGGAGCCCAGCCGATGCCCCGCAACAGCAGGAAGACCAGGATGACGCTGACGCCCACCTTGAGCAGGCTGGCTGCCAGGGGGCGCCAGCCTTGCTCCCGGGGTTTCTTTTTCACAACCGGCACGTGCGCTACCGCTACCGTCCGCCCGCGATCTGAGCCCGCTCCTGCTCGAGGCGCGATTCGGCTTCCTTGTCGTCGGGATGACGCTTCACCCAGTCCGCAAGCAGCTCCGCCGCCCGCTGGTGGTTACCGGCACGGCTCAGACTGGCCACCAGATAGCCATAGACCATGGCGTTGTCGGGCTGTTCCTTGATGACCACTTCCGCTCGACGGATCAGCTCATCGGTCTTGCCCGCCAGGTCGTACAGTTGGCCTATTCGCATCGAGAGCCGGTAATCAGGCACCGGGATTACGGTTTCGGGGATGACCTTTTCCATCCGGTCAAGGCACTCGATCACCTTGGGATTGTTCTGCTGGGTAAGGTATTCCTGGGCGAGTCGCAAAAAGCCGGCCCGGTAATTCTGCAGCAGCCCGATGACGTTGTCATCGTAGGTGACGCTCTTGTCATCGAGTCCGCGATACTTGAAGACCTCAAAAAGATTCTTGTGCAAGCGTTCGCGCGCCAACACCTCGCCATTCATGGGCACCAGCTTGAAGACCAGCCCATCCATGCGCAGGTAGGGATCGAGATTGACTTTGTTGTCATCAGAAACCGTGACCGCAAAGGTGATCGGCTTCTTCCACTGATTGGCATAAATGATGTTCAGGATCATGAAATCCTGCACCCGCAGCGCTCGGCCGAAAACCGTGGGCTGGACGTTAACCTCAAGTTCCTTGAGCGGTTCCGCAGCGGCCTGAGAGGCAATATTAACCTCACCCAGAACTTCGTTGCGGGCGTATTCAGGCACGGGGATTTTCAGCTTCTGCGCCTCCCAGGGAATCAGCTGCAGCTGTTCGATCTGGCTGTCGGTCAGGCTGATGGGCACCTTCGGCTCCTGGTTCTTGAGCTGTTTGATGTACCAATCGGTGTTGAGAAGGCTCAGGTTGACCACCCGCACATCGGGACGAATGTTATAGACAAACTGCAGGAACCAGAGTGGGAAGGTATCGTTATCGCCGTTGGTGAAGAGAATGCTGTTTTTCTCGCAGGATTGCAGAATATTATAGGAGTAATCATAGGCGACGTAATTGCCACTGCGGTCATGGTCATGAAAATTGAAGCTGAGCAGATTGACCGGCAGGGCCAGCACCAGCAGCACGGCAGCCGCGGCGCTGAGCGCCATGTAGAGGGTGCTTTTTCGCTTTTCGCTGCCCGGTTGGGTGATCAGATAGTAGCGTCCCTTGATCCACTCAAAAATCGCCGAAGCCCCGATGCCGATCCACAGGGCGAAGGCGAAAAAGGAGCCAACGAAAACGTAATCCCGTTCGCGCGGCTGCGGGTTCTCCTGGTTGAGATAGAGGACAATGGCTACGCCGGTGGCGAGGAAGAGCAGCATGATGGAGGTGGCGTGATGCCAATCCTTGCGAAAGTGGTAGAACATGCCGATGAGCCCGACAAGGAAGGGCAGCATGTAGAGTCCGCGCGTTGTAAAGTTCTCGGCAATGAAACCGTCCTGACCGCGGGTATTCCCCTTGCCGATGAACTGCCAGGCAAAATAACGCAGATACATCTTTTTGATCTGGTAATCCCAGAGGAATCCCATTTGCTTCGACCACTGCCAGGTCTTGTAGTTTTCGCCGGGATGCTCCTGATTGAACTGCCACTCCATCGGCAATCCGGGGAAACGGCGGGGAAAGGTGCCCCAGTCGCCATACTGCTCGCGATTGAGATAGCGCACCATGCCGGCGGCGGTTTCGGGATCATTCTCGTCAATGACCGGATCGAGACCCGAGCGAATCATAATCATGGTATAGGTGGAGTAGCCGAGGAGAACGAGGAACATGCCCGTGAGCACCAGGCTGGCCAACCGCTGGCGGTTGGCTATGGCATACCACGCGGCTCCAAGAATGAGGATGTAAAGGAGCAGCACCGCCCACAAGCCGAGGTTGCCGGCAAGATCCGGGATGTATTTAACGATTCCTGGATAGATGCCGAAAAAGATGACGGCGGTGATACCGAGAAAGATCAGAAGCTTGGAGAGCTGCGACTTTTTGCCATTTTTGCGCAGCCAATGGAAGTAGACGATCAGGGCAATGGCGGGCACCGCCAGAACCGCGAGCAGATGGACGCCCAAGGAGAGGCCGATCAGGTAGGCGATGAGGAGCAAATACCGTTCGGCACCGGCTTCGTCGGCTTTTTCAAGCCACACCAGAGCGACATAGACGACCGCGGCGGTCAGCGCGAGCGAGAAAGCATAAACCTCCGCTTCCACGCCGTTGAACCAGATGGCGTCGGTGAAGGCAAAGGCCAGGGCGCCGAGGAGACCGGAAGCGATGAGAATGAAGCCATCAGCTCCATCCTTGGGCTCGCCCCGCCACTGTTTGATCAGACGGACGATAATCAGATAGGTCAGCAGGATAGTTGCGGCGGTGGCCAGAGAGGACATCAGATTGACGCGCAGGCCGATATCCGCCGTCCAGGGTAGCATGCTCGCCAAACGGCCGAGGAGGAGATAAAACGGCGCGCCGGGGGGATGCGGCACCGCCAGCAGGTAGGAGCAGGCGATGAACTCGCCGCAATCCCAGAATGAGACCGTTGGGGCGATGGTCCGCAGATAGACCGCAAGGGAGATCAGGAAAGCGGCGGCAGCGGCGATGCGGTGATAGAGCTTGAATTTAGGCATGACGCGACTCCATTTGGTTAGCTCCTGCAACTGAAAACTCGAATCAGAGGATATGCTCAGAGCATCCCCCAGCCGGCCCGCCCCGTGACCGGTAGAGACGCTCCATGATCTCAACCGCCTGCCTGGCGGAATGATCCCAGGTGAAGCTGCCCGCCCAGACGCGGGCAGCGGCGCCCATCTTTTCGCGCAAGGGGGCCTCCTGCAGCAGCCGGATCAGATCCGCGGCCAGCTGCTCCACCTCCCCATAGGGATAGAGCAGTCCAGTCTCCCCTGCGCGCACAGAATCGCGCAGCCCCGGCGAATCAGCGGCTACCACCGGCACCCCGCAGGCGTTGGCTTCGATTACGGTCAAGCCCCATCCCTCCTTGGGGGAGGGATTGACGGCCACCCAGCTGCGCTGCAGCCACTGCACCTTCTCCTCATGGCTGACCTTGCCGGTGAACTGGACCGCCTCCCCCAAGCCGAGCTCTGCCGTCAGCGCCTCCAGCGCCGCGCGATGATCGCCGTCGCCGACGACTACCAGCTTCGCCTGTGGCACGGCCTGACGCACCCGGGGCAGGGCCTGCAGCAGATGTTCAACACTCTTGTACCGTTTCAGCCGCCCGAGATGGCAGATCAGGGGCGTGGCGCTCTTGCTGCCACCGGCGTGGTAACGCACCGGATCGACGGCATTGGGAAGCAGATCGATGGACGCCCGGATCCCCAGCCGCAGCAATTCCTGCCGGGTGCTCTCGGAGACCACGGCAAAGGAGGTGTGGCGATAGAGCCGCACCGCCAACCGTTCGGCCAGCCAGACGTAGGCAGCTGGGAAAAATGAGGTCTCAATGAAAATGCTCTTGCCAAAAAGATGGTGAACGATGGTGAGCAAGGGCTCCCGGACAAAGCAGGGGGAGTAAAAGGGTATCTTGTTCAAATCATCGATCACGATATCGTAAACCTGCTCCCGGCGCAGACGCCGATAGGCGGCTGGAACCGCATAATTGAAGAGCAGACGCGAACCGCTGCGGATGATCCGGATGCCGTCCAGGATCTCCTCGCGGGGCGCTCCCGGAAAGGTGGAGCAAAGCAAGGTCACCTGGTGGCCCATGGCAGCGACGCGGCTGAAAATTTCGTGACAATGCACTTCCGCACCCCCCGAGAAGGGATTGCGGATGTCCTGCCAATTGATCACCAGGATCCTCATGCCGCTCACCGCGCCGTTCCAGCCGGCTTGCGGCCGATTGCGCCGATATCCATCACTGTCAACAGATGCCAGGCGCGGCGTTTGAGGGCGCGGCGCAAGACGGCGCGGACCCGCCCCGCCAGGGGCAGCGACGGCGGATAAAGCGGCAGGCGCAGGTGCACCTTTTTCAACGCCTCGCGTGAGGCGCGATAGAGAAAGCTGGGCCGCATCCAGTCGCCATAAAATTCGATCCGCTCGAAACCGGTATCCGCGAAAAGCCGGCCGAGCTGGGTGCGGCTGAACTCGGTCTCCCACCCTGCAAACCAGCGGTTGCAGCGGATGAGCAGGTGCTTCACCAGGGTATACAAATGATAGCGCTGCGGCACATCCGCCAGCGCCGCGCCGCCGGGACGCAGGACGCGCAGATTTTCTGCGAGAATCCCTTGCGGGCAAGTAAAATGCTCCAGCAGCCCCTGATGGAAGACCAGATCGAGTGCGCCGCTGCGGAAGGGCAGATGAAAGGCGTCACCGCGCACGAGATGGACCGGGGCGGCGGTGTTCTGCGCCAGATTTTGCATAACCCGCAGGGCCGGGGCCGAATAATCGAGCATGATAACCCGGGCACCCCGACCGGCCAGAGAAAAACTGTCACGCCCCGAACCCGCGCCAACCTCGAGCACCCAGCGGCCGGCGGGATCACCAAGGCGCAGCAACTGATCGATCACACGGCCGGAGTTGGAGTAGACCTCGCCGATCTCCTCTCGGTCGCTCCAGAACTGGTCCCAGACTTCACGCCGATGCTGTGCGGTCTTCTGCACTCTGACTCCCGGCCTTATCGGCAGCACCACCCGTTTCGCTGCCGGCGGCCTCGGATCCGGCTTTGGCCTTGTCCTTGTTCACCTCATCGATGTAATTGAGTTTGAGCTCACTGATGACATGGGCGACGAATTTGGCCTCGTCCTCGCCGAGGTTGCCGGCGGTCTTTGCCTGGAGCATATCCAACATATCGATGGAGAGCCGCGCCTGCTCCATGTTGCGCTCGATCGCGTCGGTCATGGGATTTTTGAGCTTGCCCATTTGCTGCATTGCCGCCGATTGGAACATCATAACCAGATTGAAGAAAAGTGCGGCATGGTGTTTATTCTGTTCGTCCATATCTGCGCCTCACTGTGACGGGTTAATCCTGGAAGGGCCTGCGCAGGGGTTCATCCCACCCAGGCCAGCCCGAAACGTTCCTGATAATTTCTCAAAAAGTAGTGCCGGGTGCCAAGACACTCCTCGCTGAGCAACTGCGGATCCTCCGCCACCAGGCGGAAGGCTTCGTCCCGCGCGCGATGCAGCAGCTGTACATCCCGGCTCGGATCGGCCAGCCGCAACTCCGGCAGCCCGTGCTGCCGCGTGCCGAAAAACTCGCCCGGCCCACGCAGTTGGAGATCCACCTCAGCGATCCTGAAACCGTCCGTGGTGGAGACCAGGGTATTCAGCCGGGTGCGCGCTTCTTCGGTCACCGCGCCGTAGCTGATGAGGATGCAATATGACTGCCGGGATCCTCGGCCGACACGGCCGCGCAGCTGGTGCAACTGCGTCAATCCGAAGCGCTCGGCATGCTCGATGACCATGATCGAGGCGTTGGGCACGTCGACACCGACCTCGATGACCGTTGTGCTGACCAGGATCTGGATCTCATGGCGTTTGAAGGCCGTCATGGTCTGCTCCTTCTCGGCCGGTTTCATGCGGCCATGCAGCAGACCGAGGCGAAACTCCTTGAAAAAGGTTTCGCACATCACCTTGTAACTCGCAACCGCAGCCTTGAGATCCGACTTTTCCGATTCCTCGACAAGGGGGAATACGATATAGGCCTGTGCCCCATCGGCGACCTTGTTCCGTAAAAAATGGTAGACCTTGCTGCGCCTCTGCTCCTCCCGCCAGAAGGTCCGGACCGGCTTGCGGTTGGCCGGCAGTTCGTCAATGACCGAGACATCGAGGTCGCCATAGACTGTCATTGTCAGGGTGCGCGGGATCGGTGTGGCGGTCATCACCAGCACATCGGGATTAAGCCCCTTGTCGCGTAGGGTGGCCCGTTGCATCACGCCGAAACGGTGCTGCTCGTCGATCACCGCCAGACCGAGCTGTTGAAAATCAACCCCCTCCTGGATCAGGGCGTGGGTGCCGACGATGATCCGCGCCTGGCCGGTGGCAATCCGCTCGAGGATCTGCTCGCGCTCGCTGCGGCCCTGCCCGCCGACCAGCAACACCACCTCGACGCCCAGGCTCTCGAGCAGGGCATGAAGGGTGAGGTAATGTTGCTCGGCTAGGATCTCGGTCGGCGCCATCAACGCCGCCTGGTAGCCGTTCTCCACCGCGATCAGCATGGCGATCAGGGCGACCACCGTCTTGCCCGATCCCACATCCCCTTGCAGCAGCCGGTTCATCGGCCTCGCGCTCTTCATATCCGCGCGGATCTGGCGCAGCACCCGTTTTTGCGCACCGGTCAGCTCGAAGGGGAGCGACGCCACCAGACGACGTGTGAGTTCACCCACGGCCTCAAAGCGGATGCCGCCGGTGCTCTCCTGCTGATGATGGCGGCGCAGGGCCACCAGCAATTCCATGAAAAAGAGCTCATCGAATTTGAGCCGCATTTGCGCCGCCTGCAGGCTGGCGTAATCGGCCGGAAAATGAATCGCCGCAAGCGCCTGGCGCAGCGACATCATTCCCAGCCGCCCGACCAGGGTCTCGGGAATGCTCTCCCGGATCTGCTCCCCGTACGCTTTCAGGACCCCATGGATGATGCGGCGGAAGCCGCGACTGTCGAATCCCGCCTCCCCCAGAGACTCATTGGAGGGGTAGAGCGGGATGATCTTGCCGGTATGCACCAGCTCACCTTCGCCGCTCATCCCGAGCCGGTCAAACTCGGGATGGGTCATCTGCAGACCTTTGAAAAAGCCCACCTTGCCGCTCAGGGCAAGCCACTCGCCCGGCTTGAACATCTTGTACCACCAGGTGAGCCGCGAGAACCAGATGCAATGCAGAAATCCGGTGCCGTCGCCCACGAGCAGCACGAAGCGGCTGCGCCGCCCCTTCTGCACAGTGAACTGCATCACCTTGGCCACGACGGTGACCTCCTGGTCCGGTTTGAGCCGGTTGATCGGTGTCACCGTCGAGCGGTCGAGGTACCGGCGCGGAAAGTAGTACAGGAGATCACCAATCGTATAGACGCCGGCGTTTTGCAGCGCGGTCACCCGCTTGGGACCGATTCCGGCGGCGCGGTCGACCGGCCACTCCAGGGCGGTTTTCGCGGGCATATTCACCATGGAACCTTCAGACGGGTTGCGGGTGGGTTACTTGTAGAGCACGGTGTATTCGAAAGAACTCTCCTGATCCGCCGCGACCCGGAGCTGGAACTCCGCCTTGGACGCTTCCTGGAGGACAACCGTCGGGGTCTTGCCGATAAAGCTCCAGTCGCCGGAAAAATGCTCAATCACATTGATCGTGACCGCTTCGCTCTTGTGGTTGCGCAGCTTGATCTGCACCGTCTCCTGGCGTGAAGTGCGCGAAACCTCGCGCACATCCTTGACCACGCGCTCGCCGACGATGTCAAAGGCGTTGCCAAGGCGGAGGCGCACCTTCTCATCCTTGGGGGTATGGTTGAGGCGATCCTCACCAATGAACTCCTGGGCGCCATCAACGTCCTGCTTGTAAACGCGCACCTTGCCCTTGGGCAGCGGCATGCCTAGACCATTGGCCTGGCTGTTCTTGAACTCCAGGGAGACCCGCACCTTGCTCCCGTCCATCGCGCCGTCATAGGAATAAAGCTTGGTCACACTGGCCTGGGCGGCGGAGAAGAGCGATAACTGTTTGATTTGCTTGTCCCTTAGGGTGGCCGGCCGTTGCAGGGTGTAAAGATGGTATTCGAAAAGGGCCTTTTCCTCGAACTGGGAATCCATGGCCATCGCCGCTTCCGCCCGATAGAGTGCGCGCACCGGTTTTTCCTCCCCGACGCGGTTGACATCTCCGGCGATCAGCTTGATCCGGGCGTTGGCGAAAGTGGCGCCCGACTGGTTGTCGATCGAAACCCAGCCGTTCAACTGAGCGGAACTCTCGCCGGCATTCAGAACCGCCACATATTCAGCGTGCCAGCTCAGTCCTCCGGTCAGATAGCTGATCTCCGCTTCGTGGTCCCCCGCCTTGGCGCATTCCAGCTGCCAGACCAGGGTCGGCCGTGTGCGCAACCCCTCGGGCAGCGAGGGAAATTCGATGCTCTGCAATTTTGCTGCCTTGAGCGCCTGGACCTTGCCGTCTGGATCGAGGAGGACCACGTCGCCATCCTGTGCACTCATCAGGGTTCCGCTGTGCACCGCGCCGTTCTCGGCGGTCACGATGACCTGCTCATCAATATACTTTTGCAGCAGCCGCTCGGTTCCCACCAAATCGAATTCATAGTCCTGTTCGAGCAGGGTTATGCCGGCGGCGCTATCAACAGCGCGAAAATGAACCGAGGTGGCGTCAATCTGCGCGGCGACTCCACTGAAGGCATAATCCTGCACCCCCTTGACCAGCTTGAGCGTTCGCGTTTCGCGGATCAGTGCCAGATCCTCGTTGTACACGGTAACCGCAATTTTAGGTTCTGCCGCGACAGCCAGCAGGGGAAGCAGGACGAGCAAAGAGACCAGCCAAAGATGATGTTCCATAGATACCTCCTGTGCACAAAAAGCCGGATCGGAGAAATCCTCCCTTGCAGCGCTCATTCTCCGGCGAAGCTCTGCAGGCTTGCCCGCAGCTTCTCGAGGGTTTGGGTGAAATCGCTGCGCTTCTTCTCTTCCTTCTCAATCACCTCCCGGGGCGCTCTGGCGATGAAATCGCGATTCATCAGTTTCTGGGTCAGACCGACGACCTGGGCTTCCAGCCGCGTGATCTCCTTCTCCAGCCGTTTTTTCTCCACCGCTACATCGATCAGATCGGCCAGGGGGACGAGAATCTCCACCCCCTGGACCACGGCACTCGCGGTGGCAGCCGGCCGCGATTGATTGTAGCGGATGTCGCGAACGCGAGCGAGCTTGTGCAGATAGGTTTCGTTGCGGGCGATCAGGTCCAGAGCGGCCGGATCGGTGCTGTTGAGGATAAGATCGGCCTCCCTGGCCGGCGGGATGTTCATCTCGCCGCGAATGTTGCGGACCGCGCCAATCACCTGTTGCAGCAGGGCCATCTCCGCTTCCACCCTGCTGTCGAGGCGGTCGGGATCGGTTTGGGGATAGGGCTGCAGCATGATGGAGCGCACAGCGGCGGGCTGCTGATAAATTTCGGGCAGATTCTGCCAGATCTCCTCGGTGATAAAGGGCATGAAGGGATGCAACAGGCGCACACTGTTCTCAAGAAGATACGTGGCCAACGAGCGGGCAACCCGCCGCCCTTCGGGATCGGCCGCATCATAGAGGCGTTTCTTGATCAGCTCGACGTACCAGTCGCAGTATTCGCCCCAGATGAAATCATAAACCGCCCGGGTGGCATCGTTGAACCGGAATTCCTGCAGCGCTTTGTCCACCTCCGCCAGTGCCTGGTGGAAGCGGCTGAGGATCCAGCGGTCGGCCAGTTCGAGCCGTTCCTCTGCAATCGCTTCGATGGGCAGCAGGGCTTCTCCCTCCTCCAGATTCATCAGCACAAAGCGGGCGGCGTTCCAGAGTTTGTTGGAGAATTTCTGCCCCATCTCGACCAAGGTATGATCGAAGCGGACATCGCCGCCGAGCGGTGTCAGATAGACCATAGTCAAGCGGATGGCATCGGCGCCGTAAGCGGGCACACCGTTCTTGTAGGTAGCGTTGGACTTGCCGAACGCGCCGATCTCGTCAACGCTGGCGCCGCGGATGAGCCAGAGCGGATCGGGCGAGTTGCCCAGGGATTTGGACATCTTGCGGCCGTCGAGATCGCGGATCATGCCGTTGAAATAGACCTCCCGGAAGGGAACATCGCCCATGAACTCGAGGGAGGCCATGATCATCCGCGCCACCCAGAAAAAGATGATATCCGGCCCCGTCACCAGGGTGTCGGTCGGGAAGAATTTTTCGAGATCCGCTGTCCGGGCCGGCCAACCCAGCGTGCTGAAAGGCCAGAGCCAAGAGCTGAACCAGGTGTCGAGCACATCCTCGTCTTGCCGTAGTGCGGCACTGCCGCATTCGGGACAGACCGTCGGGGTTTCCCGGCGCACCAGGGTATGGCCCTTTTCGCAGTACCAGACCGGCACACGGTGCCCCCACCAGATCTGCCGGCTGATGCACCAGTCGCGGATATTGGTCATCCAGTGGAAATAGGTCTCCTCCCAGTGGCGGGGATAGAATCGGACGCGGCCGTCGCGCACCGCCTCCAGGGCGGGGGCGGCAAGGGGCGCCATGCGGACGTACCACTGCTCCGACAGATAGGGTTCGATCACATCTCCCGAACGGTAGCAGTGCGGCACCGGGATGATTTTTTGGGTCTCGCCGCGCAGCAAGCCCTGCTGCTGCAAATCCTCAAGGATCTGTTTGCGCGCCATGAAACGGTCGAGTCCCGCGTAGGCTCCCGCATGGGTGTTCATCTTGCCATCCGGACCGATGACCGCCACCAGCTCCAGGCCGTGGCGCTGGCCGACCTCGAAGTCGTTGAAATCATGTGCGGGGGTGATCTTGACTGCGCCGCTGCCAAAGGCGGGATCGGCATGTTCGTCGGCGATGATCGGGATGGCCCGGCCGACCAGGGGCAGAACCACCCTATTGCCGATGCGTTGCTGATAGCGCTCATCGGCGGGATTAACGGCGACGGCGGTATCGCCCAGCATCGTCTCGGGCCGGGTGGTGGCGACGATGATCTCGCCGCTTCCGTCCTCCAGCGGATAGGCGATATTCCAGAGTTTGCCCTCCTCGTCGATCGAATTGACCTCCTCGTCGGCCAATGCGGTATGGCAGCTGGGGCACCAGTTGATCAGACGGTTGCCTTTGTAGATCAATCCCTTTTCGTAGAGGCTGACGAAGACCTCGCGCACCGCCGCGCTCAGCCCCTCATCCATAGTGAAGGACTCGCGCTCCCAATCGCAGGCGGCGCCGAGCTTGCGCAACTGCTGAAAGATGATGCCGCCGAATTTTTCGCGCCATTCCCAGACCCGCTCGAGAAATTTCTCCCGGCCGAGGGTATGGCGGCTCTCGCCCTCCTGGCGCAGGGCGGCTTCCACCTTGTTCTGGGTGGCGATACCGGCATGATCGGTGCCGGGCATCCACAAGGTCTCGTACCCCTGCATCTTCTTCCAGCGGATGAGCAGATCCTGGATGGTGTTGTTGAGGATATGCCCCATGGTCAGCATGCCGGTCACGTTGGGCGGCGGGATCATGATGGTATAGGTCGGTTTGGTGGAAGCGGCATCGGCATGAAAGAGATGGTGCTCCTCCCACCAGGCATACCAACGGTCCTCAACCAGGGTGGGGTCGTACACTTTATCGAGTTCGCGAGGGCTCATCGAGACCACAGTACCTTTCTTTAGCTTTGCAGGGCGAGACTGAATGCGGTGGTGAGTTTCAGCACATCCTGGTTGGTCCGTTCGAGATGGACCACCAGGGTTTTGGCGATATTGAGCAGCACCTTGTAGCCGAGTGCGGTATCCGATTCGCAGAGCCGGGTGAAGGCGTCGTGGTGGAGGACGCCGACGCGGCATTCGGCAACGGCCTGGACGGTGGCGGTGCGGAGGCTGTCGGCTTTGAGCAGGGCCATCTCGCCAAAATAGGGCGCCTGATCGGCGCGCAGGGCCACCAGCGATTTCTCACGGGCATCCAGACCCCCATGCCCCAGATTGAGGGTGAGGTTCTTGCGCACCTCGACCCGGCCATCCAGGAGCAAATATAGCGCATCGCCGATTTCGCCCTCCCGAATGATCGACTCTCCAGCGGCAACCCGTTGTTCGCCGACGATAGCGAGGATTTTATCGACCTGTTCCGCCGTGAGGCCGTCGAAAATGGGAAAAGGGGCCAATTCCTGACGCGTGATCGCCATGCTTTCCTCCTTCACAGACGCTCGAGTACGATGGCGATATCCTGTGCACCGACCAGATATTCCGGTCCGGGCGAAAGGTTGATATCAAGCCGTGCGGCCTTGCTCAACCCCTTGCCGGCATGGGCCAACTTTTCCCGGATGAACCGATCCACCGCCGAATAGTCATCCGAGAGGATATCGTCGAGCTTGAATCCCTCCTCCTCACGCAAGAAGCCGATGAGGACAGCATGCTCCTCCGAGAGGAAATGGGCGCTGGCGGCGGCGAAGCTTTTGCCAACCAGAGAATTGGGCATTTTACGCCGGGCGAACCGGACACCCGCGCTGCCGGTGAAAAGCCGGTCGATCATCTCCGGGACCCCCGGAGAAGTGACATGGGCGCCGAGCAGATAACCGCTGTAGCGATCGCTCACCACGATGCGGTCGGCATTGGCGCGGCGAAGGTGGGCCTCATTCTGGCTGTCAAGGATATGCGCGATCACCTTGACCCGGGGCTCAATCGCCTTGACCGAGAGGGTGGTCAGGATGGTGTGCTCGTCCGATTTCGGACGTTGCGGTGCGGATTCATCCGGGATGATCAGGGCGGCATAGGCCGTCCCGATGGAGGCGCGGTGCAGGACCTCCTCATCGGTGCAGTCGCCGCTGACGAATTTGATGTGCAGATCCGGGTAGCGGCCGATAATGGCCTCAGCCTGGTCCGGGTCGAGCTGGCTGATGAGGACCAGCGCCCGGTTTTCGCGGATCATTCCTTCACGGATGGAGCCGATGATCTCGTAACCGGCTGGATTCCAGCCCAGCAAGGCAATATGATTTTTCAGGTTCACTTTCTTAAGGCCCTTGCCCTCTTTGAGGCGGTTGGTGAGGACCCTGGTGGAAACCGCCGCGGTGAAAAGCGACAGCACCCCCATGCCGGAAAGCATCACGAAGGCGCCAAGAACGCGGCCGAGGCCGCTCTGCGGAACAATATCGCCATAGCCGACGGTGGTCATGGTGACAATAGCCCACCACATAGCCGAGGTCACACGCGCAAACTGCGGATTGCTGCCGCGCTCGAGATAGGAGACCGCGACGGCGGCAATAAAGACCAGGAGAAGGACGGCTGCAAGCGTCTTGATCAATTCATCATGCCGGATCCGATACTGCAGGCGCCGCAGCAAGGGCAATACCCTCCCGCGAAGCTGTAAATATCGAAATAATTTGACCATAACTAAAAATATAGTCAATTACCTGTAAATAGTCAACGGTTTTATCGGCAGGGGCGGGACGGGCGAGGAATTGCCAGGCCGGGGAGGATCAGTCGAAGAGGCTGAACTGGAGATCGGGGCGGCTCGAACCGGAGCGCTTGCTCACCTCGCGGATGCGCTCCTCGAGTGCCATGATAATCTGCATCTGGTCGCCGCTGAGCAGCTTGCAGCCGGTGTTCCGTTCGATCTCGAGGAGGGTGTCATCGAGATTGAAGGAAAAGGACTCGAGTTCGTCGAGGTCGTCGTACTGGTCCCAGTAGGCAGCCCAATTGGTGCGATAGGATTTGGTCATAGCCGGTTCCTTGCCTTAATTCAATCCTGGCGCTCCCTCAGGCCGCCGCAGAGGCCGGGCCCGGCGGGAGGGGCTGGCAGGTGCTTCCCAGCGGCAGTGCGAAATCACTCTCGATCTGGAAGCCAAAGCGCAGGCGCACCAGGGCCAGGGCGGCGTGAAGCAGGGAGAGCCATGCATGGAGGTTGCGCCGCCAGAGCCGGTAATCGGCGCTGTCGAGCACGCCCTCGAGATAGCGGCCGTAAATATCGTCATCCACTGCGGCGCGCAGGGTTTCTAGTTTTTCCCGGACCGCGGGTTCGTGTGTGGCGAGAAACTCCATCACCTCGGCGGCGGTGATATGATGCTGTTCCTCGAGCTGGGCGAACCATTTGCCGGCGCGCCGGCTGGCCGCGCTCATGACCAGAGCGGGATCCGGGATGGCCGGGCGCACCCGCGCGGACAGCTGGATATGCGGGGTGTGAATCAGTGTCTGCATAATTATTCCGCCTTTTAGTGATATCGGCGCAGTAGGCCTTTGACTTTGCCGATGATGCGAAAACCAGGATCATCGGCGGGGATATAGATCGGCTGCATCGTCTGGTTTTCCGGCTGCAGCCGCACGCGGTCCTTCTCCCGGTACAAGCGCTTGACCGTAGCCTCATCGTCGAGAAGAGCGATGATAATATCGCCGTTTCGGCAGCTCTGGGTCATTTGCACCACCAGGAGGTCGCCGTCGCGGATGTCTGCGTCAATCATGCTGTGACCGCGGACCTTGAGGAGGAAAATGTCTTCCTTGCCGACCCATTCGGAATCGAGATAGAGATCACCCTCGCGTTCCTCAAGGGCCAGTTCGGGCATGCCGGCGACCACCTCACCGATGATCGGGCAGGCGCGCGCGCGTTGGCTGTAGCCCTCAGGCTGCTCTTCGCCGATGATGTGATAGGAGCGGGATTTGCCGCTTTCATGCCGACTGAGCGCGCCCTTCTCCTGTAAGGTTATTAGGATCTTGTGGATCCCCGCGGCCGAGACCTGGCCTAAAAGTTCCGCTAGCTCGCGCACTGTGGGCGGATAGCCCTTCTCCTGCTGGAAGTTCCGGATGGCGTCCAGGACCTGGCGCTGTTTGGGTGTCAAGGAATCGTGCATGGGTGAACTCTTATTCACTTTGAACGAACATTTGTACACATTAATATAGTAAATCTTCGTTCTTTTGTCAAGTCTTTTTTCAGTTTAAAACAAATGTTCACTTTTCAGCGGAAACGCCCCCTCGGCCCTGCAGGATAAAGAAAAAGATTGTTCCTGTCGGAGAATTTTGCTACACTATACCCCGAAACTAAAGTGGTACTTGAGCAGGAGCCCCATGTCCGAAACCCTGGAAAACCGCTTCGCGCCGATCCGCGAGCAGATCATCGGCGGTAATCAGACCTTCACGACGCCCTACGGGGAGCAACGGATCGTTTATGCCGACTGGACCGCGAGCGGACGTCTGTATGCCCCGATCGAAGAGGCCCTGAGCCAACGTTTCGGCCCCTTTGTCGGCAACACCCACTCGGAGGCGAGTGTGACCGGCAGCAGCATGACGCGGGCCTACCACCTGGCGCACGAGATCATCAAGCGCCACGTCCACGCCGGTCCTGACGATGTAATCATCACAACCGGATCGGGAATGACGGCAGCGGTGAATAAATGGCAGCGGATTCTCGGCTTGCGCGTGCCGGAACAGCTGGCCGATCATCTCTATCTGCCCGACGAGGAGCGGCCGGTGGTCTTTCTCACCCACATGGAGCATCACTCCAACCAGACCTCCTGGCTCGAAACCATCGCCGACGTCGAGGTGATCGAACCCGACGACCGAGGTCTGGTCGATCTCGACAACCTGCGGCGGCTGCTCCGTATCTATCGCGACCGGCCGATGAAGATCGGCACCTTCACCGCCTGCTCGAATGTCACCGGCATCTGCACCCCCTATCATGCCCTGGCCCGGATCATGCACGAAAACGGCGGCTTTTGTTTCGTCGATTTCGCCGCCTCAGCGCCTTACGTCTCCATCGATATGCACCCCCAGGATCCCCTGGAGCGGCTCGATGCCATCTATTTTTCGCCGCACAAATTTCTCGGCGGACCAGGCAGCGCCGGAGTCCTCATCTTCGCTTCCAGTCTGTACACCCTGCGCGTCCCCGACCAACCCGGCGGGGGCACGGTAAACTGGACCAATCCCTGGGGCGAGCACCGTTTCATCAACAACATCGAGGCCCGGGAGGATGGCGGCACCCCCGGCTTTCTACAGGCCATTCGCGCCGCCCTGAGCATCGAGCTCAAGGAACACATGGGAGTGCCGGATATGCTGGCACGCGAAGAGGAATTGAAGCGCCGCCTCTTCGCCGGTCTGCGCGCACTGCCGGAGCTGCACCTGCTCGCCGATCATATCGAGGATCGCCTCGGTATTTTTTCCTTCTACTCCGACCGGATCCATTACAACCTTTTTGTCAAGCTGCTCAATGACCACTTCGGGATCCAGGTTCGCGGCGGCTGCTCCTGCGCCGGCACCTACGGCCATTATCTCCTGCACGTCGATCCCAACCGCTCGCACCAGATCGCCGAGCACATTGACCGTGGCGATCTTTCCGACAAACCGGGTTGGGTCCGCCTCTCCATCCATCCCACCATGACCAACGCGGAGGTCGACTTCATCCTGGAAGGCCTCGGGGAGACCATCCGGCACGCTGCGGCGTGGGGGAAAGAGTACCGCTACGCGCCGGCGACGAACGAATTTCACTGCCTCCGCGCCGGATGCGACAGTACGCCGGATATCGCCTCCTGGTTTTCTTTGCGCAGCTGAATGGGCCTTCCGGTCAACCCGCTGCGGGAGAGGCCACTCTAGCACGACCCATCCGGCCCGCCCCATCCCGCGATTCGTTAACCCTTTGTTCACAGGAAGTCCATGTCCACCGCATTCCATGCCAAATTTTTCGCTCATGCCTTGTCGCAGCACTATCACGGCGACCTCCTCGGCAAGATCTCCCACTCCCTCTTTGATGCACGGGTCGACCTCAATCCCCACCAGCTCGAAGCCGCTCTCTTCGCCTTGCGCTCTCCCCTCAGCAAGGGAGTGATCCTGGCCGACGAAGTGGGGCTCGGTAAAACGATCGAGGCGGGGCTGGTGCTCTGCCAGTACTGGGCCGAGCGCCGCCGTCGACTGCTGATCATCGCGCCCGCCGCATTGCGGGTGCAATGGAGCCTGGAATTGACCGAAAAATTTCATCTTCCCAACCAGCTGATCGACGCCCGCACTCTGCGCCAGGTTCAACGTGAGGGACGGGCCAACCCCTTCGATCAGCCCCAGGTCGTCATCACCTCCATCCACTTCGCCAGCCGCCATGGAGCACTCCTGCGGACGGTTCCCTGGGACCTGGTCGTCATCGATGAGGCCCACAAGCTCCGCAATGTGTACCAGCAGGGCAACAAGATGGCGCAGGAGATCAACTGGGCCCTCGAAGGCCGGCAAAAATTATTGCTCACCGCCACGCCATTGCAGAACTCGCTGCAGGAGCTCTACGGCCTGGCCACCCTCATCGATCCCCACATTTTTGGCGACCTCGGGGCGTTCCGCGCCCGTTTCGAAGGGCCCCGGCCGGACCATGACGAGCTGCGCAAGCGTCTCGCTTCCTTTTGCAAGCGCACGCTGCGCAGCCAGGTTTCCGAGTACATCCAGTATACCGAGCGCCGCGCCATCACCCTCCCCTTCACCCCGAGCGATGCGGAGCAGCAGTTTTACGAGGCCATCTCCGAATACCTCGCCCGTGAGGATACCCTGGCGGTCCCGGTGCGGCAGCGCCATCTGCTCAGTCTGATCCTGCGCAAACTGCTCGCCTCCTCCGCTTACGCAATCCGCTTCACCCTGACGACCATGCGCAACCGCTTGCTGCTTTTACAGCGCGGCCAGCAGCCCGAAGGGAACTTTATCGACGGTCTGATTGCGGGGGAGGAGGTCGAGAGCGATTATCTGGAGGACTCCGATTTAGCAGAAAGCGAGGGAGAGGCAGAAGGCGAGGTCGATCCGGTGCAGCTGGAGCAAGAGATCCGCCTGCTCGACGGTTTCATCCAGGCGGCCGGAGCGATCGTGCTCGAGTCCAAGGCAGAGCGCCTTGAACAGGCTCTCGAGACGGGTTTCGCGGAAATGAGAAGGATGGGTGCCCCCGAAAAGGCGTTGATCTTCACCGAATCGCGCCGCACCCAGGAGTACATTGACCGGCACCTGCGCCGGATCGGCTATGAGGGCCAGATCGTCCTTTTCAACGGCACCAACGCCGACCCCGAGTCGGCCGCCATCTATCAGGAGTGGATCGGTCGCAACGCCGGTTCCGGCCGCAGCAGTGGTTCGCGTCCGGCTGACATCCGCACCGCGCTGGTCGACCACTTCCGCGATCGCGGCCGAATCATGATCGCCACCGAGGCGGCCGCCGAGGGGCTCAACCTGCAATTCTGCAGTCTGGTGATCAACTACGATTTGCCATGGAATCCGCAACGCATTGAACAGCGCATCGGCCGCTGCCACCGTTATGGCCAGAAGTACGATGTAGTGGTGATCAATTTTCTCAACACCCAGAACCAGGCGGACCAGCGGGTCTATGAGCTCCTCGAACACAAGTTCGCCCTCTTCAACGGCCTCTTTGGCGCCTCCGACGAGATCCTTGGGCAGATCGAATCGGGGGTCGATTTCGAGGCACGCATCCTCGATCTGTATCAGCGCTGCCGCAGCCGCGAAGAGATCGATGCGGCCTTCGCCGCCCTGCAGCAGGAGATGGAAGAGAGCATCACCCACCGGCTCGACAAGACCCGCCGTCTTCTCCTCGAACACTTCGACCAGGATGTTCAGGCACGGCTGCGCATGCGCCTCGATGCCGCCCGCCAGCAGCTCAATCGTATCGGCCTTTTCTTCTGGGAGCTGACCCGGTATCAGCTCGCCGACCAGGCGCAGTTCGACGAGGCCGCGCTGCACTTCGATCTGGTGCGGTCCCCCTTGCCGCAGATACCGCCGGGGCGCTATACCCTGGTCTCGCGTAGCCGCCAGCCCGTGATTGATGAAGCCCTCTACCGCCTCTCCCACCCTCTCGGTGAGTACGTCATTGCTGCCGGCCAGCGCCATGCGACGCCCACCGCCCACCTCTTTTTTGACATCAGCCACCACCCGAGCCGCATCTCAATGATCGAAAACCTCAAAGGCCGCAGCGGCTGGCTCACGCTCCATTGGCTGCGGATCGATGCCCTCGATCGCGAGGATCATCTGATCTTCGCTGCCTTTGACGATCAGGGTCGGCATCTCGACAGCGAACTCTGTGAGCATCTGTTTTACTGCCAAGGGGCGGTGCGTCCGGTTCAACCCCCACCGGAGGCGACGCTGAAAAAACTGGCTCGGGAGAGCGAAAAACAGATCAAAGCCCTGACCCAGCGCTCCCTGGACTGGAACAATGCGCTTTTTTATGAGGAGTGCGACCGGCTCGATACCTGGTCCGAGGAGGCCGCCGGGGCGGTGGAGAACGAGCTGAATGCCGTGAAAAAGGAGATCCGGCAGCTCAGCCGCCTCTCGCGGCGGAGCACCATGGCGGTCGAGCAGCATCAGATCCATCGCCAGCTGCAGGAACTGGAACAGAAAAAACGCCGGTTGCGGCAGAGGATCTTCCAGGTCGAGGACGAGATCGGCGCCCGGCGCGACGCCCTGATCGCCATGCTCGAACAACGCGTGGCGCAAAAAAGCGAGGTCAAGGAACTCTTCACCCTCCGCTGGAGCGTGATCTAGGAGCGGGGGCAAAAAAAAACCGGGCGTTTCGCGCCCGGTCGCAGAAGCAGCATCGGCTACTCCTCGAAATCCTCGCCATGGACATGTCCGTGTTCGAGTTCCGCCGGAGTTGCCGGTCGGACGCCGATCAGTTCCACATCGAAGTGCAGGGTCTTCCCGGCGAGAGGATGGTTGAAATCGAGGGTGATCTGGTCGCCGTCGATTTTGCTGATGAAACAGGATAGCTGCTCGTCCTCATCCTCTTCATCATTCTCATCCACTTCCGCCAGCAGCTCGGCGCCAATCTCCAGTTCGATGTCATCGGGCAGCTCGTTGCGCTGGACGACCTGAATGTCCTCAGGATCGTAATCGCCATAGGCCTCATCCGGCCGGAGGACGACTTTCTTCTTGCTCTTCATCGGCATCGTGAGAATCTCGTCTTCCAGCTTGGCGAGGATTTGCTCGGCGCCGGAGATGAATTCCAGGGGATCTTCATCATAGGTGGTATCCAGCAGATTCCCGTCGCTATCGGTGAGCGTGTAATGAACCGTGACAACCTGATCGTTCGGTATAGGCACAATAACCTCCGTGGTCTCGATGATGTGGCAACGCCAATTAATTGACTACATTATACATAAAAAAAAGGAATAACCAAAGCAAAAAACAGCCGGTCCAGGGCAAGCCCTGCTCCGGCTGAATGGACTCAACCTGCACCACCCCCACCACCTCCCGCTCCGCCCCCTCCTCCAGCGCTCGCGCCACCGCCGATGCCGCCGGAAGAACTCATCGTCGTTGTCATCGCAGCAAACGCCTGGGCGAAGGCGACCGGCGCGGCTGCTCCAGGACCGCCGGCTGAGTATACGAACCAGGGGATGTAATGGGCGCTCTGATCAACGGGGATCACCTCAGCCAGCGCCCGATAGTGCCTCGGCCCCGCACCTAAAGCCGATGCGTAGACCATGTAGCGGTCGATGTTGCCAAGCAGGGAGGCGCGCTCCGACTGCTCAAAACGGCCGCGGCGGAGATAGCGGGAGAGCGCTTTCCAGCGCCGGAACTGCACCTCCCCCTCCTCTGTGCGATGCCGGATGGCGACCGCCCCGATGAGCAGGATAAAAAAGAGGCCCGCAGCGGCCCCCGGCCAGGGTGCGTACCAGATCAGCAGCAGCAAACTCACCAGGATGCCCACGCCAAAAACGAGCATCGCGCGGTACATACCGTGCT
Organism: bacterium; assembly: GCA_035419245.1. Lineage (NCBI taxonomy): Bacteria > bacterium. Next base: position 64,497 of record DAOLSP010000013.1, on the reverse strand, counting down.
CGCTCCGCTTGTCATAATAGCCGCGACTCTCGGCCATTTTACTAACGGATTTTTGCCAGCCCCGGAAAAAACTCGCCATCTTGTGAGCCTGCTTGCCAATGTCGTGCATGCGCAGCCGCGGTTCGCCCCCGGACAACTCCCGGAAGAGAAAATCGAGCAAATCGGACTCGTATACCATCAACTCCTGCCGGCGCTGCCGCAAAACCTCGGTCTGCAACTCGAGCAGATAGTCCTGCTTCGCCCCGAAGAATCGGTTGCGCTTTTCCGGCTCTACAGCCGAAATCCGCAGGAAACCGCGCCGCGCCAGATCGTATAGAGTCGCCTGCAAGGCGCCACCAGTGACCATCTGCATCGTCAGCAGATAGCTAACCAGAGCGGGCGGCGTTTCATCCGGAATATCCGGACTCTGGGCCGGGATGTATTCATGCACCGCCGGACGCTTGCCGTAGAGGCGGTAAAAATACCACCAGGCCGCAACACCGATCACGGCCAGAAAGCCCGCATAATAGACGCCCTGGCGGCTGCGTTCGTGCCGCATCGCCTGTTTTTCCTTTTCAGCGCTGCGTAGGCGGTTGGCCTCCGCCGCCCAGCGTTCTTCCTCATCCAGGATGCCGGGGCGGACCGTACCGTCCGCAACCGCCATGCCCGCGAACCACGCCGGCGGATAAAGCGCGCGTACCTCCAGATAGGTCCGCGCCGGCAGCTCCGCACAAAGGGCTGTTATCCGCCCGGAGGGCTGAATGGCCGATCGGGCCCAGAGCGGTCCATGCAGCCAGTGCAGTACCTTCCCTTCCTCTCCCTCCTGCGGTGGATGCAGGATCAGGGTCACATCGCTCTGCTTATGGCTCCAGTCGGTTCCAATGAACTGGTAATATAAAACCGCCGCATCTTCATGGCGAGCCACCGCACCCATCACGCGATAACGAAAGACAAAGGTTCGTTTTTCATTGCGGGCACTGAAATACCAGCGCACCTCCAAGGCCTGTTTCTCTTCGCGGACTGCGAAGCAGCCCGGATCCTTTGCCGGTTTCTCGATGAAGGCCTGACCGCCCTCGAAGACGGCAAAATCGCCGTAATGCACACCCTCGCGCAGCGGCAGCGAACGGTAGGCATAATGGAACGACCCGGTGAAATCGTAGGTCCGCCGCTCTTCCACGGTCAGCCCGCCGGCATCATCCAGCCAAGCCTCGATCTCAACCGGACCGATGCGGTAGGATTGAGCCGCGCGCACCGGTCCGGCCAGAGCCAGGATCAGGAGCAGCAGCCGCAGGAGATCCGGATGGCGCGGCATCAGAAGGTTCATCAGTTCCTCCGGATATAAATAAGCCTGCTCGAGGCAGGCTTTAAGTGTCAAGTCAGACCTCCTTAAAAAGTATAGGAGGCATTCAGCACCAGGCCGGCCAGCCGCTGCGCATACTCGAATTCGTCCGAAGCCTCATTCCCATAGAGGTCGCCACGATAACCGAGATTGAGCCCGAATCCACTCGGGAAGCGGTACCCCATGCCCAGCGTCAGGGCGAAAAGATGGGTATCGTCTTCAGTGTCCCACGAGGAGTAGCCGTTGGGATTGACATCGGTGGATTTGAGGTTATTCTCGGTTTTCAAGGTCCCGAGAAGATAGGCCATGGAGCCGTAGGCGTAGAGATTGGAACCGCCAAAAGGGACCACCAGCGAAACACCCGCCCCGTACATGGCGCCCGAGACCGTCGCATCATACTTGTCGTACCAGTCGATGTAATCCCCGGTGTCGACGCTATAGCCTGTCCAGTACCAGGAGTCGGCGGTTTGGTCTTCCTTGAGGTATTTTAGGCCTATAAAGGCGTTGCCGCTGAGGGAGGTGGTGCTGATGAGACGGTAACCCAGGGTGAAGTTAAGATCGGTCCGTTTGGCCTCCAGGCCTTGCCAGGCATATTCCTGATCATCGGCCTTGAGGGTACCGATGAGCATCGAGGCGCCGAAATTCCAGCGGCCGGAATTGACGGCCAGATAGGGTCCGAAATAAGAGCCATTGCCCAGTTCATAATCATCCATCCCGCTCTCGTTGCCGGTGTAAACCCAGGAATAGGCGGGCATCCACATCCCGGCACCGACCGTGTAGGTGGTCTTGGTCTGAGCCAAGCTGAGGCCTGCCGTCAAGAGCAGGAGCAGTCCGGCCACCAGTAGAAACGTTTGTTTCATACGACTCCCTCCTGTTGGTTTAAAAAACGGGGGGCGTATCGACCGCTTTCCCCTGATCGCCCTCTTTTTTTGGTTTCTCTTTCTTGCGGACCACCGGTTTTTCCGGCGTCGTCTCCACTATAGCAGCGGCCACGCGTACCTTGTCGCCCACCCTGAAGGGCAGCTTAACCATCCCGACCCGGGCCTCCGAATAGTCGGCCTTCACCGCTGTGAGCAGGAGTGTGCCGATTCTATCCTCCGCCTGGCCGATCACGGTGCCGCCCAGATCGGTGACGACATCGCCTAGCCGGACCACGCTGAGTTCCTGACCCTCGGCCACACCGTGATTTAGGCCAAGATCGACCAGAATCACCTCCCCTTTGATGCGGATCACGGAGCCCTCGACCTGTATCTTTTCGCTCATCTTGGCGACCAGATCATTGATCGCCTCGGTCAAACCCTCTTCCCCCCGTTTGCTGGTGGCATTCTGGGCCAGCTCGAGCGCTCCGGTCTTGACATTGACGAGGCGCGTATTGATGATATAGTTGTCACCCAGCCGGCTGACGCTGCCGATCAGGATCTTCTCCACATTGAGGATCTTGCCGATCTCGACCGCCTGGCTCATGTCGGTCACCCCGGTCATTTGCAGCTTTTGCTCGTCGAGTATCCGCAGAATAGCCTGGCGTTCGATCACCTTGAACCGCTGCGAATTGAAGAGTTCAGTGCTGAGGATATCCGACACCGCGTCGGCGGTCTCTTGGCCAACATTCTTGGCCTCGAGCGTGAGCACTGCAATAGTGGGTTTGGCTTGGGGGTGCAGCAGGTTGGGTTGGCAAACGATCCCGAGCAGCAGGAAGAGTGCAAAGGCCTTATTCATATCTACCCTCAAAGGCGCGTGAAAAGTCGCATGGTTAATAATTCAATGTACTCAGGGAAGCCCTATTTGTCAAGGCCTATTTTTATTAACAGGTCGCTCAGTGGCTGTATTCCGCCAAACGATCGCGGAGGAAAAGGCGGGCACGGTGCAGATTGGTTTTGACGGCGGCGAGCGAGAGGCCGAGCATTTCAGCGATCTCCTTGAGAGAGAATCCTTCGATATCCTTGAGAACAAAGACCGAGCGGAATTTTGCGGGCAACGCGGCGATCGCGGCCTCCATCGCCTGGCGCAGTTCCTGGTTCATGATGGCTTGAAGGGGATTGTTGCCGACGGAGCGATTGAAGGCTTCGAGCGCCTCCTGACTCACCCGGCTCTCGGCCTCATCCAGAGAGCCCCCCTCCTTTTTGCGCGAGCGCAGCCGCATCAGGGCATAGTTGGTGGCGATTCGGAAAATCCAGGTCGAGAGCGACGAGCCGCCCTTGAATTCAGGGAGCGCCTGAACAACCTTGAGGAAGGTCTCCTGCAAGACACATTCGGCCTCGACCGGATCGGTGAGCAGGCGCAGGGCCGTGTTGTAAACCATGCGCTCATTCTGTGTGACAATCCGGGTCATGGCTTCGTGGTCGCCGTTGACCGCCCGGGCCACCAGGGCGGTCTCGCTCTCTTGTGCCTGGTTCATGGTTTGCTCGCTGGGTTCCAAACGGATTCGCCCCGGGGGCGAGGATGGCTACAACTTAACCATTATCTTATAGAGTATCAAGAGTTTTATTGCAGGAAAACGCCGCCGGGAGGGTGTCCCGGCGGCGTCCAAGGGGGCAATCAGGGAAGAAAAGCCACCAGCCGCAAGGGCGGCGGCGCGGCGAGACTGCGGTTTAGCGCCGGCCCTCCTTTCCGGGCCGGATATCGTACTCCACCCGCACTTCGGCCGCCTTGCGCAGCATCGCCGAAACAGAGCAATACTTTTCATTAGAGAGGGCGATGGCGCGCTCGACCGCCTCGACAGGAATATTATCGCCATAAAAGATAAACCGGATATGGATCCGCGTAAAGATCCTGGGATGTTCCTCGGCGCGCTCCGCCTCGACCTGACATTCGTATTCCTGGAGAGTAACGCGCTTTTTAGCCAGGATCGAGAGCACATCCATCGAGGTACAGCCTCCGAGCGCTATCAACACCAACTCCATCGGACTGGCGCCAGCTTCGTTGCCGCCGCCAGCCAGGCTGGTATCCATGCTCACCCAATGGTCAGAATCGGCCTTGCCGGCTAGACTCAGCCCGGCGATCCGTTTGATAATGGCTTGCATCTCTCATCTCCCGCGTCACCGCAGCCGGCCTTAAAGTTTAAGCAGCGCCTTGATATCGCCTTCGAACACCGATTTGTCGCGATAGCCGGTATAGGATTTGTAGATCCGCCCCTGCTGGTCGATGACAAACGTCGTAGGGATACCGTCGATCGGACCATAGGCGTCAAGGAAGGCATCGGTTGAATAGGCGTTGGTGTAATTGATCTTGTTGGATTGGATGAAATCCAGCACCTTTTGCTTGCCTTCGCGTCCCAGAACGACGCCAAGCATCTCGAATCCCTTGCTCTTGTATTGGGAATAGAGTTCGATGAAATGGGGAATCTCCATACGGCACGGAGGACACCAGGTATCCCAGAAATCGACAATCACCACCTTGCCGCGGTAATCGGCCAGGGTGATTTTTTTCCCCTCGGTACTCATCAGTTCAAAGGCCGGGGCTTTTTTCAGGGATGTATTTTTATCCCTCTGCTGGGTGCATCCGGTTTGTACGCCAGCGCCCAGAATCAATGCCGCCAGGGCCAATACAATCTGCTTTTTCATCTCGCCTCCAATATCGGTTCGTGCTGTTTTTATCAACGGGTCGTTCGCTGAGAGAATTGATCAGGGCATGCAGCGTTCGCTGCCCGCCTTGTGTTTTATTTAGATGCCGCAATCATCCGAAAGTTTCATGCCGGGGCAGTGCGGAGCGGTTTTCGTACTATTTTCTTGTTTTTAAGACCCTGATTTAATAACTTTGCAGGGTTCAGTGCTGCTGTGAATAGTACTGCCCGGAGCTGCAGGGCCACTCCGGGCAGCAAGGTCAGAAGAAAGGAATCGATATGAGAACCGCTTGGATCCGGACGATGGCAACCACTGCCCTTTTGCTGGTCACCAGTGATAGTGGCGCGCAATCGACGCCGGTGCTGACCAGCCCGGCCGTACGCGAAGAGCTGACCCGGATTCTGCGCGAGATCGGTGACTGGGCTATTCAGGTCGGGCTGCGCACCGGTGAACTCAAGATCCAGGAAAAACGCCGGACTTCGATCTTTATCAACAGCAACCTCGCCCGCGTCCTGCTTGCGGGGTACCAGCTCCATGGCGGGGAGGCCTATCTTGAGGAGGCCCTGGCCTGGTTCGACCGCCTCGTCGCCCTGCAACAGGTGACGGTCTCCTCCAGGGGTGATTCGGTCGGCTGGTGGGGTGATTTTTCTCCTGCCGCAAACATCTATCTAGGCGATGCCGGGACCTCAGCCACGGCTCTGGCCGGTGCGGTCCGCTTCGCCACAGGGCCGCGGCGCCAGGCCTATCTTCAAGCCTTGCAGCGCTATGCCGCCTTTGTGCGTTTCGGCTGCGCGGACGACCCCCAGGGTCAAGGGCGTGGTGGTTCGCCCGGCTGGGTCATCACCGAAGGCCCGGATCGCGGGGCTCTCGGCACCGGTTACTACAAGGGCAAACTGGCAATCGCTCCTTACACCATCGCCACCTCCGTGACCGGATGCGGCTTTTTCTCGGCGCTCTACGGCCTCACCCGTGATCCTGACTATCTCGAAATTGCCGAGGCGGCCGGCACCTGGCTTCTCAAAAAAAGCGCCCCCGATGGACACATGCCCTATACCATCGAGGGCCGTCTCCATGAAGAGTGGCCGATCAATACCTTGAGCTACGTCAGCGACGGCCTTATTGGCCTCTACCGCCGTACCCCCCATGAGGCGATGCGCACGGCGATTGCCTCCTCGATCAACCGCAACGTCAACTGGCTTCTCAACCAGCAGAACGGGCAAGGCCTCTGGGGCAAGCTGCGCAGCGAGGACCAGCAGCGCAGCCAGGGAGCCGTCAATCTGATCGTCCTCTATTATAACGAAATCTCTCCCGAACCCATGGTGCTAGCGAGCCTCGAACGCAACTACCGGTTCTTCCTCACCCCCGGAAATTTGCAGCGATACGGGGTTTTCGAACTCTCGATCAGCACCGGATTCGTCGGCTTGAGTATCGCCGAAATGCTCGAGCCTGGCATCACCTATCGCATCGATTAGCCAGCGGCCGGGCGAGCTCCGAAGCCGGCTGCAGCGCCAACAACCGTCAGGATGGAACCATGGGCAAGGATAAAAAAGATTTCGTCATCGGCATCGATCTGGGTGGGACCAAAATCTATGCCGCGGTGATCGACCGCAAAGGGAAAATCCTTGGCAGCGAGCGAAAAAAAACCAAAGCGGAGCTCGGTTTCCATACGACTGTTGCCCGGATGGCCGTTTGCGCGCAGGCTGCTGCAACCGCCGCCGGCATCCCCTGGGAGGCGATCCGGGGCATCGGGGTGGGCTCCCCCGGCCCCCTCGACCTGAAGCAGGGCATGATCATTGAGACCCCCAACCTTGCCTGGAGAGAAGCACCGTTGCGTAAGGAGCTCAAAAAGCTGCTGAAAAAGCCGGTTTATGTCGATAACGATTGCAACGTTGGTTTGCTGGGTGAGTATACCTACGGCGCCGCACAAGGCGCGCGGGATGTGGTGGGCTTTTTTATCGGCACCGGGATCGGCGGAGGCATCATCATCGGGGGCAAGCTGTTGCACGGCTTCAACGAAAATGCCGGTGAACTGGGTCATGTCATCCTCGATCCCCAGGGCCCGGCCTGCGGCTGCGGCAACAAGGGCTGTCTGGAGGCCTTCGCCAGCCGTACAGCCATCGAACGGACGATCCGCGCCGCGATTGACGCCGGCACCCCCTCCGCTGTGCTGGAAGGCGCCGAAACGGGACCCATCCGCAGCCGGCGCCTGCTCGAAGCCTATATGGCAAACGACGCGGCCGTGGTCCCGGCCATCAACCGTTCCGCCGAATACCTCGGTTACGCCACCGCGGGCATGCTCAATATTTTCAATCCGGAGGTGGTGGTGATCGGCGGCGGTGTCGTCGAGGCTCTCGGCGACCTCTATGTCGATCGCGCGCGCGAAACAGCGGTGAAGAACTGCTTCAAGATCGCCTCCCGCAATGTGCGCATTACCCCCGCCGCCCTCAAGGACGACTCAGGCGTCCTCGGCGCTGCAGTCCTCGCCTGGTCTCATCTTCGTTAACCACCCGCCTCAGCATTTTTCGTTTCGGCCGAGCCGGGGCGGTGTGCATCCTGCACACCGCCCGGCACCTTTTACGCATCCGGGGGTCTTCGTCCCTACTCTCTATATTCCAACGCAGTAACCCCTCCCCGGCGAATCGACATACTTGTTGCAGTTGTGGTTTATTTTTAGTATCTTAGGTAGAGAATTTCTTGTGAGCACTCTTATGAATGCCAAAGACCAAAAGACCCAGGAATATACCCTTCAGCTGAACGAAATCTCCGAGACCCTGCAGAGCCTGGTCTGGAAGATGATCAACGAGCTGCGTGAATCGGAACAGCGCTACCGCTATATCGTCGAATTCGCGGCCGACGCCATCATCACCATGTCCAAAGATACACACGTTACTTCATGGAACAAGGGGGCAACCGCCATCTTCGGCTACAGCGAGGAAGAAGCGGTCGGTAAACCGATTGACACCCTCATTGCCAAGAACGGGGTCTCGCAGGAAGCTGCCCGTCTCTCTTCCCAGGTCCTCCAGGGCATCGTGCTGAAAAGTCTCGAGGCCATGCGCTACACCAAGGAGGGCGAACCCCGCCACGTCCTGATCTCCGCCGCTCCAATCACCAACGATGACGGCGAGGTTGAGGAGGTCTCGCTCATTTACAAGGATATCACTGAACTCAAGCAGGCCCACGAACAGCTGGTGCGCACCGAGAAACAAGCCACCTTGGGCATCATCGCCGGCAGCATTGGCCACGAGCTGAATAACCTCGTCGGCGGCCTGCTGCTCCACGCCCGCCTGCTCAAGGAGATGGCCGGCGAAAATGAAAAGATCCGTGAGATCGCCGACCTCTTTTGCACCAACCTGGAAAAGGTAGCCTTGCACGGCAAGAACCTCCTCTCCCTGAGCCGGCCGACCAAACCCCGCTTTGAGCCCATGGATCTCAACACCGTGATCAACGAAACCACCGACACCCTGATCCTCACCGGGTTGCTCAAACATTTCAAGGTGGACCGCCTGCTTTGCAACGAAAGCAGTTATGTGTATGGCGATCGCAACCTGCTCGAACAGTTGATCCGCAACCTCGAAATCAACGCGGCCCATGCCATGCAGCCCGGCGGCCGGCTCATCATCCAGACCCGGATGCTGAAGGATAAAACCTTCTGCGAGGTCACCATCGCCGACACCGGCTGCGGTATTCCCGCGGACGCCATGGAAAAAATCTTCCAGCCCTTCTATACCACCAAATCGGAAGGCCAGGGCACCGGTCTTGGGCTGCCCATCGTCAAGGATATCGTCGAAAAGCACAACGGGACGATACGTCTCGAGAGCGAGGTCGGCAAGGGGACCCGGGTCGTGATCACACTGCCCGTGGCCAACGATATCTCCTTCACCCAGGGCCTCAGCATCTGACCCCGGCTTCCCCCGCAGCGATCCGATTCAGCCTGCTTCCTAGCGCAGCACCACCATTTTATGGGCCGCGACTGCCGCGCCTGAGGAAAGTCGCGCCCAATATACGCCAGCGGCCACCGGCCGCTCCTGACTGTCGCGCGCATTCCAGGGCAGGAGATGCCTGCCCCGCGGGTAAAACCCCTCCGCCAGGGTTCTGACCCGACGGCCTCGCACGTCGAGAACCTCCAGCCGGATCGCTCCCGGCTGCGGCAGCGCAAAGACCACCTCCGTCGCTGGATTGAAGGGATTAGGATAATTACCCTCCAGTCCGAACTTCATCTCTCCTCTCTTCCCCGCATCCGCATCCTTTTGACTCTTCCCCGGCTTGACGCCGTCCGTCTGCTCCGGCACAGCCACTCCCAGAACCGCACAGATCGCCTCGGCGATCATGCGTTCTGCTGTCACGCTGGGATGGAGGCCATCCGGAACCAGATCGGTCAATTCCTTACCTTGCACATTGGCATAACTGATAAAGCGGCCGTAGAGATCCACCAGTTGCACCGCTTCGGCGACGGCCACCTCGCGCAAGGCAGCGTTGTACCGGCTTTGCACGGTATTTAGCCCGAAGGGATCTCCGGTATGGAAGGGAGAACCAGTGAGCGGCAGGCCATAGCGTGACACAGTGCTGTCGCCCCACGCAAGCGGCGGAGCGGTTACCAGGAGCGGGCGGATGCCCAACGCCTTGAGCTGCCGCACCATCGCAGTCATGTTGCAGACGAAACGGTCCAGCGGCACCTGCGGCGTCCATCCAGTCGGAGTCTGCCCGAATTGCACACGGGCGTCCTCGCCGCCAAACTGGAGGAGCACCAGATCAGGATGGAGCGCGAGCACCACCTCCTGGAAGCGTCGCAGCCCCGCATCGCTGGTAGTGCCAACAGCACCGCGGTTGAACACGGTGGCAGCCATCCCGATCCGGTCCAGATCCCCGGCGAGCCGCCCGGTATAGCCGGGCAGGATTTCGGCACCGAGCGGTTGCGGCGCGAGGGTGCCATCACCATAGACGACGATCCGGCAGGGTTGGACCGGCAGCGGCGTGAAGCGCTGCTCCAGCTCCTGCGGCATGAATCGGGTACTGACAATAAAGGGCTGCTCACCCTCCAGCCAGTGTCCATAGGTGGTGACGACCAACATACCCAAGGGCAAGCATTCGACACCGGGATAAGCGGTATCGGAACCACCGGTATTCTTCTTGAGTCGGATGCGATACTGCCCTTCGCGGCCATGGATGATATCCTCATAGGTCCCCAGCCAGCCCACCCAGTCGCCCCAGGTCGGACTGCCCTTAGCCATGTCGCGAAAGGATATGAACAGCCGGCCGTCTTTGGTGTATTGCGCGGTGTGGCGATCGCCGGTGAGGGCTGCCGGCAGCTCGATCAGCGGCGACCAACTCTCACCCTCATCATTGCTGGTGATGCAGAACGAGTTGAAGGCCCGGCTGTTCTCGCGCAACAGGACCAGCAGCTGGTTACCGTCCGGCGAGCGCACAATGCCCGGCTCGCAGGGATCCGCCCAGTCGCATTCGATCAGGGCCTCCGGATAGCTCCAGGTCAAGCCGCCGTCCGGCGAAAGGGTTTTATAGACCGTGAAGGTATCCCCGGCTTTGCCGCCGCCGGCGATAAAACGTCCGTCGTCATGAAAAAGCGCCATATAGCGGCCGTCACGGAGACGGATCGCTCCGCCCATGACGACGATTCCCCCCCAATCTCCCACCGGCTCCAGTTCGCTCCAGGTGACGCCGTTATCCGCAGACCAAGCGCGCCGCGCCGGATAGAGCCCCGAAAAGAGGATCAGGCGCTCAACTCCCTGCGGATCGGTCATCCGGAAGAGGGTCGGCACCTCCTTGGAGGTCGCCCAGCTCGGCGGCGTCGCGAGCGCGCGGCTCCAGGTCACGCCGCCGTCAAAACTGCGTTTGTAGACGATCATGCCACTGCCATGACCCTTGGGATAGACGGCCAATAGGGTGGTGCTGTCGGCGAGAAGGACGGTAGTGACATGTCCCAAATACTGACCGGGCTGTCGGTCGACCACCACCTGACGGTCGGGCTGGTCGAGATCCCGCATCGGGATTGTGAAAGCCTCGGCCTGGAGGTGTTTGGTATCGTTCTCATGAATGCGCACCCGGAGGTCGGGGAGCGGCGCGTGGTCGAAGAGAGGGTCTGCACTGGTGAGGAGATGCCGGATGGTGGCGCGCTTCAGCAGATCGCGATCGCTGTTGTCGAAGGCCGCCACCCGGATCGGCAGGGGAACCCCGGCTTCGGCGGGCGTCACCGTGAGCAGTAGGGGCGAAGCGGCGCTCTCGTTGACGCGCAGCCGCCGGGGATCGAAGTACAGTGCGAGCTGCACCGGGTGATCGGGAAGCAGACCCAACTCGACTGTATAGACATCGGCGGTGGAGCCCTCCTCCCACACTTCGGTAGTGCCGCCGGTCTCGACCCGGCGCACCACCTCGTCGTTGTCGATCACGAAAACCGTAAGGGTTTCCTCGAGGCTGTCAAAGCGGGCGTCGCTGCTGCGGCTCAGGCATTGAACAATCGAGCTGTGAAGCCATTCTTTCAGAGTGTCATCGACTGCGGACACGGTAACCATACGCGGTACCTGCCAATCGGCCGGTGAGATCTGAAGCGTGAGCGGCTGACCGGGGCCAGCGCCCAAATCAATATCCTCCGCCCGGCTCGCCCCGAATCCCGGCGTAAAGGTGATCGCCACCGGCGCTGCTGGCGTCTGCGAGAGGACAACCGTGAACGTATCGCTCTTCGCCCCCTTTTCGCACACCCGGGTCACGGAGCCGCTTTCGCTGATGAGCAGCAGGGACTGCGCCGGCGCATACGGCCCCGTGGGGTCCCAGCGAATATAGTCGATCTCGGCCGAGCCGGCCACGCGTCCGCTCAAAGAGCCCACGAGTAGAAAACTGGGCTGATTGACCATATAGTAAGGGAAACTGGTGGATCCGAGATAGCAGCCGTCCCGCCAGGCATGGACCGTACGGCTTCCCGGTCCCTCGGCGATGCGGAAGGTGTGAAAACCGTCGTCGTTGCGGCTGCTGTCGACGACCGCTCCGTCAAGGCAGAACTGGGTGCGGGCGGCATGAATTTGCAGGCCGCTGAGGACGCCGGGCTGCCCCGGCTCGTCATCGACGGCCATCGAGAGGGTGCCGCGCTGCCCGGTCTGCTCAAGGATGCGGAGGCGGACCTCGAGCGTCCAGCCCTTCTGATGGTCGAGCTCAGCCAAAAGCGCCGGCGTCAGGCGCCAATAGCGGTTCATCGTCACGTGGACGTCGATCACGCCGGGTTCAAAGGCCAGCCGCTCGGGCGCAAAATAGGGCGATTCCCACTCGCCGGGAGCTTCAGTGAGCGGATCGCCTGCGACGGCTTCGTAGCGATGCAAAAAGGCCGAGGAGGCACGCGGTGCGAAGTCGGGATCCTGAGCGGATGCTGCCGCCACAGCCGCTAGGCACAAGATTAGCCATTTTTGCATTACCCACCTCCATGTCAAGTTAGTTTTTTTTGTGATAAAAATTACTAAATATTCGCGAGAATACAAGTTTTTTTTTAATAGGAGGGGCGGATAGAGAGGAAAAGAGGAGGGCGAACGGGCGCCGGGGCTTGGGCGTTCTCCTGCAGATCCCGCCGCGCGGTGGACCAGGCTATTCAATCACCCGCATCTCTCGCCATGGCCCGTGCAGAAAGCGGCGGTAAAATAAAATTCCCAGTCCGACGACATAGAGGGTGACAAAGACCCAGAGAGCGTAGATGGAGGGCGGCAGCACATACCACCAGAGCAGCGAGGGCAGAACCATCACCAGCCAGGAGAGCCGGATGGTGGTGACCGCGACATATCGGGTATCCCCCGCCCCCTTGATCGCGGCCGAAAAGATCATGTTCATGGCATCGAAGAGACTGTAGAACGCTACGAAGCGCAACAAAATCACACTCACCCGGCTGATTTCAAGGAAATCAGCACTCCGGGCGTTGCGGAAAAAAGGCCACAGCAGCACCTGCGGCACCAACACATAGCCGACGCTCAGGCCTACGTAAAAAAGCATACAGATATGCAGAGCGGACCAGGTGTAGCGTTCCGCGAGAGCAGGGCGGCTGCTCCCCAACGCCTGTCCCACAAGGGCGCTGACCGCAGTCATCATCCCCAGCATCGGCGTGAAGGCAAGCGAGTTGATGTTGAAGGCCAGTGTGGTTGCGGCGAGCTCGGTTGTGCCGATCTTTCCAGCGATGACGAGAAAAATGGTAAAAGCCAGAACCTCAAGGAACACCTGCAGGCCGCTGGGTGCCCCGAAGCGCAGCAGCCGGCGGAAAAGCCCGGGGTCAAACCGCCAGCTGCGCCGCGTGCCGAAGGCCCGTGCATTGCGCGGCGAAAAGAAAATCAGCATGAAAACCAGGGTCGGGAAGATGCCGGCTGCAACCGTCGCCCAGGCGGCGCCGGCGATCCCGAGCGCCGGGAATCCCGCTTTGCCGAAGATCAGCAGATAGTCAAAGACGACATTGATCAGCGTGGCGGTAAAATTGACCCAGAAGATGGTCCAGGTCCGGCCGAGTCCGCTGAAAAAACTCGAGAGGGCATTGGAGATTACCACCGCGGGGGCGCCAAGGAGCAGAATGCGGAAATAGATGATCTCCATCTCCCGCACATCCGGCGCATGACCGAAAAGCCGGAAGAGGTCATCGGTGAGCGGCCATATCGCCAGGACCAGCAGCAGCGCAAAAAAACTGAAATAGATCCCCTGCCAGACCGAGCGGCCGATGCGCTCCGGCCGGCCGGCGCCATGATATTGCGCCACAAAGGTATTGACATAGCTGGCAATACCGATCATCAGGCTGAACAGGGTAAAATTGGCCATGCCGGAAGGGGAGGCTGCTGCCAGGGCGGCCGGCGAATACCAGGTCAGAAAGATCCGGTCGATGAAGGTCTGTAGACTCCAGGCCCCGGTGCTGAAAATCAGGGGCAGGGCGACCCGCATGACCTCCCGATACCCGCCTTCATCTTTCCAGCGCGCGGCGAATTGGCCGGCGAAGCGCATCAGGCCTCCCGCGCCCTGCGGCGGAGTTGATTGCGCAGGAGTTCGGGATCGGCGACGCGCAGCAGGAAAGTCAGAGCCACATAGAGGAAGCTGTAGGGAGCGAGGACGAAGAGGGCTGTAAGGACCGGATGCAGCGTTGGCAGCAGCAAGCGTAGACCCCACCCTGCAGCAGCGGCCAGTGCAGCGGCCAGCCAGAGTCGCAGGGTATAGCTGATGGGAAGGCCGGTGCGGCCGATGCGGCGGTTCAAATTGCGGCGCAGCAACAGGAACTCGACCCAGCCGGCAATCCCCGCCGAGATGGTCAAGCCTGCCACGCCCCAGCGCGTCTGGATCCCGAGCCAAGCGGGCAGGTGCAAGGCGAATAGATAACCCAGGGTCGCTGTAAGAAAAACGCGGACCATGGCAAAACGCAGGGGTGTTCGGGTGTCCCGCAGGGCATAGTAGGTGGAGGAGTAAAGCCGGCCCAGGGTTTGCGCCAGCAAACCGACGGTAGCGCCGGCGAGACAGCCCCAGACATAGACCACATCGCCGCGTCCGAAGCGCCCGGTCTGGTAGATGGCGGCGACGATGACATCCCCGAGGGTCAAGAAGGCCATGCCCGCGGCGATGATGAAATAGGCGATGCGGCGCAATCCGCTGTTAAGGCGCTTGTGGAGGAAAGCGGCGATCTCGCCTTCATCCCCGACGGCGCTGGACATTGCCGGCAGCTCCGCCGCCGAAACCGACATGCCGAAGAGGCTGACGGGCAGGAGATAGAGCGTCTGGGCGTAGCTGAAGGCGGCAAAGGCGCCGGTGGGCAGGAGGCTGGCCAGCAGCTCGTCGACATAGCTGCTGATCTGAATGACGCCGCGTCCAAAAAAGACCGGAAAAAAATTGTGCACGACGGTGCGCACCTCGGCCATGCGCAGATCGAGGCGAATGCGCAAGGGCCGCGCCAGCCGCAGGACCATCGGCAGCTGCAGAAATAATTGGGCTCCGCTGCCGGCCACCGAGGCCCAGGCGATGAGTTCCGCCAGCGGGAACTGCTCCCGTCGCGGTCCCCAGATCAGCAGCGCGGCGATCATCACGGCATTCCAGCCGATCGGCGCGGCATAGGAGAGGAAAAATCGCCGGTGACTGTTGAGGATGCCGAGACACCAGGAGGAGAGGACCAGGATGCCCGCGCCGGGGAAGAGGATGCGCACCAGCTGGATGGTCAGTTCGCGCTTGGCGCCTGTGAATCCCGGGGCGATCACCGCGATCAGCCAGGGCGTGATGAGGATGCCCAGCAGCACGCACAGAGAGACCACGATGGCCAGGAGGGCAGCGATGGCGCCCGCCACACGGCCGGCCTCCTCCTCTTTTTGCTCCGCCAGTAGCCGGGCATAGACCGGGATGAAGGAGGCCGAGAGGGTGCCTTCGCCAAAAAGATTCTGGAGAAAATTGGGTATACGGAAGGCCGCCTTGAAGGCGTCGGCGGCCGCCGAGCTGCCGAAAAAATGGGCGAAGACGCGATCCCGGATCAGCCCGGCGATGCGGCTCAGAAAAACCCCCGTTGCGACGAGGATGGCGCCACCGCCGGAGCGGGGTGCACGGGGCCGGGCAGCTGCACCGCCGGATATGTCGGTTTCGATTTGTGCCACTTACTTCCCTGTGGAGAACCGGAATTCAGACAAGAGGTACGGAGGCTCGGAAAAGCAGCGCCCCGGTGGAGCTTCTAAGATGCCATGGCGCGTTGGCCGCTGCCAGCAGAATCCCGCCGCGCTCCAGCGGTTGCTCATCCCCTCCTGCTGCCACGGTGGCTCTTCCCTCCACCACGATCAGGATATCCGGGCCGTGCGATGTCGCACTCCGGTATTCGGTGCCCTCTGTCACGGCGATCCGCGAGAGCTGAAAATCCTCCACCGGGGTGCGATAAATCAGTTCACCGGGGGCCGGGGATACCACGTCAAGCAGCTCCGGTTGGCCGCCGAGGAAACGGATGGTTTTCAGGAGTTCCGACACATCCACATGTTTAGGTGTTAACCCGCCGCGCAGGACGTTGTCCGAGTTCGCCATCAGCTCAACCGTCACCCCCTCCAGATAGGCGTGCGGTACCCCCGCCCCCTGAAAGGTCCCCTGCCCCGGCTGCAGCTCAAGCAGATTAAGCAGATAGATCGAGAACAGGCCGCGATCGATCCCGCCGCCCGGCAGGGGAAAGGCGCGCGCCGCCTTGACCGCCCAGTAATCGGGATGGTTCTTCTTAAGGAGACCACGATCGAAGAGCGGCTCGATCCTGGCAAGCAGACTGCCGAGCACGCGGTCGACCTCGGGCTGCGGCAGCGTCATGAGATGCTCATAGAGCCGGCGCAGCAGCTGCTCCTGGCCGGCTGGATCCGCGTCGGCCTCGAGTAACGCAAGGGGGAACCAGGGGGAGATTCCGGCGAAGGCGGGGATGCCGGTCAGGAGATCAGCGATCTCATCCAGCGGTCGGAAGCCGTGCAGCATCCAGAAGGGGGTCAGCGCGACATGAACCTCGGGCTTGTGATTGCTGTCGCGATAATTGCGCTGCGGCGCATCCTGAGGTACGCCGGCGGCCTCCTCGGCAGCGAATCCCGCCACCGCCTGCTGCCGCGAGGGATGCACCTGGATCGAGAGCATCTCGCGCGCATCAAGGATCTTGAAGAGAAAGGGAAGTTCGGCGCCAAAACGAGCATGAACTGCGGCGCCCAGGATCGCTTCGGGATTGCGGCGCACCAGTTCGTCAAGTCCCATGCGACCGCCGTGGACCTGGACCTCGCTGGGGGCCTGGGGGTGCGTCCCCATCCAGAGCTCGGCAAACGGCTTGCGCGCGGGATTGGGCACGCCGAGGAGCCCGGGGATATAGTCGTAGCCGCCCCAGGGATAGTGCTGCACACGGCCGTGCAGCCGGTAGAGGGTCGAGGCGGCGTTCAAGCGGCGCAGGCCTTGAGAATGGCGGTGATCTCCTGAGCGCCCAGATCACGGTGCTCCCCGATCCTACCGTCGCGCGCTTCGATGCGTGGTCCAATAGCCGCAAGCCCCGCAGCATCGTCGATGCCATATTCTGCAAGGCGGGTTTTCACGCCCAGCGAGCGGAAAAATTCCTCGGTCCGGGCGATTGCCTGCTCCGCTCTCTCTGTGGCGCTGCCGCCGTTGATCCCCCAAATCCGCTCACCGAACTGGAGCAGCTTGGTCTGTTTCTGCTGGTGTTGATGCCGCAGCAACGCCGGGAGGACGACCGCCAGAGTCTGAGCATGATCGAGACCGTACGCCGCGGTGATCTCGTGACCGATGGTATGGGTGGCCCAGTCCTGCGGGACACCGCAGCCGATCAGGCCGTTGAGGGCCTGGGTGGCCGCCCACATCAGGGTGGCCCGGTTGTCGTAGTCTGCCGGATGGGCCAGCAGGTGCGGTCCGACTTCGACCAGGGTCATCAGGATCGCTTCGGCCTGGCGGTCCTGCAGGGGTGCTGCCACCGGCCAGGTCATGTACTGTTCGCAGACGTGCACAAAGGCATCGACCACACCGTTGGCGGTCTGTCGCGGCGGCAGGCTCATGGTAGTTTCGGGATCAAGGATCGAGAAGAGGGGATAGAGCAGCGGAGAGCTGAAAGCGCGCTTTTCGCGGGTCGATTCGCGCGAAACCACCGCATTGCTGTTCATCTCCGAGCCTGTGGCGGGGAGTGTGAGGACGCAGCCCAGGGGGAGTGCAGCAGCCACGGGTGCACGGCGACTCAGGATCTCCCAGGGATCCGCGCCGGCGAAGGGAACGGCCGCGGCAATAAATTTGGTGCCGTCCAGTACAGAGCCGCCACCGGTGGAGAGAAGGAAGTCAATCTTTTCGCGGCGTGCGATCTCCACCGCGCGCATCAGGGTCTCATAGCGCGGATTGGCTTCGATCCCGCCGAATTCGATCACCGCATGGCCCCTCAATCCCTGCACCACCTGATCGTAAACACCATTGCGTTTTATGGAGCCGCCGCCATAGGTTAAAAGAATTTTGGCGCCTGCGGGAATATGCTCTTGTAGCCTGGCGATGCTGCCCTTGCCGAAAATCACACGCACCGGATTGCGGTAGGTAAAATTGTACATGATTTCTCCTGGAGGCAAGACAAATAAAAAAATGCGACGCAGCGATGTCATGCGTCGCACGACCTGATTAAACGATGAGGGGGAAATGCCGGGCGGTCATTGCAGTTTGATCATCTTCCGAACCAGGCGCATCTCGGGTGAAGAGAGGATGTACATATAGACGCCGGAGCCTGTCAAGAGCCCCTGGTCATCGCGACCATCCCAGTTCCTGTGATAATAGCCGGCTTGCGCCTCCTCCTCTACCAGCTTACGGATCCGCCGCCCGAGCAGGTCGTAGATGGTAAGATCGACAATCCCCTTGCTGCCGGCGGGAATCTGGTAGGTGATGGTCGTCGCCGGGTTGAAGGGATTGGGGAAATTCTGCGCCAGCGCCCAGAAGGCCGGAGCCGCAAAGGTGATCACGACGGGATCGGACCAGCTAAAACTGCCGTTAAGATCGATCTGTCTGAGACGGTATTCGATGCGGCCGGGCTTGGCGTCGGCATCGCTGTATCGGTAGTTCTGAGCGATGTTGGTGGTTCCGTGGCCCTTGACGAAGGCGATCTGCCGCCATTCCGCTTCTTGCTCGAGCCGGCGTTCCAGCGCAAAACCATAATTACTGCTTTCGCTGGCTGTGCGCCACATCAGTTCGATCCGCTGTTCCTGCACGGCCGCTTTAAAGGCGGTGAGTTCGACCGGCGTGGTGACGCTGGTGACCATGGCGATGGAGGGCGCAAAGTTGTTGGCTTCGTCATAGGCATTGACGGCAAAATAGTACTGGCGTTCCGGTACCAGACCTTTGATCGTGAAAAACTCCTTCGCTGAAGGGGCACGTGGAGTCGGCGCCGGCTCGATCAGTTTGGCGGCGTCCCACCACGACCAGTCCCGGTTGCCGGTCGGGGTATTCTCGCTGTATCGGATCTCGTACCGGGTTGCCGCGCGCACCCGGGTGCAATCGTCGCCCACTGCGGTCCAGGTGAGGGTGATCGAGGAATCCGCCCGGCTGGCAATCTGCAGGTCGCGGATGGTGCCGGGAGGTATGATGTCAAACATCTGTTTGGTCGCCGAAATCTTAAGCGGCGTCTTGTAGGTTTCAAACAGGGCCGCCAGACCATTGTAATCGTAGACACGTGGCAGGACATATTGGCGCAAAGTCAGGACAAGAGGGATCGTACTGGGCAGGCCGGTGCTCTGTTCGAGCTGGATGCCATTTAAGCCATTGACTGAGGGGGTATCCTCCGCATCTCCATCATTGTAACGGATATATTGTGCCTTGAGGGGAACCGAACCGCGCAGGTCTGCAATAGTGAAAAGCGTGGCATTTTTCACCGGGCTGTCAGCCCCCACGGTGTCGGCCACCAACCCCCACCAATGTTTTGCAGGCCACTCCCCGGGGACTAAATCTGAAACCGGGCCATAGGTTCCGGTATCGGATTTGCCATCAATTTTGAGTCCTTTCAGCCGCGCGTCCTGTGTTGCCAGGCGTGGGGTGTAGTAGCGCATCCCCATGCCATTACTGTTGAGGGTGGAGCAGAGCAGGATCTTGGAGTTTTTCAAGGTAACCCCATATTTCTCCATCCCGGTCAACGATTTACTGAGATCGATCACAATGCTGTCGAAAGGCATTTCGTAAAAATCGGGATAAAACTTGTAACCTATCGGAAGCAAAATGGTCTGATTGAAATTGAACTCGAAGACTCCGGAGATCTTGCCATAGCCCGAGAGGACCACTTTCAGGTAATTGGTACGAATGACGCGGATGGGCCCCACCAATTGGTCAAAATGGCTGTGCCCGGCATCAATATCAATCTCGCCGATCTTGCCGCCGAGTGCGGTTTTGAGATCATATTTTTTATTGCGCCACTGTTCGCGGATATAGAGCGTCAGCTCTTGGGTCGCGCTGTGATCGGCAGTCGTCTGGATCCGCAGACGCTGCTCATCAAAGAGATCGAGTCCGTCACCTCCCGCCTTGACGGGAATCACCAGATCGGTCAGCAACCCGCCTGCCTTGATGGTATCCTGGCCGGCTTCGTATGTGGGAGCGTAGACCGTCTCGTTGGTATAATTCATGTAAGAGACGCTGCTCCTGGGCAGATCGGGTGAATAGTAGAGATAGAGATAGCCCGTGGTACCGCTGGCGGGATTCTGAACAGCAATTTCGTAGCGCGGGTTTTGTACAGCCGTCGCCTCTTCGTTCCATACCCTCTCCCCTGCCCGATCGCCCAAATCCCTGGCCATGAAGATCAGTTCATCCTTGGGATCGAGGATGGTGTTGGAGATGCCATAGTAGCTGCCGTTGACATCCTCGTCAACCTGGAAGGGCACGGGATGCCAGCTGATCTCCCCGGCATCAAAGGCATAGACACGGAAGGCGATGATGTCTTTGCCCAGCAGAGAGGGCAGATCCTGTCCTTTGAGGATCACCGGATCGAGGTTGCGGCCGATGTCCGCCGCGAATAAAAGAGTGCCCCAGAGAGTAAGAACCATTCCCATCCAGGGCACTCGTTTCATGCACCATCTCTCACATACAGATGGCATACTGCATCCTTTCAACGGATCGCCAACAGGGCCTGCTATTTGAATGCCGTGACAGCCTCTTCCACGCTATCAAAGGTATCAAATATCGTGACCAGCTTGGTGATCACAAAAAGATTTTCGACATTCTCGGTGATACGGGCCAGTTTCAGATCGCCGCCGGCATTACGGAGCGAACTCATCGCGCCGATCAGCGCACCCAGTCCGGTGCTGTTCATCCAGGTCACTTTATTGACATCGGCGACCACCTTTTTGGCGCCCTGACCGATCAGCTGTTTGACCTTATCATGAATTTCAACCGTCTCGGGACCTCCCATCAGTTTGCCCTTGAGTTCGAGAACTGCGACATCTCCGTGCATGACTTCACTTAACGCCATAACGACCTCCTGTTGATATCAATCGGATGTGGGCATATTCTTTTTTTAAAATAGGGCTTTTTACCAAAGAATGCAACGCTATTTTACATCGAGCAGCAAGTTTTGCGCCTTCTGGTTGCCCGGATTGATCCGTAGCGCTTCCTGCAGGCATTTGCGCCCCCCCTCCTCCCAGCCGCTATTCAGGCAAAACTTGGCCGCCAGAAGATAGGCCTTGTCAATCTGCCGGCCGTGCATCCGCCGGAGCAAGGTATCCAGATCCTCACCGAAGACAAAACGGATGTAATGCTCATTGGTGATCATGTAATTAAGAAGAACCTCATTATCGCGATAGTCATGAAGCAGCTTGGTGATGATCGCCAGCCCCTGCTGGAAAAGAGCCCGAATCTTGTCAATATAGGAATTCATATTGGCGCGGGTTGCGCTGCCATCCGAGCTCGCGTCGGAATAGTGCTCCAGGATGTAGGCCTGCTCGCGCAAAACCATGGCTTTATGGAAAAGGAGACCAACATTGTTGATAAGCTCCACTTCAAGGCTGTTGGGCTGTACCTTTTCATAATCATTCCCGGCACCCTGCTTGCCCGGCCAGCTGCGCTGAAAAAGGAGGTGCATATCCTGCTTGATGACATAGAGCACATTGGAAAGCTTCAGAATACGGTCAAACTCGACATCGTGTCCGGATTGCACTTCGCGATCGATATTGGCAAAAGTGTTCTTGGCACGGAAATAAGTGACCAGAATTTTCTTGATCATCCATTGCTTGTTGATGGCCAGGAATGGCCGTATCTTTTCTGCCATAGCCCCTCCCATTTGGCGGGTTATGTATTAACAACACCGGATGGCCTTGAAATCATTCCCACCGTAAAATCAGGGACAGACGGCCTCGCTGGCTGCGCTGAGCAGCAGGCCGTTGAAGAGCGCCTTGAAAGTGGCGCGGGTTTCGGCACGGAACTGGGGACGGAAACCCACCAGTTCGACATGCCCCTCTCCCCGGGGCACCCACGCCAATGCCGCCCGGCCGATAAGCAGTCCCTCACCCCGGGCAAACCCATCCTGCAACAGACGCTCGTTGGGGTAGACCAGCACGGCTTCACCGCTTTCCACCACAAAAGCAGGACTAAAATGATTAAAGATATTCAGATCGGTCGGCAGGCCGTACCCCAGCGGATGTCCCCCTTGAAAGGTCGCACGCAGGAACGCACCCGGCACAAAAAGCTCCTGTTGACTTAGACTGGCCGTGACATCCCGCACCGGGAGATCCCACCTCAGCGGCACACCGCACGCCTGATTAAGCGCGATCAGGGTGCCACCACTCTCCACGAACCGGCGCAGTTCCTGATTTCCGGAGGCGCCAATTCCCCCGCCGAACAGCTCGGGCATTTGTCCTGGCTGCGCACCCTCGAGGATATCGGCCGCCGGCTGAGAGGGCAGGATGATCACATCATACTGCCGGCGCAAATCACCGCGCTGCACGGTCGGATTGATGATGCGGTCATAGTGAAATTCATTGGTTTCCAGGACGTAGCGAGTCCAACCCTCATCGCTCTCGGCCAGATAGCTGGTGTACAGACCGATGCGCGGCGTCCGCAGCCGCCAGGCCGGTTGTGGCGCGCGCAGCTTGCCGGCCGTAAAGGTGACATGATAGATGCGCGAGAGGTCCTGCAGCAATTTGAGCGAATCCGTCACGATCCAGCAACTGCCCACAGGCCAGACCTCCCTAGCGGTGCGCTGCAGCTCCTTGAGCCAGAAAACCGGAACCCCTGCTGCAAGCAGGCGGTTTACCACCCGATTGGCGGCCTGGGTGCGATAATCGAGAAAAAAACCGGTGTGTTCCGGCAGGTCGTTCACCCCCGAGACCGGAAAGGGAAGCCTGCCCACCTTTTCGAAATCGCCCAGAATCTCGCCGCGTCCTTCGAGCACTTTGACGCCAAAGGCATAGGCAAGGTTGTAACTGCTGACATCGTAAGGCGTTTCGGTGCCGGACCGATTGACATAGAGCCGCGTCTGCAGCAGGGTGCGCACATAAGCACCATTGGGCTGATCGGTCGGAATCAGGTAACTCTCCTCCGGGTAAAGGGTGCCGGCGACCGCCACCTTGCTACGCGCCTGATACACTTCCACCTGCCCTGTCTGCAGCAGCGAGAGCAGATCATACTGCGCATGCGCATCAAATGGGCGCGGCGGTAGGATGAAGACTTCACGATCATCTCCGGGCAGGACGGCATCGCTCTGAACCTTCCAGCTCCGTTCCAACCAGCCTTCGCGGTCGCGAGCAGCTAGGCTGAGGAGAGCCCTGCTGGCTTGCTCCGCGTATTCAACGATATGACCGAGCCGCCAGACCCCTCCCTTCCAGGGAAGCGGCTGCTGCCAGGAACGCCGGAGCGGGGCAATTTCACTGTCACCCGCTAGATCGCTGGGCGTGAGGGTCAACGGCGTGGCGAGCCGAGCGGAAGCGATCTCGCCGAGCAGCCGGATGCCGCCGTGGTAATAGACATAGGCGCGGCTCGAGGCAAAGGCATCGAAGTAAAACGCATGTGCGACGCCTGCCATCCCCGCTGCGGTCATCTCCGCCGCTATTGCGGTGCCCAGGGCGTTGGTCTGCGCCTGGAGGAGCGGCGAAATGTTGTCATCGGAGGGATCACGGTAGGGCGGTAGAAACATCCGCGGGCCGGTGTATCCCATCTGGTGCAGATCGAAAACCACGTGAGGGTGCCAGACGCTATAGACCTTCTCGACCGTCAGCCGCGTCTCTTTCTGGCTGAGTACCACCCAATCGCGGTTGATGTCATGCCCCGCGTAGGGATGGTCCAGGAAGGGGACAGGCCCGCCGGCGAAAGGCGTATCCCGGTACTTTTTATACCACTCGACGACGGCATCGAGTCCGTCCGGGTTGTGCGTCGGGATGAGCAGGAGAATGACGCGGTCGAGGATGGTGCGCGTCTCCTCCGAGTTATCCGAAACCAGATGGTAAGCCAGATTCATGGACATTTGCGCCGGACCAATCTCGATGGGATGGATCGAGCAGGCGATGCAAACAACGGCGCGGGCATCGCGCATCAGCCGGCGCGCCTGGGCCGGAACCATCTCCCGCGGATCGGCCAGCTGCGCTTGCAACTGGATCAAGGTCTCCTGATTCGCCAGATTCTCGGGTGAGGAGATCACCGCCATCCAGAAGGTCCGGCCTTGCGTGGTCTGCCCCAGGCGCTGCACTTGCAGGCGAGGACTCTGGCGATCCAACAGCCGGAAATAGGCCAGAATGGTACCGGCATCCGCCAGGCGGAAATCCTCTCCCGGTGTGAAACCGAGAAAGCCGGCGGGCGAGGTGATAGCTGGTGGCGTCTGCGCCGGCAGGCCTACGGCCAGCATCAGCGCGCAGCCCATCAGCAAAAAACCTCGCGTCCTTTTATCCCCGCACCGGGCTGTCATGGACTCTACCTTATCCGATTTCCTGTTCAGCGGCCGCCGGTAGGATCACCCGCGCGGCGCTCCCTCATGTAAAAATAACCTGGTCCTGCCAATCCGTCAACCGTAAGCGATACTCCTCGATCAACCGCACCGTCTCTGCCGGCGAAGCGCTCTTGCGCAGATCGACGCCGGGGACTGGCGCCGCCTGATCGCCGAGCCAGGACCAGGCGATCTCCGCCGCATCGGTTTGGCCCTGCCCCGCGGTATCCCAGTAAAAGCCCTGCAAAGCCTGCGTCAGCGCGGCCCGGCTGCGCAACAGCCAGTCCTCAGCCGCATCCCCCTCCGGGCCGCTCTCCTGCCAGGCCGCATGACAAGGTGGCGGGGGGCCCGGCTGCTCATAGTCGCGCGCCAGCCAGAAGGAGGCCAGCCCTCGCTGCGGATCCAGAAAGAAGAGCTGCAGCCACTCCGGCACGGCGGAGGGCAGCACGAGGACCCGCGGAAAACGGGCGCGCCGGCGATGAGGCCTCTCCTGCACCTGTAGCTGCCGGTTGATATCCGGATCGAAGTGGCGGATGAAGCGCTGTTCGAGCAGCAAGGCCGCAAGTTCAGAACCCACCTCACGGATTTCAAGCTGGTGGAGCCGGCGGCGGATCTGCTCGAGCTTGGCATCCGGCACCATTCCGGGAATGAAGTAGCTCTTGACGCGCCGGGCCAGGCTGCCGGCCTTGCCGATATAGATCACGGCACCGTCCTGGTCGCGCATCAAATAGACGCCGGGCCTATCCGGCAGCGAGCGGATGAATCCGGCATCGAAGGCATAGGGCGTCCAGTCCATGGCCGCCTCCTCAACCGCCATGAAATCGGTGAGTTGCGCATCCGTCGCAATGCCGCGCGCCGCGAGGTGATGAACCACCTGCTCCCAGATGGCAGCGAGCTGGGCCAGCGTCGCCTCAATCTCCGCGTCGCTCCAGGCCGGCAGCCCAAGCAGGGCTGCGAGATCCTCCGGCCCCGCCAGGAGGGCGTCGGGATAAAGTCTCCCGGCGAGAGGCCGCATCGCCAGCATGGAGTGCGGCATGGCGCCCGGCAAGAGGTCCGCCGCTGCCCTGCGAAAGTGGGAGATCTGATTACCGAAGCCGGAGAAAACCAGCGTCTGATCGGCAGCCTCCTGCGCCAGATGCTGCAAAAAACGGGAGATCTGCCCGGACCAATCCGTCTTATCGGCTGTGATCAAGTCAAAGGGCTGGATTTGTTCCGCGCACACCCGCGCACACGCCAGCGCTCGCCAATCGAGCCAATGGTTAACCCGCTCCGGCAGGGCACAGCACACCATCCAACTGCGCGCCACCAGTGGAACCTCCGCAGCGCTCCGGTAGCAGTAGCGGTCTTCGCCGACGCGATCGACCCGTTCCTCGCCGGCGAGAAGAGAATCGATGAGCCGGGCTGCGACCGCAGCAGGCACATGCTGCAGCTTGAGCACCTCGGCGGCGAGTTCTGCGGCAGCGACGGGTTCGTGACGTTGCCGCAGGTAGGCCAGCAAATGTTCACTCATGGAAGGATCGGCAAGATGGTCTGGTTTTGATTACTTTAAAGATACGATTTTTTGCGGTGGGAATGAAAGGCTTTTTTTGCCGGGGCGCGAGGCTCGCCATCCCAGGCGGCGCCGGGAGCACACCCATGCAGTCCCGGCGCCTTGGAAGGATTTACCCCTTGGCCGGCTTGGGATACTTGCTCAGCATAGCAATCGATTTGGCTATCTCCTCCTCAGGAAGCGGATAATTGACCAGATTGCCGCGGAAATAGGAATCATATCCCGTGAGATCCATCAAGCCGTGACCGCTGAGGTTGAAGAGGATGACCCGCTCCATGCCCTCTTCCCTGGCCAGGTTGGCCTCTTGGATGGCCGCCGCGATGGCGTGCGAGCTTTCCGGAGCCGGGATGATACCCTCGCAGCGGGCGAAGAGGACACCGGCATCGTACACGTCGAGCTGATCCACCGCCCGCGGGTTCGCCAGGCCGAGGTTGATGGCATGGCTGACCAGCGGAGCGACACCGTGATAGCGCAGACCGCCGGCGTGGATCGGGGGCGGAACGAAGGTGTGGCCGAGCGAATGCATCGCCAGCAGCGGCGTCATCTCCGCCAGATCGCCATGATCATAGCCGAAGGGGGCTCGGGTCATGCTCGGACAAGAGCTCGGTTCGACGGGAATGATCTCGATATCAGCGCCGTTGATCTTGTCGAGCATAAAAGGAAAGGCGATGCCGGCGAAATTGCTGCCACCGCCGACGCAGCCGATCACCTTGTCGACGCGCTTTTCACCCGCCTTGGCCAGTTGTACCTTGGCCTCCAGCCCGATAACCGTCTGGAAGAGCAGCACGTGGTTAAGGACGCTACCGAGCGAATAGCGGGTGGCGCCGGTGGGATCGGATACCGCATCCTCCACCGCCTCGCTGATCGCGCCGCCGAGACTGCCCGGGGTTTCGGGGTTATCTTGCAGCATCCGCCGCCCGGCCTGGGTGTCGCTGCTGGGGCTGGCGACGCACTGGGCACCCCAGGTTTCCATCATCAAGCGGCGGAACGGCTTCTGCTCAAAACTGACCCGCACCATATAGACCTTGCATTCCAGCTTCATCAGTACGCAGGCAAACGAAAGAGCACAGCCCCATTGACCGGCACCGGTTTCGGTGGTAAGACGCTTGATCCCCGCCACCTTGTTGTAATAGGCCTGGGGCACCGCGGCGTTGGGCTTATGACTGCCGGCCGGACTGACACTCTCATTCTTGTAATAGATGCGCGCCGGGGTGCCCAGGGCTTTCTCCAGACCGTAAGCTCGAACCAGCGGGGAGGGCCGCCACATTTTATAGATCGCCTGCACCTCCTCGGGAATGTCAATCCAGCGCTGTGTGCTCATCTCCAACTCGATCAGATTCATCGGGAAAACCGGAGCGAGCATCTCGGGAGCGATCGGCTTGCCGTCCAGGCCCAGCGGCGGAGAGGGGGGTTTGGGGAAATCGGCAGCGATGTTGTAGTACCGGCGCGGCATTTCACTTTCATCGAGCAGGATCTTGGTGGCTTGCATGACATTCCTCCATGGGGTTAGGCACATAAAAAAAGCCCGCTGCTTGTTAAGTACGCAGCGGGCTGAAATTAGCCGACAGGTGGTGAGGCTTGACTAGCGATGCACCTCCATCCCGCTCCGTACAATCATAGGCCACCACCACCAGCTCGTGCTGGTCTGGATGTTGGACAGGATGCGGGAATAGATACTTTGCATAGGTTCCTCTAAATGATCAAAAAAAATATATGGATTAAATCTTTCTCTGTCAAGGGAAAATTTGCCCAAGGTACCCTCAAATCTGGTGTCTGCCGAGCACCTCGCGCCTCGTGCCACAATCACTCTGTTCTATTTCCAGCAAAGAGGTTTCCTTTTTGTATTGTTACCCACTTTTTTTCACCCGTAGCCCCCTGATTTTTAGTTAATGATATCCCGGTGGGACTCTACTTTTGGGGGCATCAAGAAAAGGTGCTGTGAATCCGTCCTGGTTCGGATATAAATATCTACGGCCTCCTTGAGAGCCCAGCAAAATCGATCTGTCCACTCTCTCTCCCTCATTCTCTTTTCCTCTTCTCGATTCACCAGGATGCCGCATTCGATTAAGACCGCGGGCAGCCGGGCATTCCGCAGCAGCGCAAGCTCATCGAATTGGTATATCCCCAACGAATCCAGCAGGATCCTGTTCTCCCCCACGATTTTCTCAGCATGGTGATAGCTGGGATGAAAACCTTGGGCTGACAAGACCTTGCCGATGCACATCGCCAGCTTGAAATTAGCTGCCGCGAAGGGTTCTGCCTGCGAAATAAAAAGAGAGTATCCCGTATACCGATCGCAAAAATGATATAAAGTGTCATTGGATCTGTGATGCAGGAGATAGTGGGGTTGAACTGAATCATGATGGAGTGAGAGTAGAAGATCTGCTTTTTGATCAAAGGCATTTCGGGCTCTTTTCGCCAGCGGCAAATTTTCCCCGTTGGGATTGATGATGAAAGCCTTGGCACCCTCTTCACGCTTGAAAAGATCCTTTAGCCGCTCGGCCACCCTCCGGTTATACTCATACTCCTTTAATCCGGTGCAGCTGACTGCCCCCGAATGGGCTTTTGAATGCCCGATATCAATCGCGACCATAAACTGGTGGTGGTCCAGGGCATCGGCAAAAACCAGGCTGATCAATACGGCACTCCAGGGGAGCATAAAGGGAGCCATTTTCTAATCAGGGATCTTTCGTGAGGTCAGATTCTTTTGTTTTTCATCAAGAATGCGCAGGCCATTTGCGGTCATGGCGATCTTGAGCGTGTCCGTGGCGATCCCCTCGATGGTCAGTTTTCTTCTCGCGCTGTGGACCGAAAAACCTAACCTGAATTGGACCTTTCTAACACCGGAGTCGAGTGCCGGAAAATGGGTGATCTCTCCGTCGAGCCAGTAATGAACACGATCAAATCCGCTGAAATAGCTGATCTTGTCCTTGCGGATGAAATCCTTGGACACCACACCCTTGCCAAAGTAGTTGGTAAAGTCGTCATAGCAGTTGAGCAGCCCTTGGATATCCTTGCGGTTCGAGAGGCTGATAACGTTTTGCACAAAATCGGCGATACTTCTTTCTTCAGCTGCTCGCGCATCATGGTTGTTTCTGGAGGAACGGGTGTCCGTGTTTGTAAACTGTTGGAATTTTTCTACTCTTTGTTCCTGACGCAGGAGCAAGAAACCACCACTGCCCAGAAGAATAACCAAGCCCGCAATAAGCGCCGCCCACAGAGTCTTATGTTTGCTGAATGAAACAGTGGATTTGGGCTCTTCCGCTCGGGCTTCCCGCTGCGTCAGTGGAGTTGCCATTTTTGCAGCAGCATCCTCCACGAAGGACCAGCGCTCCGGTGAAGTACCTTGCATAAACTGCAATATCTCATTGCACCCCTGGAATCGCTCCCCCCGGTTTTTCGCCGTGCATCTGCGTACGAGTTCAACCGTTGTGTGCGAAAGGTCCGGATTGAATTCGCGTGGATCGATCACCTCTCCGATGACTATTTCCCGCATCAGTTCGAAATCGCTCTCGCCCGTTTCATGATAGGGTGCCCGACCTGTAAGCATTTCATACAAGGTGATCCCGAGACTGTAGATATCTGTTCGGTGGTCGATATCCTTTTCGGCCCGCACCTGTTCAGGGCTCATATAGATAACGGTTCCCACTTTGGCGCCGGTGCGGGTCATCCCCTTGTCCCCCAGGACCTTGGCAATGCCGAAATCCATCACCTTGATCATGTCCGAGTCATCGACAATGATGTTTCCCGGTTTTATATCCCGATGAATGATGTTCTTGCCATGCGCGTACCCAACTCCCTGGAGCATTTGCCCGAACATCGACAAGGCCCTGGTCTCGCCAAGTGGACCCTCCTTCTCCAGCAGCTCCTTCAGAGTTATGCCGCGGGCATATTCAAGCGCCATGCAGTAGGTCGTATCTTCCTGGAAAAAATCGTACAACGCCACAATGTGCGGATGGATGAGGCTGGCTTGCACCCTCGCCTCCTGGCGGAATCTGCTGACCAGCTGATCGTCCTGCGCGAACTGAAAACTCAATGTTTTTATCGCGACGTGCCTCTCCAGCAGTGTATCTTCCGCAAGATAAACGATACCCATTCCCCCTTCACCCAATTTCTGGAGGATTTTGTAGTTGCGGATCATGGATCCGATGATTAACATAGCGCCGCCTGTCGGCATTCATTTCGTTCTGGAGATGATCTTCCTAAGTATCTCTTGTCGCGGGCACCTTGGGCGCCCTTGTGTTTTTCAGTCATGATCCTCTCCTCGCGTGGCCATCGAGCTGGTGGAATATTCTTGCAAGGCCTCGACAATGGCCTTTGCCATTTTCTCGCGGTATTCAGCTTTCCGCAATTGCTTTTCATCGCGGCTGTTCATGAGGATGCCGTATTCTATCCGCACTACGGGCACGCTCGCCTGCTTCAAGATCTCCAACTCATTATGCCGATAGACGCCGTCATTATTCAGCATGCGGCGGTTGGTGCTGTTCATCTTTGCGCTCTCCAAGAAAGGCGCCAGATGGGCCTCTCGCAAATGGCGGCCAATCAGCTGGCCCAACTTGCTATTTTGGGCGGCCAGGAGAGAATCCTTATCCGAGATTACAATAGCATAGCCAGAGCATTCCTCAAGAATCCGTTTTTTTTCATCCGAAGTTTTTCTTGCCCATCCGCTCGGCTGGATCGTTCCGGTGCGCAAGGAAAGCATCAGATATACGTTGCGCGCACGAGCCGCTGCAAGTCTGGACCGAACGGAAGGATTTCCCGCTTCTGTTGGGATAATAAATGAGCTGTCAAAGCCAGCCTCTTTGAGCTGATTCACGAGGGTGCGGGCCAACTCCTTGCTGTAATACGCCTCGTTCTGGCCGCTGTAGCTTTTTTCATCGCTGCCGCTCTCGGCATGACCGATATCGATGGCGATGATTGGTGTCCCGGCCTTGGATAAAACGGGTCGGCCTATGGCTCTCTTCCCACCCGGGAGGGTTTCCTGCTTTTCAATGCCGCTTGTGGAATCGCTCGCTGTTTCCCCATCGCTGACCCTTTTCTCACTGGAGTAGGTGCCCGTGAATAGGTAACTCAGCCCGACACCGCTGGCGATCAGCGCCGCGGCCAGTGCCAGTCGCGCCAGCGCTTTCCTGGTACTCTGGCTCATCGGGGGATGTTTGCCCTTGACGACCCGCACCACCTGAACAGTGATATTATCTGCCCCACCTCGCTGTTTGGCCATTTCCACCAAAAGCTCGGCCGCTTTTTGCGGCGGGTGCTCGGAGGTGATCCGGATCATTTCCGCCTCGATGACATAATCGAGTAAGCCGTCTGTACAAAGGAGAAAGGTATCCCCCTGGAAGATGGAAATGGCCTGGGAGACCTCCGGTTCCCCTTTCTTATTCGCTCCCAATGCCCGGGTGATGATATTCTTTTGCGGATGGCTTCGGGCATCGGCTGCCGAGATCATATTGGCATCGATCATCTGCTGTACTAATGAATGATCTTTGGTCAGTTGATAGATCTGCTGTTTGCGAACCAGATAGATCCGGCTGTCGCCGATATGGGCGGCATAGGCCTGCTCATCCCGCAGCAACAACACCACAGCCGTCGAACCCATATCCAACAGTTCAGAAGTTTCGGCAGCCATCGCCGTGATCCGACGGTTGGCCTCGTGGAGCGATTGCGCCAGTTCAACGCGCGGGGTGAATTCTGCTGGCAGCCCTGCAAAATGGTCCCTGACACCCTCCACCGTCAGCCTGGAGGCGGCTTCACCTCCTTCGTGGCCGCCCATACCATCAGCGACGATGATCAAGGAACCATACTTCCCCTCATAGGCGCCATAATAGTCTTGATTCTGTGATCGCACCATCCCGACGTCGGTGCAATTGCCGATTTCAATGGATCTGTTTTTCAAACACTTCTCCTGATTCCTGGTTTAGCAGCGCCGTTAATAAAGCCGGAATATCCCCTCCACACGCCCGATCTTAAAGGTGTCGCCGTCCGCGATCATCGATCGCGTAATCCGTTGGCCATTGACGAAGGTGCCGTTGGATGAATCGAGATCTTCTATCTGGAAACCCCGCCCATAACTTATCCGGGCGTGATGCCCCGACACCGTATTCTCCGGCAGGACGATAGTATTGTCTTTTGCCCTGCCAATGGTCGCCCCTGAGCGGTTGATATCAATCCGGGCGCCCTGCAAATCTCCCACCATGATCTCGACCCGCAATCCGTCACACTCTCGCGCGGGGGAGGCGGAATTACTCAGGATCATGGTCTTATCGCGATTGGGTCTGATCTCTGCTTGGGGTCTTTCTTCAGCAATCGGCCGTCCGCGCTTTTCGGCCTCCAGATGGGCGGAGATGATTTTTCTTTCCAGATCCTCCCTCCGGTTGCGTTCGTCGGCGAGTTCCCGCTGATGCTCTTCCTCAGCCGCGGCTCTGGCACGCTCCTCTTCTATGCGCCGGTTCTTGCGTTTCTTGACAAACCAGAAGAGGGATCCCGCCGCCAGGAGCAGCAGCACGCCGCCTGCCAGGGCATATAGCCACCATGGACGGGTCACCCGGGGCATCGCAATGTAGGGCGCTGTGAACGCCGTTTGCACCGTCCGCTTGATCCCCCCCTCGTTGATAGTCAACACAGCCGTATGCGAAAGACCATCGGTCGGTGTGTCGGCTGCCAAGTAATCGAGGATGTAGACCTTTTTGAGCTGGTCATACAATTTCTGCTGTTGGGTTTCTAACTCCGATTCTGCGGCAGTCGCGTAATAATTCCCCCCGCTCTTCTCGGCCATGCGTTCCAGGGAACGCAGATAAGAAGGATCGATCTTCGAGAAGCCGATCGCAAAAATCGGGATACCTTGCTTTTGCGCCAGCTCAATAACATCATTTTCCGAATAGGAGCTGGCAGGATCTTCGTTTTTACCGTCGCTGATCAGGATCAAGGCCCTGCCCGGCTTGTCCGTTTTTTCGCTCAAGCGTTTTAGACCATCATTGAGGCCGTAATAGAGCAGGGAATGGGTCCCGGTCGCAGTCAGGGAGTTGATTTTTTCGCGGAGGTAATCCTGATCGCTGCTGAAATCACTGATCAGCGTTACCTTGTCAGCAAGTCCGATGATGGCCAGATCATCCTCATTTCGTAGACTCGTAATGAAGGCTGTCGCGCTCTTTTTCAGTGTCGCCAGCGGCGAGCCGGTCATCGAACCGGATACATCCGCACACAGCAGGATATGATACCCGGCGCCCGATTTTTCTGCAGTCGTGACTGAAACCGCTGTCACCGGCTTCGCATCGACGGCCACAGTGAACTGGGACGCAGTCAAAGAACCCATCGCTTCCCTTTTTTCATTATAGACCAAAAGCCTGGTCGTCATCCGGGGGAAATGGCTGGCGTCGGTCTGCATCGGACGCAGCTGAAAATCAGCTGCCACAGCTGCGTTGATGATGAATAGGATCATAGTAATATGTCTTGAGCATCGCATTTTTATTCTCCTGCTTTTCATTGCTGCCAAAATCCGGATGACGGATTCGTCTGGCCCTCGGTCAGAACGGGCCGACAACCTTGAATTTAAGGGCAACGCTCCCGACCTTGAGCACATCATTTTCCTGGAGCGTCACTTTATCCTCGATCGAGGTGCCGTTCACAAAAGTGCCGTTGGTCGACAATTGATCCTGGAGATAGAACTTGTTATCGCGAAACAGGAGCAGACAGTGTTCTTCCGAAACGCCCGGGCGGTCGATGACGATATCGTTGCTGGCGCTTTTGCCGATCTTGTTGCGACCCTCGACCACGCGGAAATCGGTACCGCTGGGCTGGAGGTCATACGTTACCAGCCAGCCGACTAGTTTGTGGGCGGACTGCATGGAAGGGCCACCTGCAGGGCCTAGCGCGCTAGGAGAATCCATGATCACCGTTTTGTCCGGCCGTCCGCCCATACCATCCCTCCTCACCAGCGTCGGGCCGGCGTTGTCGATCACCGTCCGGTCACCGCGTATCGTGCCGCGGGGGTTGGCCGGTGTGAAGGGATCAATTACCGTGTCAGAATGGGTGGGTCCGGGGCTCTCCGCGTCATTCCGTTCGAGGAGTGTGCGCTTGTCGTTGGTTTCGACCAGTGTGCGTCCGCTGTCCGCTTCGGGGCAATAGGGGCAGCGGCTCAGGGCGGAATCATAATTATGGCCGTTGGCGCAGGTTCGCAAGGCATCGCCCAGTGCTTTGCCGCAGTATTTGCAGAACCGCATGCCGGCGGGATTTTCCTTGTTGCACGATTTGCAGACCATGAAGACCTCCACCTGTTTATCGCCAAATCGTCGTTTTTCATTGGATATTCTGGTTAACTGTAAGGGACCTCGATCGTCACGCCTGTTGCCGCTCTTTCAGCATAAACACAAGCAGTGCCGATGCCCATACGCACCTTATCCCGGGGAGCACAAATGACACCATTTGGTTTTCTGAGTTCAGCAAATTTCCCGCAAAAGGCGTGGAGTACGCCAGCAAAACCAGCCCCAGGATGATGGTCGCAATGGAGAGAAAATCCGACATAGGTTCAGCAGCTCGCATTGCAACCCCCAACCAGATTAGCCATACCGCAGAAAGCAGGGTAAAACTGAAGCCGAACAGTGTCAGCGTACGATAGACCTCATAAGAATCCAGAAACGATCCCAAACCAGAGAATATCCCGACCATAGCAGCGGCCAGGCCCCAGAGAGAGATCAACCGGATAAGCTTCACTCGTCCGGCGAGCAGGTTGTGCAGGCAAATAACCAGACCAAGCTGTGATAAGGCGAACAGAAGCTGATACACCGTCAAAAAACCGTACATGAGCGAACGTTTGACCAGCATGATAACCGAAACGCCCAGATAGACCGCAGCATACCAGACGGCAAATCGATCTGCAAAAATCCTGTTCCCGAACACCCCCCGGAAGACCCTGTCGGCCCCCTCTTCGCGATCGAGGGCCATGCCGGTAAGAATAAAAATGGCGATACCCGCCCCCAATCCGATGAATAACTGAAGCAAGTCCTCATCCTCAAAGAATGAGTATGCAGCATATTTAAACAGCAGTGGCACTCCTAATAAGATTAAGCCGGTTCCAGCGCCAAGGGCAGCCTGGTAGAGCCATTTTCGGCTGCGATCAACACCTGTGATCAAGCCGGATCCTAGCAGGAGGTCCGCCAACAGCCAGCAGGAGAACAGGATCATCGCGAAGACGACTTTGAAGGGCAAGTCGATCAAGTCATTCGACATAATCAGGATCAGGGCGACTGCAGCCAAAATGATCAGGGCTTTTCTATTGGCTATAAAGGATGAGAATTGCTCCTTGGATTGCAGCACACTGCGGATCTGGTCCGTAGTAGACAGTACGGGCGCTGCTGCGCTCAGGCCAATTCCCCGAGCGGCCGAGCTGGAAGCCGACTGCCCCAACACAGCCGCTTCCCCATAAGTATTGGCTACCCGTTTTGATTTGGCAAAATAGGAGTTCCAGATAATAAAATAGACGATATTGCTAACCGCCCCGAACGACAGAATTCCAAAAATCTGATCCCAGCTCCCGGATTTTATTTTTAGAAAAAACAAAGGCATGAGGCTTGCCAAGATCGAGAGAATCATGTTCATTTTCAAAAAAGTCCTGACCCGCTGCACCGCTCCAGCGGCTCGCCGCCATAATCCTATCCCAGTAAAAAGCCCCCAGACCGCCAAGCCGGCCATGACGATCATCTGCAGCCGTACAGGCAGGTAGACGTTTTCGCTGCTTTCCGGAGTAAAGTGATCCCAGAGCTCGAAACTGGCCTTGAAATTAATAATCCCGATAAGCACCTGCAGTGGTACCAGAAGAGTGAGAATGATGCAGAAAAACAAAAGCCAGCCATTCACTCCAGTCAGTTCGGCATTTGGAATAAAAGGGGCTCCGGCTGAAGTGCTTGGACGTATACGATTGCTCGCATCGCTCTGGAATGCCGGTTGCCGCTCCGCTGCTGGAAACGAGTGCTGCTGGTTAGGGGGTGGCAGTCTCCCCGCAAGCGCATTCATGAATGCCTGGCAATTCTGCAGCCGGGCTTCGCGATCCTTGGCAGCCGCGGCCACCAGCGCGGCCTCCGTGGCACGGCTCACTTCCGGCGCTAGTTGCTCGAGAGGGGGGATCTCCCGCTCCACGATTTCCTGCATGACCTCGAAATCACTCTCGGTGTCGGCATTAAAAGGCAACCGCTTGGTCAACATCTCGTACAGAATAATAGCAAGACTGTAGATATCCGATCTCTGATCGATGTCCTTCTGGGCTCTCACCTGTTCGGGACTCATATAATAGAGCGTCCCAATCTTCGCGCCCGTGCGGGTCAATCCTTTCTCGCCTAGGATCTTGGCAATACCGAAATCCATCACTTTGACATGATCATCGGCATCGACAATGATGTTGCTGGGTTTCAGATCACGATGGACGATCCCTTTGCTGTGCGCATACCCGACAGCCTGCAGAATCTGGTCGAAGATCCGCAAGGCTCTCTCCTCCGGCATCCGCCCCAAGAGGTTCTCGATCAGGGTTTTCAGCGTCTGCCCTTCCGCATACTCCATGACGATGCAGTAGCAGCCCTCCTCAATGAAAAAGGTATGCAGCGAAGCGATATGGGGGTGTACGAGCCTGGACTGCACCTTGGCTTCGCTGCGAAAACGCTCGACAAACTGTGGATCCTCGGTGAGGACGGGGTTAAGGATCTTGATCGCCACCTTCCGCTCCAGCATAGTATCCTCGGCCAGATAGACCGTACCCATTCCACCCTCGCCCAATTTGCGTAAAATGCGGTAGTCTCGAATCATGCTGTTGGCTTCAATATTCATTCCAGCTCCCTATTTTCATCGTCACAAGGTTGCACAGCGCTGGCGCAAGCTGGGTTGCATAGATCGATCTCATCGCGCTGGTTGCTAGATGCGAACGCCTCCCTGGTCATCATTCACCATTCAGGTAGTGCTGCCAGATCGTGTCGGCTAAGAGGATCACACCCGCGGCATATTCCTCGCTGGGATTATAGCGCAGCAAGGCTTTGGTACGTGAGGCCTCATCTGGGGCATAATGGCCTACTATTTTTAAGTAGTTCGCTGCGCTCATGATGGCATCCGGCCATTGATACAGGTTGATGAGGCCATCCCCGTCGGCGTCGACGGCATATTTCATGCTGGCCGGCATGAATTGCACAAAGCCCATCGCGCCTCCCCATGAGCCTTTCATGGTGAACGGATCCTGGCCCTCTTTTTTGCAGTAGCGCAAAAGCGTGGCCAGATAGGCGACCGCCGATTTTTTCCGCTTGTCCAAACGGATTCTCTCCTTCCGGGCAAAGACCGGATCATCCAGGGGATTTGGCTCGCCGGCAGCGACCATCTGCTCCACCGCCTCTCTCTGCGCAGCATCGAGAAAAAGGATCTGGCCGAGGAAAACGTTAACTTCCAGAAAATCCCCCGTATACTTTCCCAGCCCGGATTCCCAGATCAAGGTGGCGACAATGTCCTTCCGCAGCACGCCATATTGATCCTCCGCTTGTTGCAAAATCTCCTGATGGCTATGCAGGAAGGCGACGCCGGCTTCTAGATAATGTTGAAGAAAATACTTGGTATAATTTTTATGCTCCTCTTTCTGAATAGCCAAGCTGGCCGGGGTCGCCACTTTCATGATCTTTTCGTAATAAACATCCGCGGCCTCCGGTCGGGAAAGTAGCGTCATCAGCTCGTGTCTGCTCACCGGCAAGCCTTCCCCGCCCTCTAACTCTAGCGCTGCGATCAGCTGCGCGGCCTCCGGCGTGAGCGGCTCTCCTGCCGGAGAAAAAAGCATACTGGGATCGACCTTCCAGCGTGTGGATCCTGCTGTTTGTCCGGTTGATCCTGTCCGTTGTGATGCCGCTTCTAGCCCCGGACACGCGCCGATTTCGCCTGAGGCCGGCTGCAATGCTGTCGCTTCAGCTAACATCAGCATGGGCCAAAGTTCCAAAATCAGCAGCCCGATCCCGAACACCAGCTGGCTAAAATCTGGCCGGCTGACATGCATGAATTTGCGTATCCCTGTGCGTGCCATTTCGCAGTCCTTTTCCGTTGATTAAACCGCAACAAGAATCCCATAGCGGTGCTATGGATCCGTCTGGATGTTCCGCGACCCGCCTTCCATTCCTTCGAGCCTAACGCAACCGGATCCTGGAGCCAAAAAGGCCAGGCAGCTGCATATGACAATACGGCCGTTACTAGTTCGTAAAGTCCTTCTCTAAAAATCTTGAGTTGGCCCAGCCTCTGTAGCCATTGTATTCCAGATAATGCCAAACCGCTCCATTCACTTGTTTGCTTTCTCCAAGATAGCTGACCTTTATACCATTCCTGGGGATTTGCACTACTTTTGCGCTGGAAAAATCGGGTTTCTCCTGCAAATTCAACGGCTGATTAGGGTTCAGATTAGCTACCCTGAATGTTACCGAATAAGACTCCATGCCCCCAGATTCTCCCGATTCCGCTTGCCCGAGCTGGGCTATCCTGTATTCTGCCTGCACTTTGTGGCGGCCTTCCGGGAACTCATTGAGATATTGCTGAATGGCATCCGGAGTATCGGCTTGGCTTGCCTGCTGCCAACTCGCGTCATCATACAAGTTGTGTGCTTCCTCGAAGTGTTCGCCGTTTGGAAATTCCTGCAAATAGGAGGCATAAGCCTCGCGTGAATTCTGAGATTTGGTCTCATCCCATCTCGCCTGCGTATAGG
This sequence comes from bacterium, assembly GCA_035419245.1. NCBI lineage: Bacteria > bacterium. The sequence continues at coordinate 25,995 of DAOLSP010000013.1, read as the reverse complement.
CGCGATTCACTTCAACAGCTCCAGGGTAACTGCTGAATCGATGGCGATAATCCAGCATGTCCTGCATGGAGTGATTCTTCTCAATTCTTTGCCGCAGCAGAGACTCGATCTTATGTTTAGCCTCCTCAGCGTGCGCCCCCGTCTCGTACTTTTTTATATAGGTTTCATAAGACCCGATGTCATTGTTGTCCTGCATCTTCCAGAAGCTGGCTTCCTGAAGCCGCTGCGCCTCTGCCGAGAATTTACTATCCGGATGTTTCTCTAAAAACGTCTGATAGGATTGATATGTATTCGTGGTCTTCGCCAGATTCCAGGCGCCGGAAAGCTGCAGATACTTCAAGAGCCATATCGAGAATATGGTCAGGATCAGCGTAATACAGGCCGCCCAAGCCAAACCATGCTGCACCTTTTTTGTCTTCTGGAATTGATCCAGATCTTTTTCCAGATCCACTCGCTGGCCTTCACGCTGAAGCATCACTTCTCGGACCGTTTTGCAGGGCGGGGAGAGAATTCGCAGTGCGTAGGCGCCGGGGATGAGCTCCAGGCTCTTAATGCCGGTGATCTCCTCCTTGAGAATAATCCCCGCGTCCTGATGGGTGATTTCCAGTTCAGTCTGGTACCGTCCCGTATTGATTTCAAGTTGGACCTTGTCCTGAATCGTGTCAAAGTCGAGGACCTTTTTTTCGCCCGGCTGCAGCTCAAATACGGCTGGTTTGAGGTAAGCCAGATCTGGCTCGATGGTGTAGGTCCCGGGCATCAGCCGGTTCGCCTGGTTCAACAGAACAGGATCCCCGTTTATCCTCAGATTGAGGCCGCGATGCGCCGTTTTGACGGTGATCCAGCCATAGGCGATCAGTGCTGGTTGAACTTTCACCAGTTGTCCCGGCCGGGAGATCTCGACCTCCACCGGTTCACTGAAGTGACTTTTACCATCGACACGCAAGGTATATTTGCCGAACTCCAATTCTTTAATTTCACAGGGCGTTCTCATGCCGATGCGTTTACCATTCAGCAGAACGCTCATGCCCTCATCAGCTGTCACCACGATGCAGCCTTTTCCTGATCCCATCCGGCTGACGGCTGCGCCGGGTTGCCCAGCATGGGCGCTTCCCAGGCCCAAGGCCTCAAGAAACTGGCCGGCATCCGCGAACCGCTCCTCGCGTTTTTTCCGCACAGCCATAGCAATGGCCTGATTGCACCTTTGCGAGATCGTGGGATTATGGTGTATCGGATCGGGCCATTCCTCCGCAATGATCTGCTTCATGATCTCGAAATCGCTCTCGGTGTCCGAATTGAGGGGCAACACACCGGTGAGCATTTCATAAAGCATCATGCCCAGGCTGTAAATATCCGTTCTATGATCGATATCTTTTTGGGCGCGGATTTGTTCGGGGCTCATATAATAAATCGTGCCAAGCTTCGCGCCGGTGCGCGTCATCCCGGCATCCCCCATCATCTTGGCGATCCCAAAATCCATAACCTTGACCTGATCCTCATCTGAAACGAGGATGTTTCCCGGCTTCAAGTCGCGATGCACCACGCCCCTACTATGCGCGTACTCGACAGCATGTAAAATCTGCACAAAAAGAGGAATAGCGCGATCCTCCGCCAATGCCCCCTCTTCGGTGATCAACTGGCGGAGGGTTCTTCCTGGCGCATATTCCATCACCATGCAATACTGCCCGGCATCAAAGAAAAACGTAAACAGGGAGACAATATGGGGGTGGATGAGTGTTGACTGAATCTTGGCCTCGCGCCGGAACCGTTCGACGAACTGCTCATCTTGAGTTAGCGTGGGGTTGAGCACCTTGATCGCTACCTGCCGCTCAAGCAGGGAGTCTTCCGCCAGATAGACCGTCCCCATACCGCCGCTGCCCAGCGGGTGTAAGATTTTATAATCTCGAATAACGTCCGATGGATTCATCGTTTCTGATACTCCTAGTTCGTATGTTCATGATCCTAAAGTGCACCAGCATTCAGCGATAAAGATGAATTCCCAATCCAAGAATTATCATCAATATCAGGAGCGGCAAAGCGATATGCACCACCAGCAGGGTCGTCAGGCAGCCGTATCCAGGCGGATTCGAACCAATCAATCTCTTGGTTCGATTGGCATCGCTCAAAAAGATGATGTTGGATATGAATCCAAGGAACCAAAATCCCACGTAGTACAGAAGAAGCGAAAGGAAGGCCTTTCCAGTGAAGGATTTGTTGGCATGGAGGGCAAAAGCCATCTCACTTCCCAGGCCGGCGTAGGCATTTGGACGAGCCTGCCCGGGGGCCAGGCTCTGCGCCGGGGATTGCGGCGCTGGTTGCGCAGGAGCAGACTGTCGCGCCACCACCGGCACAGATGGAGCGACGGTTTGCACGACAGGCCGATCGAACGGGATGGGGCGGGCCGATGCCAGCAATTTTTCAAATTCCTGCCAATCCAGCGAAACATGCTGGCCGAAGGTGACCAAGTCGCGGCGGGAGACGGCATGAATGATGATTTTTTTGCCATTCACATAAGTGCCGTTGCTGGAGTTCAGGTCTTCGAGAACGATCGTATTCCCTTCGACGCGGAGCTGCGCATGGTGCGCAGAGACCCCGGGATGATCGATGATCAAGGTATTATCGGGTGAACGGCCAACCGTAATGATCCAGGCGCCGGATCCATTCCCGGAGGCCGCCATCCTACAACCGCAGGCGCCGCAAAAACGGGCATCCGTCTCGATATGCGCATTACAGGAGGGACATTTCATTAGGTATCCAGCCTTTTCTCTTTCACGGAATCAAGTCAAGGGGATTAAATCCTTCCTTGAACCTATCAGTGGCGTCCTTTATATTATAGATAATTTCACACTTGTAGGAACAGAATCCTTCGGTCCGATCTTCGTCCCGTTTCTCTTCCCGGCGCGGCGCCGAGTGTTGCTCTCTGCCGTACACGGTGCCGCACTCCTTGCAATGCAAACTGACGGTGTAGGGCACTTGCACCATCCCGCAGGATTCACAATACCCTTGATCATGGGTGACCGAATAGTTGTTTTTCTCAAGGAAGGAGACATGATGGGAGGTCACCGTATTCGTAACCTCTTTATTGCATATTTTGCAAGTGGTTATTTGACCACTTTGAACGGCATAAAATGGCAGGAAGAAAATCATGAGCAGGACAAAAACAAATACACCCCCTCCGATCAGCAGGGGATAGAGATAGGGAGAACGGATTGTTGGCTTGGCGGAGGCAGGCAACGGTACATTGGCTGTGGAGGGGGGCGTATATTGGGGCGGCAGGACAATAGGGTGGGATGCAGTACTTTCGAAAAACTGGAATTCGCTGGCACCGATTCTGAAAGTGTCGTACGAACGGAGGTGGACCAATTTTATACTGGTGTTGCCCAGATAGGTGCCGTTGGTGCTGCCAGCATCCTCGAGATAGAATCCTTTGCTCCGCTGAATGATCCGGGCATGACGTTTCGACACTTTCATGTCCGGAAGGACGATGTCGTTGGCGTGGCTTCTGCCAATCGTCGTTTCGGCAGCGGTCAATACAAATAAGCGCCTCGCACCGGTCATCTCTACTAGTTTTGCTGGCATGAGAACCTCTCGAGATAATCTCCTGGTTCACTGATCACCCCCACCACGCCCCACACGGCCAGGCATATCCCGGGTGCGCGGTTTGGCTTGGCTAGCTGGATCGGCCAGCGGCGCCGTATCTACGTCCCGGCCCGCGACTGGGCCTGCGGTATGCTCATCCAGGACAGATCCCGCCACATCAGCTCTTGTTCTTATTATAGGCGCAACCGAGCGGAAAATAGAAAATTTTAATACTTTTTTTCCAAATTTGGAGATTTTCCCCCATGCGGGTATAAAGGCATGACGCTCCATAGGACCGGAAGAGAAGCGTCGGGACAGGTGGGCTGCAAAAAGTGGGAGGCCAGTGGTTCGGATGATTGGGCGGGGACGGCCGGGATGAAAGTGGGAGAGCCGTAGGGCAACCGCCCTGGCGCCCGCATAAACGCCAGGGCTACGCTGCATTCTTTACATCACGATGAATTTATCCCGGCTGGTGCCGCAGATCTCGCATTTTTCATCGCCATCCTCGCCGATCTCGACATTACCACAAACCGGGCAAAGATAGATCTTGGCAGTGCTCAGATCCTTGCCCGCCTTGAGCGCTTCGACCGCTTTGAGGTAGAGTTCATTGTGGATCCTTTCGGCCTTCATGGCAAAGGTGAAGCTGGAGATCGCCGCTTTGTTCCCTTCGGCCTCGGCATCCTTGAGGAACTCGGGGTAAATGCTTTTGAATTCATAAGCCTCGCCGTCGGCTGCAACCTGAAGATTCTCCAGAGTGGATTTAACCCGTCCCAGAACACGCAAATGCGCATGGGCGTGGATCGTTTCCGCTTCGGCCGCCGCGCGAAAAAGCTTGGCGATCATCGGGTACCCCTCGGCATCGGCCTTTTTGGCGAAGGCGAGATAGGTGCGGTTGGCCTGGCTTTCCCCGGCGAATGCATCCTGGAGATTTTTTTCTGTTTTCATTTCTTGCCTTTCTAATTATTATTAATTGAGTTAGCTGATTATCAGCGTACCGTTCCGCCTTATCCATATCGTGCCGCTGCCAGTAAGGCTTCGATCAGGCTGGTGGGATTAGCCTGATTCTTGCCCGCGATGGCGAAGGCCGTGCCGTGATCCGGTGTGGTACGCAGAAACGGCAGACCGAGGGTGAAGGAGACTGTACGGTGAAAATCAAGGGTCTTGGCGGCAATGTGGCCCTGGTCGTGATAAAGTGAGAGCACGGCCGTATACCCTCCCTCGCGGCAAAGGTGAAAGACCGAATCCGCCGGTATCGGTCCGCATACATCGAGCCCGAGGCGGCACGCCTCCGCCACCGCGGGCGCCAGGATGAGCGCCTCTTCATCGCCGAAGAGCCCCGCATCGCTCGCATGGGGATTGAGGGCAGCCAGCGCGATCCGCCGCCGCTGGAAACCGAGCTGCTTCAGGCCGCGATCGCTCTCAACCAGCCCTTCGACCACGCTGGATGATGTCAGGGCATCCGCAACCCGCCGCAGCGGGATGTGCTTGGTGAGAAAAAAGATACGCAGATTGTCCACCACGAACAAGGTCATCGGCTTCAGGCTGGTGGTTAGCCCCGCCAGTATTTCAGTATGGTCGATGTAGGGCACGCCGCCCTGCTGCAGCGAAGCCTTGTTGATCGGGGCGGTCACCAGGGCTTGAATCGACCCCTTTAGGGCCCAGTCAATGGCGATGCGGATGTAGCTAAAAGCCGCCCGGCCGCAAGCGCCGTCCACGCACCCCATTTCGACGGGCCGCCGGATCTCGCCGGCATCCACCAGCTGAACCGCCGGCAACGCCAGACCGGTCTGCGCCCTGGCCTGCTCGATCACCGACCGGTCGCCGAAGAGAATCGGCTGCAGCGCCTGCTGCACACGCGGATCCTGGAGCGCCTTGAGGACGATCTCGGGACCGATACCGGCCGGATCGCCGAGGGTGACGCCGATCCGCGGTTTCACATCACCCCCGCCTGCTGCAACACCCCGACACCCTGGAGCAGCTCCTCGAGCGTGACCGGTTGATGCGCCTCGATGATCCGCAGACTTTCTTCATCCAGGTACGGCACCAGGCGCTTAAAATCAAAGGTCCCCATGCCCGGGGCCAGATGATCCTTGAAACCGCGAATGTCATGGAGGTGCATGCCCGCCAGCTGGCCCTTGAACCGCTCGAGAAAATCACGTTCGTGATCCAGCAACCCCAGCCGGGCAAATATCTCGGCATGGCCAACGTCATGCCAATAACGCAGCTGCCCACCGGCAAACTCACGGAACAGGATATCAAATTCAGCGCCGATGGGGATCTGGGAGAGGCGGTACCGGTTCTCGACGCCGATTAAAATGCCGAGCCGGACCGCCTCACGGTGCAGGGCTTCGACCGTGCGCAGCAGGGGCGAGAGATAGGGGGTGATTCTGGAGTCCCGCTCGGCTTGCAATTCCGCGATCCGGCTTTGGAAATCCCCGGAATCCTCGCCGGCGGCATCATGCAAGGTGAAAAGTTCCGCCATCTTGAAGTCCATAGGTATTACACCGAGATGAAAGACGGCAAGAGCAGCCCCCAGCTCGGCGGCAGTTTGCAATGATTTCAGCCCGAATTCCACCGCCTGCTTGCGCTCCTGCTCGTCCAACGAGGCGGGATTGAACAATGCGGCGACATTGGGATGTCCCTCATAGCCGGGTGGCGTCGGGCAGTAATTATGGACGCTGTAGACGGTGAATTCACCCCGGCGCAGCCGCGGCAGCATTTGCTCCAGTGTTGCGCGGCTGACGCGATAATCAATTTCCAGCCCTGTGAGTCCTGCAGCACCGAGGGCGTCGAGCAGTGCATGGCCGTCGAGGATCCGCGAAGAGAGCCAGGAGGTAGAAAGACCGCATTTCATTACGCATCATGTCCTTGTGTTGATTCGGCAGCCAATCCGGCCGGAGCCATCACTCCCGGAACCGCCGTAGTCCCTCGGCATAAGCGGCAAGCCGGGCGTCCACCCGCCCGAAGATAGTTTCTGGGGGATAGAGGCCGTGGGCGTCGCGCACGCCGGCGGGCATGCCGGTCAGGATCTCGATCCCCTCTTCGATCCGCTCCACCGCATAGATCACAAACTGGCCGGCGCGCGCTGCTTCGATGAGATCATTCTTCAGCATCAGGTCCGGCACATTTTGTTTGGGGATGATCACCCCCTGGCTTCCGGTCAGGCCGCGCATCCGGCAGATCTCGTAAAATCCCTCGATCTTCTCGTTGACCCCGCCGATCGGCTGAATCTCGCCATTCTGGTTGACCGAGCCGGTGACCGCGAGGTCCTGGCGGATGGGCAGGTCGGCCAGCCGCGAGAGCAGGGCGTAGATCTCGGCGGAAGAGGCGCTGTCCCCGTCGATGCCGCCGTAAGACTGCTCGAAGCAGAGAGAGGCATTGATCGAGAGCGGCCGGTCCTGGCTGAACTTGCCCTGGAGGTAGCCGGAGATGATCAGCACCCCTTTGTCGTGGGTCGGGCCGCTCATGGCCACCTCGCGCTCGATATTGATAATCCCCTCCCGCCCCATCGAACTCCGCGCCGTGATCCGTACCGGCATGCCAAAATGATAATCCCCCATGCTCAGGACGGTCAGGCCGTTCACCTGGCCCACCCGGGCCCCATCGGTGTCGATCAGGATAAACCCCTCCCGGATGTTCTCGCGGATCTTTTCCTCGATGAGATTCAGCCGTTGATCCGCCGCAGCAAGGGCTTGCTCGACATGGCGGTGGGAGACGATATCCTGCTTGTCCGCCCGGGCAAAATAATCAGCCTCGCGCAGCAAATCGTTGATATAGGTGAAGCGGGTGGTCAGTTTGTTCTGCCGGCCGGCCAGGCGCACCCCGTATTCGGCCACCTCGGCCACCGCCGTGGCATCAAAGGGCTGCAACTCCTGCTCCTCGCACATCCGCTTGATGAATTCGGCATAACGGCGTAGATTGGTGGCGTCGTTGGGCATCTCCGAATCGAATTCGGCCTTGATCTTGAAGATCTTGCGGAAATCATCGTCCGCCGCATAGAGCAGCTGATAGAGATAGGGGTCGCCCAGCAGGATCACCTTGACGCGGAGGGCGATCGGCTGCGGTTTCATCGCCGTGACGGCAAAGAGGAGCGCCGGATCATTGGCATTGATCTCGGTCTCGCCGTTCTTGAGCATACGTTTGAGATTCGACCAGACGCCCTCCTCGAGCAAGAGGTCCCGCGCGTGCAACACGAGAAAGCCGCCGTTGGCCTGGAGCAGCGAGCCGGCCCGGATATGGGTGAAATCGGTGCGCCACTGTCCATTGCGATCCATCAGGCGTTCGATGCTGCCAAAGAGCCTGCCATGGGTGGGCGAGTTCTCAAAAATGATCGGTGCAAAAGCCTTGCCCTCGTTATTCACTAGGACGTTGACGCGGTACTCAAGGAAGGGGTCCACCGCGGCATCTGAGCGGGCAGTCCCTTCCCCTTCCTCGCCATCGGGCTTGCGCTGGAATTTGCCAAGGTTTTCCAGGAGGCTCTTGAGCACTGCATCGAGATACTCGCTCACCGGTGCGACGGCGAAGGCCGTCCGCACCTCATCGAGCGCCTCCGCGATCACCGGCTTGACCGCATCGTGCTCAAGTTCGGCCAATCGGGTCTGTTTTTCACGCTGCAATTTTTGGTTGAGCTGAATAAGCCGGGCGAGCTCTTTGTTCAGCTCAATGTACTGTTGCTGGATCACGGCGACCTGGCGATCATCGAGCTTGCCCTGGCCTACCAATTCGCCCAGGCTCTCCAGGGGGACCGGCTGCCCGTCGATCAGCGGTAAAACATCGGGTTTGGCAAAAGGACCCACCTGCACCTGAACCAGGGTGAATTTATCCTGCTGCGCCCGTTTCTCGAACTGCTGCAGATTCTCGGCCTGCTGCAGCGCATATCGTTCAAGCAGGGTTTCACGCCTCTTCCGGATCCGCTCGCTCTCCAGGACCGCCGGCACGGCAACCTTGAGCTGGTTGATGCAATCCTCCATGGCTTTGCGGAACCGCACGCCTTCACCCGCCGCAAGCTGGATCACCCTCGGCTGGTCGGGCAGCGTAAAATTGTAAATGTAGCAAATATCTTCCGGCACGGGCTTGCGAAATCGCGGATCATGCAGCATCAGATGCACCGTCGTCCGCCGGCCGGTCCCGGTCTCGCCGGAGACGAAAATATTGTAGCCGGGATAATCCATTTCAAGCCCCAGCGTCAGGGCGCGCAGAGCTCGCTCCTGGCCAAGGATTGTGCGGTAACTCTCCAGTTCGGCCGTCGACTGAAAGCTCCGGACATATTCATCGCATTCCCATCGGAGCTGTTCCACAGGAAGCGGTTTGGAAAAGGGACTCATGGCATACTCCTCGTGGATCGGCCGCTCACTCCATCCGGATTCATAGCGGCCGGTTTACTCGAAAGCAAACTCGATCTGTTCCAGCCGTTTGCGTTCCTCGACCACCTCACGGTACTCCTGCAGGAGCGCCTCCTCCACCCGTTCGCCGCCTTTCATGCGGACACGCAGGATTTCGATGCGGGCATTGAGCTCGGCAATACGGATGGTGTTGAGACAATCGAAGGCATAGCGCTCGGGATGCAGCGGTTTTTGCTGAAGCTGCAGGGCGCGGGTGATGCGCTCCGCCACGGCCGGCTCGCGGATCAGGGCGAGCATGCGCTGCAGATCGAAGGGTACACCCTCAAGGGCGTCGAGCTCACAGGCCTGAAAGACAGTGCGAACATCGGCATGGAGGAACTTGTCGGCGGTGATCAGCGCGAGAATCCGCGGCAGGAATTCCGGCCGGGTCAGCGCCACTTCGAGCAACCCCAGTTCGGCTGCACCGCGCTTGCTTTCAAGATAGCGGTCGCCCATGACCGGCTGGGCGCCGCGCTCCTCCGGCCGGACCTGGAGGCGCGTGCGCCGCTCGAGCTTGTGGACCTCGGCCCAGAGCACCGCCTCCTCTACGTTCAGCTTCTCAGCCAGGTCGCGCAGCAAAAAGGATTTCTGGATGACATCAGTGACCCGGGCGATCGAGGCAAGCAGTTCCCGCGTCGATTCCGCCTTCTGGGTAGGCGTCCGCAGCAATCCTTTCTGCTCCAGGCTCTTCATCTTGAAATCGATGAGCGGCATCCCCTGCTGCAGTTGCTGGCGCACGGCCTCCGCGCCGTTCCGGCGCACAAATTCGTCGGGATCCTGGCCCCCGGGCAGGAGGCAAATCCGGACGTCAAACCCATGGGCCAGAAGGATCTCGGCACCTCGCAGCGAAGCAGCGGCACCGGCGGAATCCCCGTCATAAAGGATGACGGCGCGGGCGGTATAACGGCGCAACAACCGCGCGTGCTCCTCGGTCATCGCCGTCCCCGAAGTAGCAACCACCTCCTCGATTCCGGACAGGTGCAGGCTGATCAGATCGGTATAGCCCTCGACGATCACCACGCAGTCCGCCTGGCGCACGGCCTCACGGGCGAGGTCGAGGCCATAGAGGATGAAGCGTTTCTGATAGACCGGCGTCTCGGGCGAGTTGATGTATTTGGGCGAGGAATCCTCGATGATCCGGCGCGCCCCGAAGGCCACCACCTGCTTGCTGAGCGAACGGATGGCGAAGGTAACCCGCCCGCGGAAGCGGTCATAGATCCCGCCCCCCTCCTTTTGCAGCACCAATCCGGCTTTAAGCAGCAGTTCGGGATTGACCGACCTGGCACGGGCATGCAGCAGCAGCCCATCCCACTTGTTCAGGCTGTAGCCGATGCCAAACCGGCTAAACAGCTCCGGCGTCAGACCGCGCGACGCCAGATAGCGACGCGCCGGCTCGGCCTCCGCTTCGCGGAGCAGGTTGGCCATGAAAAACTCATTCGCCAGCTGGTTGGCGTAAAAAAGGGCCTCCTTCTCCTGCAGCTGGCTGAGATCCTCTTCCTCCTCGGGTAGAACTATTCCGGCAGCCTTGGCCAGCAGGCGCACACTTTCGGGAAAGGTGAGGCTTTCCACGCGCATGATAAAGGTGAAGACATTACCACCTGCGCCACAGCCGAAGCAGTGAAAGATCTGCAGGTCGGGGTTGACGCTGAACGAAGCGGTCTTTTCCGGATGAAAGGGGCAGAGGCCGAAGTAATTCTTGCCGCGCTTTTTCAGCGTGACATAGCCGGAGACCACATCGGCGATATCACTCGCCAATCGCACTTGATCTATTTTATCCTGGGGGATCGCCACCAGAAATGCCTGTCCAATTTTTTAACAGAATTCGCTTGACTTTTTGGCCATTTGTTAATATGATGATAGATAGCGCAGCAAACCGAATCCTCCCGTTCCGGATGCGGGGCAACGTGCGGGAGTCCCTTGTATAGCTGATCAAAAAGGAGTGATGCATCGTGTCTAAAAGGACTCTGCCGTATCTCTTGGAACAGAGCGTGGAAAAGTACCCGGATAATATCCTGCTCTGGGAAAAAATGGGAAGCCGCTATGAGGGCACCACCTACCGTGAGGCCCGCCAGCAGGTCCAGCTTTTCGCGGCGGGATTGCTGAGTCTCGGCATCCAGAAGGGCGACCGCATCGCCCTGATCTCGGAAGGCCGTAACGCATGGGTCATCGCTGAACTCGGTATCCTCTACACCGGGGCGATCAATGTGCCCATCTCGGTTAAAGTGGACGAACTCGCGGATCTTAAATTCCGCATCAGCCATTCTGGATGCCGCATGGCTGTGGTGTCGGGAAGCCAGGCCCACAAGATCAAGGCTATCAAAAACGATCTTCCCGTACTGGAAAAGGTGATCCTCTTCGATGAGAACGGCACCCATGACCCGGATGAAATTACATTACAAAATCTGCTGCAAAAAGGCAAGGAATATCTCGAACGCAGCCCCCGACTCTTCGAAGAGAGCTGGCAGGCGGTTGAGGAAAACGATGCCGCCAACATCTGCTACACTTCCGGCACCACCGCCGATCCCAAAGGCATCATCCTCACCCACCGTAACTACACCGCCAACGTCGAACAGGCCTGCTCACTGCTGCCCATCCCCGAATGGTACACCTCCTTGCTCATTCTGCCCTGGGATCACAGCTTTGCCCATACCGCCGGCATCTATACCCTGATGAAAAACGGCGCCAGCATAGCTTCAGTCCAGGTGGGCAAGACGGCCATCGAGACCCTGAAGAATATCCCGATCAACATCAAGGAAACCCGGCCGGTCTTCCTTCTGAGTGTGCCCTCGCTAGCGCAAAATTTCCGCAAGAACATCGAGAAAGGCATCCGCCAGAAAGGCCCCAGGGTCGAGGCCCTCTTCAACAAAGCCCTCAAGACCGCCTATGTTTACAACGGCCTCGGCTGCGACCGCGGCAAGGGCTGGCGCGCCGTTTACAAACCCCTGGTGCTCTTGTATGACAAGCTCCTCTTCAAAAAGGTGCGCGAAAACTTTGGCGGGCGGCTCGAGTTCTTCATTGGCGGCGGCGCCCTTCTCGACATCGAACTGCAACGGTTCTTCTATGCCATCGGCATCCCGATGTTCCAGGGCTATGGACTGAGTGAGGCCGCGCCAATCATCTCGGCCAACGTGCCTCGTAAACACAAACTGGGTTCATCGGGTTCGATTGTCGCCAACCTGGAGGTCCGTATCGGTGACGAAAAAGGGGCGGACCTGCCCCGGGGCGAAAAGGGCGAGATCATTGTGCGCGGGGAAAATGTGATGGCGGGCTACTGGAAGAATGAAAAGGCGACCAGCGAGGCGCTACGCGACGGCTGGCTCTACACAGGCGACCTGGGTTACATTGATGAGGAGGGTTTTCTTTACGTGCTCGGGCGTTTTAAAAGCCTGCTGATCTCCAACGACGGCGAAAAATACAGCCCGGAGGGGATCGAGGAGGCGATCTGCTCGACCTCCAAGCTGATCGACCAGATCATGCTTTACAATAACCAGTCCCCTTATACGGTCGCTTTGGTGGCGCCGAACAAGGAGGCCCTGCTGCGCCAGCTCCGTTCGAAAAACCTGTCACCCCAGAGCGATATGGGGCAGCGCGAAGCCTTGAAGGCGATTGAAGCGGAAATCGCCCGCTACCGTGAGGGCGGTGAATATGCCGGGATGTTCCCGGGCAAGTGGCTGCCGGCTGCGATCGCGGTGCTCGGAGAGGGCTTTACCGAGCAGAATCATCTGCTCAACAGCACCCTCAAGATGGTACGCGGCAAAATCGTCGAGACCTACCGCCCGCGGCTGGAGTATCTCTTCACCGCGGAGGCAAAGGATATCTGCAACAAACAGAACCTTACGATCATCTCGCGCCTGGAGGAGTAACGCCGGATCTGTCGGCTGAATGACAAGCGTGGGGGGGTCGCTCCCACTCTCACACCCACCCCGCGCTCCTCTCACATCCACCGGCTTCCCCGAAAAAAATAGGTGCAGAACGCCCGCTAGGCTCTTTCCCACCGGCTTACCCAAAAAAAAAGGGCAGCGCTGTGCTCAGTCGCTGCCCCAGAGGCAATGGAAAGGAAGGAAGGAGGGATTCCATGCTGAAAACGGACATCCTGGCGTCGATCACACCTGAACCGGCACAACCGCCCTGCTTGCTCCACCGGTCCGGTTCGCTGCTCGTTCCCTTTCACCGCATCGGGTTCTGATCGTGTACCGCGCCGGGTCGCCCCCCCGAAGGCTGCAACCCGAAGCCACGGCCAGTGCCATCTCTATACAACCCCTCGTCCTGGACACGGACAAAACCGCTGCCTTGCATTGTTGCCAAATCGCTCCATGCTGCCCACAGACCCTCCAGGAGCCGTTTTCATTCTCTTGCTCAGCAAAAGCCGTGCCAACAGAAAAACTCCGGCACGGGCTTTTGTACGCTTGAACCGGGCATACGTTGCACCCGATAGTGCAGCTGGTTTGTTTTAAAGTGAGACAGAAAGGCCGAATTGACTCAGGGCGGAGCAGCCGCGCGTCCAAGGGTTCGGGTGGGCACGAGAGGAACATCGGATTGGCGCGAGGTCGTGAGCGCTGGGTCGACACGAGAGGAGTGCCGGGTGGGAGCGAGAAGCAGTTGCCGCGCAAACGCCTCACAAGGCGCGCTGCACGCGGCGGACCAGTTTTTCCTGCAGTTCGGCCAATGCCTCTCCTTGTGGCCGCTTGCGCCGCCAATCCTTCATCGCCGCAGCAACCGATCCTAACACCTCCGCTTCGAGCTCACTGCGCAGCTTCACCCAGGGCCTGCGTCCACCGGCCAGCCGGTCGGTGTCGAGGTAGGACGCCAGGGCTTTCTCGGGATAGAGCCGGGCGCGGATGCGTGTAAAGTCCTGATTCAGCCGCGAACCGCCCGATCCATCGAAGCAATCGGGAACCTGGCCGCTCGCCGGCCACAGCGGCAGGGCGACTGCGGCTACCGGTTCTCCGAGCAGCAGCCACATCGTCGCCAGCGCCGGATCCTCACCTGCTTTGACCCCTTGAAAAAGAGCGCACGCGACCGTGCGGTAACGGTTGATGGTACTCTGGGTGGGGATGAAGCCTTGCGGCGCGCCCTCCGTGGCGCCTTTGAAAGGCAGAGGATAGGGATCAAGCTCATCGCTGGTGAGATCGCGCACCACGCGACTGAGCAGGAAGGGCAGATCGATCTTGCCGGCGGTGAGGCGTCCCGCCAAGAGGCTGCGGGCGCGATGATAGCGCCAACAGCCATAGGCCTCATCGCCCTTGCCCGTCATGGAGAAATTGGCACGCACAAGCAGGCCGGCGGGAACCAGCCCGGAGTCCTGCGGTGTGAAGCGGGTGTGGCGGAAATTTCCCGTTTCAAAAAAGGCCGCTCCGCCGAAGGCATCGATGCAGCCGAAATTGGCGCGGGTGCCGCGCCCCGCCAGGGCGGTCTGGCGCAGCAGGGCATCCAACTCCTCGACGCGCGCACAGCAGCCAAGAGCCTGCTTCATGAAATAGCCCTCGGCATCGGCGCTGTCGCCATCCTGATCCATCGATTCGGAGTTCATCAGCGCAAAACCAGCGGTGTTCATCCCCATCCAGACCTGGGTGGTATCGCCACTGTTGATCACGCCGATAAAGTCATAGCGGGGTCCATGAAAAAAGTGCGCCGAATTCTCGCGGGTGCTGCTGTCGCGGTTCTTCCAGAGGAGCGGGCGGCCGTCGGCCGTCACCGCGCCGCTGATCACCGCCACGGTGCACTCCTCCTGCGCCAGGGCTGACACCGCCCACAGCAAGAGGATGAAAAGACCTTTTCGCAACCGGACATCGTTCACGCCACGCTCCTCTCCCCCTTGGGCAGGGTCTGATTGAAGGTCTGATAGAGAAAAAGACGCAGATTATCCAGCGAGAGGTCATACTTCAAGGTCCCTTCCACGGCCACCGAGATCCGACCGGTCTCCTCGGAGACGACTATGACGACCGCATCGCTGTCCTCGGAAAGACCGACTGCAGCGCGATGCCGCGTGCCGAGGTTGAGCTGCGGATCGGTGTTCTCGCTCAGGGGGAGGATGCATCGGGCGGTGTCGATGACATCATTGATGATGATCACCGCCCCATCGTGCAGGGGCGACCGCGGATTGAAAATGGAGACGAGCAGCGCGGCCGAAACCTCCGCCTGGATGCTCACTCCGGTCTCGGTGACCATCTTCATGCCGGTCTCGCGCCCCATCACAATCAATGCCCCATAGCCGCGCTGCTGCAGCTGCTCGGTTGCATCCACAACCTCATCGATCACCTTGCTGCCGCTCACCTTGACAAAATAGCGAATCACCCGGCTTTGACCCACCGAGAGCAGGATGCGGCGCAATTCCGGCTGAAACAGGATGACGAAAGCCACCAGCCAGACGGTGCGCAAATTCTGGAAGATCCAGCTGATGCCACGCATTTGCAGGAGCGGGGTGAGGATCGAGAAGAGGAGGATGATGATCAGGCCCGCGAGCATCTGGGCTGCGCGCGTGCCGCGGATGAAGGCATAACTGCGGTAAAGGACAAAAGACATGATGAGGATGTCGGCGATATCCATCACCGTGACCGGGATGAAACCGATTTTGAAGAGGGTCAGGGGCATCGGTCACTGCTCGGAAAAGGAATCATTCAATTGCGGCCCGGACTCCCGGTTACCGGGGAGGAGGGCGCCTGCTCAGGGCTCGAGGCGACCACAGCGGATGGCATCCGCAACGCGCACCACCCGGGCCATCGGCCGGACATCATGGACGCGAACCAGCCGGGCGCCGTTGAGGATGGCGGCCGTCACCGCGGCGGCGGTGCCTTCCACCCGTTCGCTGACCGGCAGATCGAGGATCCGGCCGATGAAGGATTTACGCGAAGGCCCGACCAGCAGTGGCAGACCCAGCGACTCGAAGCAGCCCAGATCACGCAGAAGGATCAGATTATCTTCAAGACGCTTGCCGAAGCCGATGCCAGGGTCGAGGACGATCTGATCGCGCCCCACCCCGGCCGCCTCAGCCATCGCGAGCTGGTGCTTGAGAAACCGGCTGACCTCCGCAATCACATCCTCATACCAGGGATTCAGCTGCATGTCGCGGGGCGTGCCCTGGATATGCATCAGGACCAGTCCGGCGCCGCTGCGGGCGACCAGAGCGGCCATCCCGGCGTCGAAGGTCAACCCGCTGATATCATTGATGATGTCCGCCCCCGCCGCCAGGGCGGCTTCGGCGACTGCTGCTTTGTAGGTATCGACGGAGAGAGGGATGTCCAGATTACGGCGCAAGGTAGTCAGGACCGGGAGGATGCGTTCCATCTCTTCCTCCACGCTGACCGGGACCGAGCCCGGCCGCGTGGATTCGCCGCCCACGTCGAGGATATCAGCGCCGGCTGCGACCAGCTCCCTGGCCCCCGCCAGGGCGGCGGCGCCGGAAAAATAACGCCCGCCATCGGAGAACGAGTCGGGCGTAATATTGAGAATGCCCATGATCAGGGTGCGCCGGCCCAGCTCGATCCGGCGGCCGCGGCAGCGCCACAGGTACGAGGCCACGGGATCAGGCCTGGGGTTTGCTGGCTTCACCCTTAGACCGGATTCGGGAGGAGCGGGCGGATGCGGCGGTCTGGGGCGACGCGTCCGAATCTGATGAGGTGCGCCTCCCGGATTTGCGCCCGCTTCCGCCGGTGGTCTTGTTGGGGCGTTTGAGCTTGGGGAGCGCTACCCCGTTCATGATCTTGTCGATCTCCTCGCCGTCGAGCATCTCGCGCTCGAGCAGCGCCCCGGCGATGGCATGGAGTAGATCCACTTTCTCGCGGAGCAGCCTGGCGACATCCGCCGCAGCGGTTTCCACCAGGTCGCGGATCTCCTGATCGATCAGGTGAGCCGTGGCTTCGCTGTAATCGCGATGCTGCGCGATCTCGCGCCCGAGAAAAATCTCCTCCTGTTTCTCGCCGAAGGTGAGTGGTCCCAACTTTTCGCTCATGCCCCACTCACAGACCATCTTGCGCGCCAGTTCGGTGACCCGTTTGATGTCATCTCCGGCCCCGGTGGTCAACTCGTTGAGGATCAGCTGCTCGGCAGCACGGCCGCCCAGAAGCTGGCGCATCAGCGCCAGACAGTAGGTGCGGCTGTAGTTGTGCTTCTCATCCATCGGTAGCATCGTCGTTATACCCAGCGCCCGGCCGCGCGGGATGATGCTCACCTTGTGCACGGGATCGGAACCCGGCGTTAGCCGGGCGACCAGCACATGCCCCGCCTCATGATAAGCGGTACTGCGTTTTTCATCCTCGCTGATCAGCAGACTCTTGCGCTCGATGCCCATCAGCACCTTGTCCTTGGCCTCTTCAAAATCGACCGCCTCGACCTGGGTCTTGTCCTTGCGCGCCGCCAGCAGGGCGGCCTCATTGACCATGTTTGCCAGGTCGGCGCCGGAAAAGCCGGGCGTGCCCTTGGCCAGGATGGCGAGATCGACGCTTTTGGCCAGCGGGATCTTTTTAGTATGAACCTTGAGAATGCCCTCGCGGCCGCGCACATCGGGACGGTCGACGACGATCTGGCGGTCGAAGCGTCCAGGACGCAGCAGCGCCGAATCGAGCACATCAGGGCGGTTGGTCGCAGCAATGAGAATCACCCCCTCATTGCTGTCGAAGCCGTCCATCTCGACCAGCAGTTGGTTCAGGGTCTGCTCGCGCTCGTCATGGCCGCCGCCGAGGCCGGCGCCGCGGTGGCGGCCGACCGCATCGAGCTCATCGATGAAGATGATACACGGGGCGTTGTGTTTGCCCTGCTCGAAAAGATCGCGGACGCGGGAGGCGCCAACCCCAACGAACATCTCGACAAAGTCGGCCCCGGACATGCTGAAAAAGGGGACCCCCGCCTCTCCGGCCACAGCCTTGGCCAGAAGGGTTTTGCCCGTGCCCGGAGGCCCGAGCAGCAGGGCGCCTTTGGGGATCTTGCCGCCCAGGCGCTGGAATTTCTCCGGCTCGCGCAGAAACTCGATGATCTCGCGCAGTTCCTGTTTGGCCTCATCGGCCCCTGCCACGTCGGCAAAGGTCACGTGCGGCATGTTGTCGGTCCACATCCGCGCCCGGGATTTGCCAAAGGCGAAGATACCCTTGTTATTGGCGCCCTGCATCCGGCGCATGAAAAAAATCCAGATGCCGATGAAGAGCACCCACGGCAAAATATAGATCAGCGAGCCCCAGATGCTCGGCCCGCTCTCCTTGAAAAGGATTTCGACCTCATAC
Source organism: bacterium (assembly GCA_035419245.1). Lineage (NCBI taxonomy): Bacteria > bacterium. Next base: position 7,826 of record DAOLSP010000013.1, on the reverse strand, counting down.
TTCTTGATCCACTCGTCGAAGGTCTCGAGGTTGGCCCGCGGCGGCAGGATCACCTGGAAGGCACGCTGCCCCTCGAGGGCGGCACTGGCCCGCAGCTGGCCGTGGACGGTATTCTCCTCGACCGTGATTGATTCGATCTTGCCTGCTTCGAGATATTGCTTGAAGCTGTCATAGGTGAGCGTCCGCGCCTTGGGGGTTTGTTTGGCAAATTGCTGCGAAATCGCCAGGGCGAGAAAAATCAGCCCCATCCAGATCACCAGAGGCCGCACCATCCGTCCCCATTGCGGGCCGTCAGGCTGGTTGCGCTGGGGGCCGCCGGAACGCCGCGGCTGCGGATTGGGCCGGCGCGACGGACGGCCGCCATCGCCCGGCTCGTTCTGGTTCAGGTTGCTGCTCTTTTTATCATCAGGGTAGGACAAGAGAGGTACCTCGGTTAATCCATCACATAGACCGCCGGCAGGTTGCGCAGGATCTGTTTATAATCAAGCCCATAGCCGACGACAAATTCATTGGGGATACTGAAACCGACGTAATCGATCGGGATGTCGGTTTCGACATTTTCCGGCTTGATCAACAGGGTCACGAAACGGAGCGAAGCGGGCTCAAGAGCCATGAACTTTTCGTGCAGGAACTTGATCGAGCCGCCGGTATCGACAATGTCCTCCACCAGAAGGATATCTCGTCCCTTGACCTCGGCATTGATGTCCTTGAGCATCCGCACGACGCCGGAGCTGACCTTGGCATTGCCATAGCTGGAGATCTTGATAAAATCGACTTCCAGATCGATCTCGACATGGCGGATGAGATCGGCCATGAAAAGGAAGGCGCCGTTGAGCACACCGATCATGATTGGTTGCTTGCCACGGTACGCTTCGGTGATCTGGCGGCCCATCTCGGCGATGCGCGCCATAATGGTCTCGCGGCTCAACAGGGTGCGGAAACCACCGTCGTAGACTACTTTTTCAAATTCAGAGCGTTCCATCAGGGTTGCGTTCCATTTTCAGCTGTAAGACACTTGTCGTCTCTGCTGTTACGCGAAAGGGTTCGCCGGAGCGGATGCCGCATACCCAAACCACTTGCTCTCCGCACCACAGCAGGGGGACACGGCTGCGTTCATAGACCGGCGTGCCCGCTTCTGCGAGCAAGTCAGCGACCTTTTTATGTCCGTGCAGGCCGAGAGGATGAATGCGGTCGCCGGCCCTCAGGCTGCGCACCCAGAGGGTGCCGTTGAGTCGGTCGCCGTCGATCCAGGCCAGGCGGGGATCGCGGTTTTTCGCTATCTGCTCTAACGGCAGGTCCGTCGCTTTTATTTCAAGCGTCCAGCCGTCCCACAACGAGGTGCGTCCTGGAAAGGCCGGATAGATTGGGCCGTGGCCGCCACGCTGAGCCGACAGCAGCACCAGCCGGTGTTCGGTCTGCCAGAGTTCGGCGCCGCCGACGCTGAACGCGCGATCGGTGCGGCCGGCGGCGATAAAGCGATGCCAGCCTTTCCAAAAGGCGGCATCGAGGTCACCGGTTCCGCCGCTGATACGGCGCCAGGCCTCCTGAAGAGCATATTTCTGAAGAATAATAAAATACGATAAAAAGGGCTCTTTTTCAATAACAATTTTGCCCCAGCTCTCCTCCACCCTGCAGCGGTCCAGAGCCTCTCGGGCCGCAGAGCAAAGGAAGGCCTCCGTTTCGCGGAGATGGTCTGCCGTGCGGCAGAGGGCGGATTCGATGCGGGGATTATAGGTCTGCAGCAGTGGCAGGAGTTCATGGCGGATGCGGTTACGGCGGATGCGGCGGTCGCGGTTACTGGCGTCCTCGCGCCAGGTGAGGCCGCGGGCCTCCGCCCAGACGGTGATGGCCGTCCGGCTGGCGAAGAGCAGGGGACGGATGAGCCAGAGCGGCTCCGGCTCGGAAGCGGCCGCATCCGCCGGTTCTCTGGCTGACGCAGCGGGGCTGCGCGGGGCGATACCCGCGAGGCCGCGGGCCCCGGCGCCGCGGATCAGGCGGTCGAGCACGGTTTCGGCCTGGTCTCCGGCATGGTGCCCGGTGGCGATGACCGTGCAGCCGCGGCGACGGGCGGTCTCCTGCAGAAAAGCGTAGCGCAGCGTGCGTCCGGCGGTCTCAAGACTAAGGCGATGCTGGCGGGCCCAGGCGCGCACCTCGCCGCGGCCTGTCTCGCAGGGAATCGCGCGTTCGGCACAAAGCGCATGGACAAAGGCTTCGTCGCCGTCGGAGTCGGCGCCGCGCAGCTGATGGTTATAGTGCGCTGCATAGAGCTCGAGCCGCCATTCCGGGGCCAGCTGCGCGAGGAGGTCTACCAGGACGACCGAGTCGATCCCGCCCGAAACGGCGACCAGAATCCGCGTCCCCGACCGGAACAAATCGTGCTCACGGATATAGGCGATGAATTGTTCGATCATGCTTCCTCGCATCGCTGCTGCGGCCGCCTCCGCACCCGCCCGCTGTCATTTCTTGAGCGCCGAGGTCAGGAACACCACGCCGACTGAAACCGAGGTTTGCTGCTCTTTTTTCCAGAAGAGATTCATGCCAATCAGCGCCGAACCCACCAGGAGAAACGTCAGGCGGCTGCCCGCGACCTTCTTCATCGTCTTCTTCACCTTGCGCGGCAGCGAGCGCGTTCGGTCAATCTCGTGCTCCACCGCCGCAACGGTTTCGGTGAGGCGGGCAACCAGGGAGCCGGGCATCGCAAAGAGGTCGGTGAGGTCCGTGGCGCCCTCACAGGTTTTGAACACCTTGTAGAGCCGCTGCAACTGCAGCAGGTCCCGGGCGGTCAGCCCGTATTTTTTCAGCAGTCCCGCCTCGGTGGGCGCCAGGGATTCCATTCTCCCCAGATCGGCCATCTCGAGGCCGGCCAGATAGTCGGCCACCTGGCTGAAAAAGTCCTGCCACTCCGGCCCCTCAAGCAGTCTGCTCAGCCGGTCCAGCGCCGTATCGATCACCTGACTGCCATTCTGACGGCGGCCCTTGAGGTAAAGATCCAGCCCCCGCTGCACCTCTCCGAGGGCGAGCAATGCGGCATGAAATTCCTGATCCAACCCTGCACCTCCTTCACCGGCACCCTGCGAAGAGGCCTCCTCCCCTCCTCGCGGCCCACCGTCTAGTCGAAAATCTGGTTGCGCACCATCTTCTCCACATCCCAGGGCGCCGGATCCCCGCCCAGATAGCGGTGAAACCAGTCGAGATGAGCAGTATAATAGAGCGGCATCGATTTGAGGCCATCCGGCCAGTGGCCGTCGTTCTCAAAAACAATCAGCCTGGAGGGCACGCCCTGTTTTTGCAGGGCCGTGAAAAACTCGAGGCTCTGGGTATAGGGGACGCGAAAATCCTTCTCCCCGGTGATGACCAGACAGGGGGTCTTGAACCGGGCGGCATAGATATGGGGCGAAAGTGTGTCATAGAGCGGCGACTGCCAAGGGGTCCCGCCGAGGTCGAACTCGGGGAACCAGAGCTCCTCGGTCGCGCCGTACATGGCGGGCAGGTCGTAGACCCCCATCATCGCCGCGATGGCCTTGAAACGGTCGGTGTGCCCCTCCAGCCACATCATCATGTACCCCCCATAGGACCAGCCCATGGCCCCCAGCCGCCCGGCATCGATGTAAGGCAGCCGCGCCAGAGAATCGGTCACCGCCATGACATCCTCAAAGACCTTCCCACCCCAGTCTTTGGAGATGGCCAGGGTGAACTCCTGGCCGTAGCCGGTCGAGCCATGCGGATTGGGAAAGGCGACGACATAACCCGCCCCGGGATAGACCTGCCAGTCACCGCGAAAAGCGTCCGCCCATTGCATCTGGGGACCGCCATGGACGTTGAGGATGAGCGGGTACTTTTTCACGGGATCAAAATTGTGGGGTTTGACCACGAAGGTATGGATGCGCTTGCCCGTGGGCGAGGCGATCCAGAGTTCCTCGGCCGGCCGGATATCCACGGCCTCGGCGATCGGCTGATTGAAAGCGGTCAGGCGCCGAATCTGGTCACCCTTGGGCAGGCTGGCGCGCCAGATCTCGGCCGGTTCGCCGACGCTGCGGCGGATGCAAAAGACGCTGCGGCCATCCGGTGCAATCTGGAAATTGTCGATACTCTTGAGATCAAGGAGTCGGCGGAGGGTTCCCTTCTGCACATCGACCTGATAGAGCGGGACATGGCCCTGCACATCAGCGGTGAAATAGAGACTGCGGCTGTCAGCGGCCCACTGAAAGGTGCCGACCCAAAAGTCGAAGGCCTCGGTCAAAATGCGGCGTTCGCCGGTCTGGCGGTCATGGAGGGCCAGGCGTTTGCGGTCCGATTCGTAGCCAGGGACCTCCTGCAGAATATAGGCGATATAGCGGCCGTCCGGTGACCAGGCGGGTTCGGCATCATAGGCGGGATTGTCGGCGGTGATGTTGAGCGAGTCCCCGCCGCCGAGAGGCTGCAGCCAGAGATCCTTGTCGGTGGTCTCGTAATCATTGCGGTCGGGATTAACCGCGAGGCAGAGGGTCCTGCCGTCCGGCGAGAGGCTGTAGCCGGCGGTGCCGCTGGCACCGGCATCGGCCGGCCGGTCGATGGCGCCGGGGGTGAGATCCGTCAGCTGGCTGTCCGCGAGGGCGTACCGGAAGGTATGGATGACACGGCCGTCACGCCACCAGGTCCAGTGACGGTAGAAAAGGCGGTCGGCAAGGTGCGCCTGCACCGGCCCTTTTTCCATGGTCTCGAGGATCTTGTGCGTGGCGTGGTCATCGGCGCCGCATTCGGGAAAGACCTCGCTGGTGAACAAAAAGCCGCTGCCGTCCGGCAGCCACTTGAGATCCGACGGAGTAATGGCCAGGTCGGTGACGCGGCGCGCCTCGCCGCCGTCCACCGGCAACAGCCAGATCTGGGTTCCCGATGCGCGGCCGGAAAGAAAAGCGATCTGCCGGCCATCGGGGGACCAGCGCGGCTGGTAATCACCGCCGGGGCTGAAGGTGAGCTGACGTAAGCCGCTGCCGTCGGCGGCCATGATCCAGATATCGCTGTTGCGTTCCGACTTGGCCAAGTCCTGCGTGCCCACCACAAAAAGGAGGTGCCGGCCGTCGGGGGCGATCTGGAGATCGCTGATGGATTTCAGGGCGTAGAGATCGGAGATCTGAAAGGCGCGTTTCTCCGCTGCGGTGAGGAGCACCGGCAGGAACAAGAAGAGCAGCCCAAAGCGTTTTTGCATTCGGTTATCCTTTATACCATTCTTTTTTAGGTTGGTAGCTGGTACGCAACGCCCGCCGCCGCTGGTGACGCTGGAGGGCAAGGTCAATCAGTTCGTCGAGCAGAGCGCTGTAGGGCAGTCCCGAAGCCTCCCACATCTTGGGATACATGCTGATGCGCGTGAAGCCAGGGATGGTATTAAGTTCACTGAGGAAGAAGCGGCCGGTCGTCTTTTCCATGAGGAAATCGGCACGGGCCATCCCCTCGCATTCGGTGGCAACGTAGGCGCGGATGGCGGTCTCCTGCAGATCGCGCAGTTGCCCGGGACTGAGGCGGGCCGGGATCTGCAGATCGCTGTTGTCGTCGACGTATTTGGCGTCATAATCGTAGAATTCATTGCCGGGGAAGACCTCTCCGGCGACCGAGGCGCGGGGGTGTTCGTTGCCGAGGAGGCTGATCTCGAGCTCACGTGGCTGGACAACGGCCTTTTCGACCAGCACCTTGCGGTCGTACTGCAGAGCCTCCTCGATCGCGTTAAAAAGCTCGCGGCGGTCATGGGCCTTGCTGATGCCTAGGCTCGAGCCCAGGTTGGGCGGTTTGACGAAGAGGGGCAGGCCGAGGGCGTCGATCAGGGAGCCGACGATCTCCTCCCGGGAACGGTTGGCGAGCTGATCCGGAAGCGCCGGAAAGGGTTCATTGCCGCCCTCGGAGCGCCAGTCAATGTCGCGGAACCAGAGGAAATCGACCGTGGGGATGCCCTGCTGGCGGCAGATGTGTTTCTGGACGATCTTGTCCATGGCCATGGCCGAACCGAGCACGCCAGCGCCGACATAGGGGATATCCATGAGTTCGAGCAGTCCCTGCAGGGTGCCATCTTCCCCGAAGGGGCCATGCAGAGCGGGAAAGACCACATCGAGCTTTTGTGCCGGCAAGAAGCCAGCGGCGCTCTTCGAAACCAGAAGATGGTGGTTTCCGGCGTCGTTGGAGAGCTGGGCGGCGAGGCCCATGCGGTGCTGCTTCAGGTTTTCCAGCACCTCCGCGCCCGCCAGCCATGCCCCTTGCTTGCTGATGCCGATCGGGACGATCTCGTATTTGGACTTGTCCAGGGCTGCAATGATAGAACCGGCGGTGACCAGAGAGACTTCATGCTCGCCTGATCGCCCTCCGCAGATGATGCCGACGCGCAGTTTCGCCAAATGCCACCTCCCTATTACGCGGCTTTTAGGATATGCCTTGGGTAAACCTATTTAAAAACAGCGAAAAAAACAAGGGAATTATCGGAACTCCGGGCTCCGGGCGAAGAAAAGAGCTTGTAATTGAATGCTATAGGGAGTATATTTCGCCAATGCGAATGGCATTACCTTGCAGGATTATTAAAAAGGAGCAATCATGTCGTCCAAATCCCTTAGCGCTCTGGACCAGGCCCGGCGGCTGGCTGTGCTGGCGCCGCGCATCATGGGCGCCTTCCACAGCCTTAACCGTCAGCATCCCGTCGGGACTCCGGTCACCATGCGGCAGTATCAGACCCTGATCCTGCTCTCGGTGCACGAACCCCTCACCGTCACGGAGCTGTGTGACAAGCTGATGCTGGCGGCATCGACAGGGACCGAATTGGTCAACCGGCTGCTGCAGCTCCAGCTGGTGGAGAAGCACACGGCGGAAACGGACCGCCGGCAGGTGGGCATCCGGCTCACCGAGACCGGACGGGAGGTAATGGAACAGCGGCAGCGGGATATGGTGGCGATGTTTGAGCATCTTCTGGCCGAATTCGGTCCCGCCGAAGCGGCGGAGCTGATGGCGGCCTTTGAAAAGATCGACGGCCTGCTGCAGGCCCACCTCCATCCCTCGCAGCAACCGCAGGCGCCGCCCGCACCGGGCCAAAAGGCTGACGTGTAAAAGCCCTCGAGAGCATCTTGAGGGCTTGTTCGTTTCCGGGGTGGTCCGGGAGCGGTCTTGAATCCTCTGGCCGGGTGGGGAAAATAAAAAAAGCCCCGGGACAAACCCGGGGCTCAATAAAAATCCGGCGATTACCTACTCTCCCATACGGTCTCCCGAATAGTACCATCGGCGCTGAAGGGCTTAACTTCCGAGTTCGGAATGGGATCGGGTGTAACACCTTCGCTATGATCACCGGAATATCCTGACAACTTGAAATTGAGTTAACACATTGTATTGCTACTTTTATTGGAGCAGATAACCATCTGCTGCAGATATAAAAGTTTGGTTAAGCCGCACGGCTTATTAGTACCACTCGGCTGAACATGTTACCATGCTTACACCTGTGGCCTATCGACCTCGTCATCTACGAGGAGCCTTTAGCGCCTTGCGGCGGGGATATCTAATCTTGGGATTGGCTTCGCGCTTAGATGCTTTCAGCGCTTATCCGTTCCGAACTTGGCTACCCAGCCATGCCGCTGGAGCGACAACTGGTGCACCAGAGGTTCGTCCACTCCGGTCCTCTCGTACTAAGAGCAGCTTCCCTCAAATATCCTACGCCCACGACAGATAGAGACCGAACTGTCTCGCGACGTTCTAAACCCAGCTCACGTACCGCTTTAATTGGCGAACAGCCAAACCCTTGGGACCTACTTCAGCCCCAGGATGCGATGAGCCGACATCGAGGTGCCAAACCTCCCCGTCGATATGAACTCTTGGGGGAGATC
>DAOLSP010000012.1 GCA_035419245.1 bacterium | reverse complement strand
CTCGGCGCCCACATGGATCACATTGGCGCGGGTCGGGATGGCCATCTCTACTTAGGTGCCGACGACAACGCCTCCGGAACCGCTGTGGTGATGGAACTGGCGCGCGTCTTCGCCGCCCAGCCGGAACGGCCTGCACGCTCCATCCTCTTTGTCACTTTTGGCGGCGAGGAACAGGGATTGCGCGGCTCCCGCTATTTTGCGGCCCATCTGCCAGTCCCGCCGGACCGTATCGCCGTCATGCTCAACTTTGATATGGAAGGGGCGGGTGACGGCGGAGTGTCGATGGGCGGCCGGAACTATCTGCCCGCAGTATTTCGCGAATTGACCCGTTCCTGGAGCGACTCGCTGCTCGGCAAAACCCGCTTCGGCCGCGGTTGGGGAGGCAGCGGCTCGGACCACTACCACTTCATCGAGCAGGGCATCCCGGCCATCTATTTCAGTTCCACCGGCGGTCATCCCTGGTATCACGAGTTCGAGGACCAGCCGCACATGCTCAACGTGGCCTCGTTGCAGAGCGTCGGCGATCGGGCCAGCGCCTTGATCCGCACCCTGGCCGGCTGGCCCGAGCCCCTCACCCTCGACAGCACCGTCAGCGGCCGGTTTTTCCTGCGCCATGGCGACCAGTTCGACCTCAAGGGAAGCGCAATCGGCGGGACGGCCGCAGCACTGAATGATAAAGTATTCGCCGCTCAGGAGGCTGGCATTCATTTCACAACGCAAACTCTGGCTGCCAGCGAAGATCCCTGTTCGCTCTACAGCCGCCTCGACAGTCTCGATCAGTGGATCCAGGCTCACCCGCGGGAACTGATTCGATTTGAGAATGCCGGATCGGTGGACCGCGCCGCAGGACAAGGCCGGTTGGCCGTAGCCCTCGCTCTGCATGGTACGGCGGCCCTCAAGGGCTCAGCTGCCACCCTGCGTCAGCTTGGCCGGCTGGGTCTCAACCTGTTGATCCTCGATGATCCGACCGATCCGGTTTTTTCAGGCCACGATCTCGGGCCAGTTGGAAAGACCTTACTTCCAGCGGCCCAGGCCGCCAACATCCTGGTGCAACTTGACCTCGCCGATACCACTTTAGTCGATGCGGTCATGAAAGGCTCTAACGGCCGCCTTCTCTGGTCCCTCGACCTGGATCAGGCCGCAGCCATGCAGCCGGCCCTCATCCGGAGGTTGAACAGTGATAAAATGATTTTGGTCCTGAGGAGCGCCGCGGAGGATGATCCACAGCAGCTGCTCGATCTCGCTATGGCGCTGCCGGCCGATCGGCTGTACGTGTCCTTAGTAGACAGCGCAAGCCCGGAAGCCTGGCGCGAACTGCCCCGTTTTGTAATGACCTTTCACAAGCTCTTGGCCGCGAGGGTGGGAGGAGAGCAGAGCTATAAGCGGATGGAAAAGTGGTTTGGGCGCAACCTGAAGAAGCTGTTACCGCAGGATGCTGCAGGACGGTTTTGATGGAGGAGGGCCGATCTCGTCGCGGCGACGCGCGATGTGGCAGGGGGTTCCTTCTGACCCTGCTCAAAGCGCCGCTGGAGGACCACCGGACTGGGGAAAATATGGAGGTTCAACCATGACGGAGCTGCCCGCATTTGTCAAGGGCTCAGAGTACGCCCGGCACTGGCGGCTCCGCGCCGATGTCGCCTATCTCAATCATGGTTCGTTCGGAGCTTGCCCCAAGGCCGTTCTTGAGGTCCAGGACAGCTTTCGCTGGAAACTCGAGTCGAGCCCCTGGCGCTATCAGGTGATCGAGATGGCCTCGCATCATGCAACGGCGCGCGCAGCGCTGGCACAGTTCCTGCATTCTCGACCCGAGGATCTGGTTTTTGTGCCGAACGCCACGCATGGGGTCAGCACGGTGCTGCGCTCGCTCGCTTTCAAACGCGGTGACGAGTTGTTGACCACCGACCATGACTATTTCGCCTGCCGCAATGCCATGGCCTTTACCGCCAAACGCGATGGTATCCGCCTGGTGACAGCGCATATTCCTTTTCCCCTTGAATTCCCGGAGCAGGTCATCGACGCCGTCCTCGCTGCAGTGACGCCGCGTACGCGTCTGGCTTTGATTGATCATGTCACGAGTCCGACGGGGATGGTCATGCCGGTGCATGAGCTGGTACAAGAGCTGCGGCGGCGCCATATCATCACCCTGGTGGATGGGGCGCATGCTCCCGGGATGGTCCCACTCGATCTCCCCGCAATCGCAGCCGATTATTATACCGGAAACTGTCACAAATGGATGTGCGCCCCCAAAGGTGCGGCTTTTTTGTACGTGCGCCGCGAGCTGCAGGAGAGCATTCATCCCCTGGCCATCAGCCATGTGGCCGCCGAGGTGGCACCTCCGCTCAATCCTTTCCAGCACGAATTCTTCTGGGCCGGCACGCAGGATACCAGCGCCTGCCTCAGCATCGCCGCCGCCTTGAAATTCATGGGGAATCTGGTACAGGGCGGCTGGCCTGAAATTATGCGCCGCAACCGTCAGATGGCTCTGGACGCACGCAGTGTGCTCTGCGAAGCCTTGCACATCCGGCCGCCCTGCCCTGAGGAGATGATCGGCTCCATGGCCTCGCTGCCTGTTCCCCGGGTCTCAAGCTGGCCCGATCCCCTGCCGCCCTATTATGTCGATCCGCTCCAGGAGGAGCTGTTCCAGAAATGGCAGATTGACGTGCCGGTGATGTATTACCCCCACCCACCGGAACGCCTCCTGCGGATTTCGGCGCAAATCTATAATACCCCGGCCCAGTATGAACGCCTGGCCGAGGTGCTCCGGCATATCCTTTAGACGAGCCCAAGCCCCCTGATCCGCTTCATGGCTGCAAAAGCAGCCCTCAGCAAATGAAGGTGGGATTTCCGGTCCATATTCGCTCCGTATCGCTTAGACGAACAAGATAGATCCCCGGAGACAATTCCTCTGCCGCAATCGAAACCTCCTGCCATCCGCTCGTCACTTCTATCTTTTTTGCAGATCTGACTTCACGGCTCAGATAATCACCCCTAACATGAGTCCGTTTCTCATTTCAGCCGCATGTTCGAGTACCGGGACGTCGGAGTATCAGGGAAAAAGGGTTTTCAACAGACTGCCGCATCCGGGCTTGAGGTCTTCCCACTTCGCAATGGCCAGCCGGAGGGCGATCACACCGCCGGTTGGCTGGTGGCCGGTGTAGTCGTGCGCCAGCGTCGCGGCCAGGGCTTCCAGCCCAGGGCAATGTCCGACCAGCAGTAGGGAATCGCAGTCCTCCTGCAGGTGGCGGAGTAGAAGACCAAGTTCATCGGCCTCTCCTCCATAGATCACTTCTGAGGTCTTGATTTGCGCCGGGTCCATTCCCAGCTCGCCAGCGGCTGTGCGGGCGGTCTCGAGGGCGCGGACTGCAGGACTGGAGAGGATGACCTCAGGCCGCATCCCTTTTTTGACCATTTTGCGGGCCATCCGGGCCACCTCCTCGATGCCGCGTGGCAGCAGCGGCCGCTCCTTGTCAGTGAGCATGCCCACCGGGCGGTCGGCCTTGCCATGCCGCAGCAAATAGAGTGTCTTCATAAAGTCTCCTATACTGCACAGGGTCTGGCGGACTGACGGATGCCATATTCTGGCATGCAGATTGCATAAGAGGGTAAAAAGGGCCCTTTCCCGGCTTTTCCAGCATGATTACTGATCACTTTGTGGCGCTGGAGGGCATGTTGTGTGGCAAATTAGTCCCCACCGGCGCCGAGGACCCGCTTACCTGCTCGGGAGTATGTATGAACATCGGTGACGATTATTTCAAAAGTCTGCCGGACCATTCGGAGGAGGATGCTGCCGCGATTCTGGATCACTTTATCCGCCAATGGAGCCGGAGCGCTACCTTCCGCTCACTGGAAGATCGACGCCGCAGCGAGCTGATTACCTGCCTGGCTGGCCTCCTTCACACCATGAGCAATTCGGCAGAGTTCCGCCCCCTTTGTGAAAAAATCCTGGATGCCTGCATTGAAACCGTACCCGCCGATCGCGCCTTGCTCCTCCTGCGCAACACCCAGGGAAAACTAGCGGTGGCGATTGCCCGCGGCGGCGAGGTCTCGGATGCAGTGCTGCAGGATAATCAGGATGTAATCCAACGCGTCTTGCGCAGCCGCCGGCCGCAGACGATGCTGCAGGATGAACAGCACCAGGAACCGGCCGGACGACAGCGCTGCTTCTTTCCGGTCGTCTGCAACCGCAGCCTGAGCGGAGTGCTCTTTCTGGAGGGCGTCATCGGTTGCGAAGAAGGCGAGGTGCCCGTTATAGCCCAGATCTGGAGCGAACTCCTTGCTCTGCTGGTCCACCATGCCCATCTGCAAAACGGCAAGGAATTGTTGAACGGCTATCTACGCAATATGCAGGAGAAGGTGATATGGTTCGATAAAATTGCCGGACAGGGCCGGATGGCCGCTACAGCGGGACATGAGCTGAACAATTTGCTGTCGGTGCTCGCCGGCAATCTGGAACTGGCCAAAAACTGGCTGCACAAGGGGGAAAGATCGGAGCGTATCCGCGAACGCCTCGATCTGCTGCAGAACGTGGTACAGAATGCCATGCTGATCAGCCAGTGTTTGGTCTCGAGCGAGCCTCTGGAAAGTCAGATGCAGCGGCACTCGCTCAATGCGCTGGTAGCCGAGACCGTCGATCTCCTCAAACCCCTTGTCAGCCGCCAGGGTGTCCGCTTTACGCTGACGCCGGCTGCCGATCTGCCGGATGTACTCGTTGATGCCACGCAGATCCGCCAGGTCGTCCGCAATCTGCTGCTCAATGCCATCGAAGCCAAAAGCGACGTCCAGATCGAGATCCAACTCGAGCATGATGCAGAAGCGCAGCGGGTCAAGCTGCGCATTCACGACAACGGTCCGGGCATCGCTGCGAAGCAGCTTACCGCCCTATTCTCTGCAATGCCGGCAGGAGGGGACAAATCGTTGAGCCTGCTGATCAGCAAGGAGATCATCGAACGCCATGAAGGCTCATTGCGGATCGAAAGTGAAGCGGGCAACGGCAGTCTGTGCACCATCAGCCTGCCCCAGTACGGGGCTGAAACCCAGCTCTGCTGGCGTAAAAAGATTAACCGCAACGAGTAGCGGCGCGCGGTCAGATGGGCTTGCGCCTTCCCCTACGGCCAGGACGACCAAAGGCGATGAAAGTGGATCCGCGCAGGTCCCGTCTAGCGGAGCGGCGCGTATAACAAATCGGCCGTGTAATTCACCAGCTTGATTCCGTTCTCTTTCACCTCGAGCAAAATCCTGCGGAGACGGACTCGGGCCTTGAAATGAGCGCCGCTGGCTTCGATCGCCATTTCAGATTCTGGAATAGTCTCCGGATTGGTGCTGCCGTAGCGGGCATAAAGTTTTTCGGCCAGAAGCTGCACATTAAACCTCAATTGCTCCGGCGCTTGGTTTTCAGCGGTCAGGGTGAGGGTGAGGTGCTGCATCCCCGCAGCCGGCTCGATGCGTACCCCGGAGGCCTCCGGCTCGATAATCGTTGCCTCGCCGATGAATTGCCCGGCAATCATCCGATCATATCCGGCGATCTCGATTACATTGCGCTCACGGCCGCTGAGCGTGCGCTCACGGCCCATCCCCCCCCGTACCCCGCTCAGGTAGTCAAATCCGAGCATCCCGGTCACCTCCGACGGGGCCAGGCGAACCGTTCTGCCCTCCGACTCCTTCACCAGTTTGTCCTTAAACCAGGGTTGAATACTGTCATACCCGTGCATCTCGCGCAAATAGCTGATAATCGAGCTGATCTGCAGGGCGGCTCCCTCCGGCACCGTGGTCGTTGCTTTGTGGATCTGTCCCGCTTCCAGCAGGCTGTTTGCCGCGAGCAGATGCTCCAGCCGGTTCTTCTGGCTGCGTTCCGAGATCTGAAAGGCGCTCCAAGGGCCAAAGCTGGCAAAGAGGGCGAAAAGCGCCAGCAATCCCGGTATGACTTTGATGTTTTTAACCTTGCTCAGATTGAAATAGAGTACCAGAAGAGTCAGATAGAGCGCAAGCAGGATCAGAAGATAGCGGCTTTCGGTTACGCCATATTCCGAGACCCGGCGCCATACCGCCAGGGGCAACATGATGACCACCGGGATCATGACGATGAAGAACCGGTGCCAGACGAGCCGACCCCAGAGATTCTCCTCCTGCGCGCGAACCGGCCAAAGCAACAGCAAGGTCGCCAGGCCGGTAACGCTGAATCCAAGAATCAGAGCGCTCACCCACCCCTTGGGCCAAGCCCAGTTCAGGATGATCTTGGCGATGTAAGCATAGAGGATCACCAGGTAGACCAGCAGCACCGCCGAGAGGATGTACTGCGCAAAGATTTTCAGGACTCGAGGATAATCTTTCTCCTCTTCGAGCTTGTCTAGCTCCTCCGGGATGCCGGCCATGAAATAAGAAGTGCTGAAGAGGCCGACAATCAGGATCCACAACTCGCCATACCGACGTCCGGGAATTTCAATTCCAAAAAGCTTATCCAGGGCGAGTAGGGCGAGGGAGAAGCCGGCCTGAAGAACACCGGCGAAAACCAGGACGGTAACAGCGCGTACCACGAGGATTTTGCAGTAGTGCCAGAAGCCGTTCTGTTCGCGAGAACCACCGAAGGGCCCAACGGCCAGAAAAAGGATCAGGGCGACCGCCAGCATGGCAAACCGCGCTATATGCAGGGCCGGCGCCCCCTCCATGAAATGAGGCAGGGAGAGGCCGTAAGCGGCGACTAGCACGACGCCGGCAGCTTGGGAGCCTCCACGCCAGGCCATGGACCAGCGATGTTTTTCGGCCGCCACCGCCAGCCCCAGCACGAGGGGAAAACCCAGGGTGCACGCCATGAGGATGTTGACGAGGACAGTCGGACGATCCGGGGCCTCCTGTTCAGCAAGGAGCAGCGCTACAATGGTGCCGACCAATACATCGATGAGAACCAGCGGGAAGCGCAAGCAAATCGATTGGATATCCTGGCTTATTTGCCGCAGCGAAGGCAGCTTCATAAAGGATTCCCTTCTTTAATCCTACCCGCAGCGATCCACTAGACCCAGAATTGGGCTGGAATTAAAGTTTGATGAAAATCTTCCTTTTGTAGAACCAGGCCAAAATCCCCAGCCAGATCAGAATATAGAGCAGGGGATGGACCAGCGAGGCGCCCCAGTTGCCAAAAAGAGGCAGCAGGATGCTGTCATAGAATAATGCTTTGATGGAAGTCCGGGTTCCGTCCGCGCGGGTTACCTGCCAGATGTAGAGGCTCTTGGCCATGATTCCCGAGCCGAAAAAGGCGAGAATGGCATTGCTGCCGTAGATGACGAAGGGTTTGGTGAACCGGGCATAGCCCTTGATATCGATCAGCCAGTAACTGATAGCGAGAAAATTCAAAGCGATTCCGGCGGTGTAGAGAACATAGCTGCTGGTCCAGAGCTGTTTGTTGATCGGCATGAAAAGTGACCAACCAAGGCCGATGACAATTAAAAGGTTGCCGGCGATGAACATGCCGTTGGTCTTGGCGAGCGGCTCGGATTTGCCGCGCAGCCATTGCCCGGTGAAATATCCGAGCATCACCTGGGCGATCGCCGGGATAGTGCTCAACAGCCCCTCTGGGTCAAAACCGATATCCTGCTTGTAGAGATGGCCCTTGAGGAGGATGCCGTCAAGGTATTGGGCCAGGTTGCTGTTCAGGGCCCAGACATCGGCGGTACGGCCGGGGAAGGGGATGAAGGCCATGGCCAGCCAGTAGCCGATGAGCAGGATGGCGGTCCAGATCATCTGGCCGCGCCGACCGGTATGAAGGATGATCAACGAGGCGAAAAAGTAGCAGAGACCGATGCGTTGCAGCACGCCGGGAAACCGCAGGGTGGTCAGGTTCCAGCGTAGGTACCAGGCCATGAAGAGACCTAGGAAGATCAATAGAAAGGTGCGCTTGAAGATCTGCCCATAAACCGGCAGACGTGATGCGTTCTCCTCGAGACGACGGGCGAACGAGAAGGCCATGGCGGTCCCCATGATGAACAGAAAGAAGGGAAAGACCAGGTCTGTGGGGGTGCAGCCGTGCCATGCGGCGTGCGCCAGCGGAGGAAAGACGTACTGCCAGCTGCCCGGATTGTTCACCAGAATCATCAGCATGATGGTGAAGCCGCGGAAAGCATCGAGGGAGATGAGACGCGCAGGTTTCGACATAGGCTTCCTCATGATATGGATTGCGAAGACCGATTAAATTTAGTTTAAGCTTATTCGCACAGAATGTCAAGCGAATTTTGTCCCTGCAGCCGCCGGGCAGGTCGCCGGCATCGAAACGCTAGGTACAACGTGCAGGCTGCTGCACCCCCACGTTTATGCCGGCTAGTCCCCTGTCAAGCAGATCCAGGATCCGCAGCGGCAGCCGTCAGGACGGGGCTTGATACATTGATAAAAAATCGCGAAATTACGGTTGTTCTTGACATGAGGAGAAAAGTATGGATGCACTGGAGATGCTGTTCAACCGCAAGAGTGTCCGCCATTTTACAGGTGCCGCGGTGAGCCGGGAAGCACTCGAAACCCTGCTACGGGCGGGCATGGCGGCCCCCTCGGCGGTCAACAAACAGCCCTGGGCTTTCATCGCCGTAACGCGGCGGGATATTCTGGACCGCCTGGCCGAGGGGTTGCCTTATGCCAAAATGCTCGACAAGGCCGGGGCAGCCATCGTCGTCTGCGGACTGGAAGAAAAAGCCAATGCCGGCATGAGGGAGTATGTCATCATCGACTGCTCGGCAGCAACGGAGAATATTCTTCTCGCCGCTGAAGCCCTGGGGCTCGGTGCGGTCTGGACGGCTGCATATCCTCGTCCGGAACGCGAAGCCTGGGTGAGAACCGTCCTTGGACTGCCCGAAAACGTGGTGCCCCTCTGCGTCATTCCGGTCGGCCACCCGACCGGTGAAGATCGGCCCAAGGATAAATTCAATCCCGCCAACATCCATTGGGAACGGTGGTGAACCGCCCCGGGCGGATTACAACGTGATCATCGCCTTGATAACCCCGTCAGCGCGCGCGGCGACCAGCTTGAAGGCATCCGCGCTTTTTTCGAGAGGGAAATGATGGGTTGCCATGGCCTCCATGTCTACCTGACGCTGTGCTAGGAGTTCGATGGCTTTCTCGGTGCAATAGGCCTGACGGCGTATGTTGAGGATATCGATCTCCTTGCGCCGCAGCTCATGGATCGGCAGGACGACCTCGTCTTCGTCCGGAATGCCGATGAGGACCAGACGTCCACCCGGCTTGAGCAAGTGGATACCCTGGTGGATGGCCTCCAGGGTACCGCTGCATTCAAAGACGGCATCCAGCTGTAGGGGAGCCAACTGGCGGATCGTCCCCTCGATATCCTCCTGGTCTGGATTGCCGGCCCACTGCGGCTGCAACCTGCTCGCATAAGTCAGACGCGCCGCGATCTTTTCGGTGACATAGAGCGGTCCAGTTCCCCTGGCGCGCAGCACGTGCAGCACCGCGAGTCCGACAGGGCCTGCACCGAGGACAGCAGCATGCGCACCGGCTGACAGACCAGCCCGCTCCACCGCATAGACCCCCACCGCCAGCGGCTCGGAAAGGGTCGCCTGCTCGAAGCTCATCCCTTCCGGCACCGGGTAACATTGCAGTTCCTGAAGCACGACTAATTCGCAGAGGCAGCCGGGGAGCTGATCCGGTGCGCCAAGAAAGCGCAGGATGCGGCAGGTGTTCTCGCGGTGGTTCAGGCATTGATCGCATCGGCCGCAGGAGCGCGCCGGATCGATCGCGATCCTCTGCCCAGGTCGGACGCGGGTGACGCCGGCGCCAACCGCCTCCACCATTCCGGCTGCTTCGTGGCCGATGACAAAGGGAAATTTCACGAGCGATGTGCCGATTCGGCCGGAGGTGAAATAATGGATATCCGAGCCGCACACGCCCACCATGCGGATGCGCACCAGGACCTCATCATCCTGCTGGATTTGCGGCGCAGGCAACTCCTGCAGGGCAAATTGCCCGATGCCGGTCAGCAAGGCAGCGCGCATCTTGCTAATTGCCATAGCTCTTATCGAGAAAATGATAGCGAGCTTCCAGCTGCGAAGGAATGGACGCGGAATGGACATCAATGACCATCACCGCGGGATCCGGATCCCCTGCCCTCACCTCCGGCCATTCCACCAGGCCGCTGCCATTGGGATTCCCTGTCTTGATAAAATCGGCGAAATAAGCCATCATGACCGCAGAAACCGTATAGTCCTCCGGAGTCCAGGCAAAGTCGTCAATCAGACGCAGATTGCCCAGGCAGTATTCGATCTCACAGGCATGCGGCGCACCGACCGCCTCCGGCATCCTGGGGCTGTTATCCGTTTTTGGTGAAGTGCCGCCAGCCAGGCCGGGGGTGAGGTTCTCTGCCAGTGGCGGCCGCAGCTTGCTGAAAAGGTAGCGGTAGACCGGCTGGGTACTGTGCTGACGATGGAGGTCGAGCCATTTCCAGGTGCTGTAGGCGATGAAGCGGTCGGAAGCAAGGGCGGTGGCCGAGAGCTCGATCTCCTTTTCGGAACCATGCGGATAGAGCCGCGCGGCTTCCTCCCAGGTTTGGGGATAGGCCTCTTTCAGTTTGCCAAGGTAAGCCTCTTCTGTGTAGGGCCCCTCGGTGAAGGCATAACCTGGAATCTCCGCCGAATTCCAGCCCGCCAGAAGTGGCACCTGGGCCTGCTCTCCGGCCCGGAAAATCTCGGGAAGCGTTTTGGGCAAGAAATAGCCATCGATCACCAGAGGAAAACCAAAGCGTCCGGATTTCAGATAGGCATCAAAGATCGTTTTGGTGCTCAGGGCGCGCATCTTGTCGATCGATTTGAAACCCGCTTGTCGCGCGAATTCCAGACCCTGTTTCTCAGCCTCAGCTAGCGACACCGGCGCCAGGGTGGGATGGATCGCGGCACCGCTCTCACCAATGGCGCCGGCGATCAGGTTCCGGGAGAGGGGGGAGGCCATCTGGGCGCTCACCGAGATAGAACCGGCCGACTCCCCAGCGATGGTCACCCGTTTCGGATCGCCGCCAAAGGCCTTGATATTACGCTGCACCCACTGCAGGGCGGCGTTCTGATCGAGCAAGCCGTAATTGCCTGATGCCTTCCAGGGCGACTCGGCGCTCAGCTCGGGATGGGCATAAAACCCAAAGATGTTGAGGCGGTAATTGACCGTCAGGGCGACAATGCCCTGCTGCGCCATGGCAGCTCCGTCATAGCGCCGCTCGGAGCCGTCACCTGCGACGAAACCGCCGCCATAGAAATAAACCAGGACTGGCAGAAGAGTATTCGATTTTTGCGCCGGCCTCCAGACATTGAGATAGAGGCAGTCCTCGCTCAGGCTGTCTGCGCGTAATTTCATATCGCCCCAAATGGCCGTCTGCATCGGGCTTGGGCCGAATTTTTTGGCGGCGCGCACCCCCCGCCATTTTTCGGCGGGTTGCGGGGCTTTCCAGCGCAGCGGGCCGAGCGGGGGTTTGGCATAGGGAATGCCAAGGTACAACTGCACGCCGGCCTGGATGTCGGAGATCCCTTCAAGGGTGCCGGTCTCGACCTTGATCCGCGGCGGTGCGGTTTTGCTGCCTCCAGCGGCGATCGGCAGATTCAGGACCATAAGGGCCAGAATGATGTAACACCAAGTTTTCATGATCGCTCCGGGTTAATCGGTGATGAAGCGGCGTGCTATGTTAACAAATTAGTGCCACTTTCACAAGAAAAAAGAGCGAATTAAATCGCAAGCTTCCGACGTTATGTCTCTGTCCGGCAAGGCGGCCGGCGGAAGCATCCATTTTGCGAAAATAAAGAACGGGAGATGGATATGGATCATCTGCAACAGGAGGACAGTTGCATTGAGAAACTCTTCAAACTGCGCGAACCTCCGTCCTGTGCGTTGCCAGAGAAAGCTGTAGTGGAGAGCTTCGCCGGCGAGTTGCTGGCGGTGCTTTTCCCCCACTTTGCAAGGAAACCGCTGTATACCCCCGAGGATCTCGAAGTGGAGTTCGAGCTGCTGAAACGCAACCTCTACCATATCCTCCGTCCACTTGAGTGCGGGCTTCCGGAACACTCCAGGGAACATGCAGAGCGGTTTTTTTACAGTGATTCCGGAGATCCACCCTATGTTGTGGCTGGATGCGACCGCCATTGCAGAGGGCGATCCTGCGGCCAAAAATATTGATGAAGTGATCCTGACTTATCCAGGATTTCTCGCCATCGCCAACTACTGAATCGCATGCGCAAGGACCTGGCCATGGTGGCTGCTGTGAAGGGCTATCCCCTGGTCCTGGTGATGGCTGTCGAGTCCGAACTTTCGCCGGTGCTGGGAGGCGGCCAGCCTGGTCCGCATCCCCTCCAGGGGATCGGCGCCGGTTTCATCCCCGCCATCCTCGACCGGTCGCTGATCGATGAGGCTATCCCGATCAGCAAGGAGGAGGCGTTCCGTTACACCGCCCTGGCTGCGCAGAAGGAGGGACTCTTTGCGGGCATTTCCACCGGCGCCTCGTTGGCAGCGGTTGCCAAAAAGCTGCCCGGCATGGCGCCTGGCAGCCGGATCCTCACGTTTTGCTACGATACCGGCGAACGCTATATTTCGGTGGACGGCTTTTTCACTTGACGCGCTGCCGACGAGCGGCAGGATGAGTGCAGCGGTGATGCCGCAGTGGCTATGATCAGCCGAAAAAGCACTTGTTTTATTGCCCGCATCTGACTAAACTATGGCACCCATCATTAAGCCGGAGTGCTGCGGAGTTTGCCATGATGCAAGAAAATGCTGCCCTCGCCAGCCGCGCGCGCGTCGCCTCGATCGATGCCCTGCGCGGCTTGACCATCGCCTTGATGATCTTTGTCATCGCTGTGGCCGCCGGCAATTATCCCGATCTGCCGCAGCAGGCTTCGTGGTTTGGCAGCCTGCCGGTCTCCACCTGGAACCACGCGGATACCGGCTGGGAGCGGATGGTCGAGCACCAGAAGGCCGCGGGCCTGACCCCGGCGGAAATCGCAGCCCTGCCTGAGGCACGGCTGAAGAATATTGGGCTGACCGCAACGGATCTGGTCGCGCCTTTCTTCATCTTCGTCGTCGGGCTGGTCCTGCCGTTGAGCAAAATCCGCCGCGACGGTGACTGGTGGCGTCATGTGCTGCGCCGTACCGCCGGCTTGATCCTGGCCGGTGTGATCTATATCAGTCTGATCCTGGGTTTGTCCTGGTGGTGGGGCATTCTCCAGACCATCGGCATCGCCTACCTCATGGGAGCCGCCTCGCTGAAGCTCAAGCCGGCACTGCGCTGGGCGGCTATTTTCGCTGTGCTCGGGTTGCACCTGCTGCTCTCGCAGTATGCCGGCTGGTGGCTGCAGTTTGGTCATACAACGGCGCCCTTCTGGACTCTTGGCAACCCCTCCGGCAACTGGGCGCGGCCTCTGACCGTTCACTGCCTGCCCTGGGTCTCGATTTCCTATGGCGCAATGACTATGACCGGAGTCTTGCTCGGCGAGGCGATCGCCACCGGTGAGCGGCACCGGATCATCAGGCGAAGCCTGCTGATCGCAGGGCTCTTTATGGCGCTCGGCCTCGGCCTGCATCAGCTTGGCTTTATCACCGGCAACCTGAAACTCTGCTTCAATAAACCCGATGTCACTGCCAGCTATGCCCTCTTTACTTCCGGGCTTGCCGCCCTTTTTTTTCTGCTGCTTTATGCCGTCATCGATGTACTCGGATATAAAAAATGGGCCTGGCCCTTCATAGAATTTGGCAAAAATGCGCTGCTGGCCTATTTCCTCCAGATCATCGTGCGCCTGGGATTCAGAGCGCTGCAGATCGAGCCTTTTTTTGCGGGAGCCCCGAACAGCACCACCCGGGCCTGGGCCGGACTGCTCGGTTCTCCCTTTGACCGGCTGCTGCTCGACAAGTCGGGATACCATGGCGTCTTCTGGGGTATGCTCTGGACTTTTTGTCTCTGGCTGGTGGTGAATTGGTGCAACCAAAGGAATTGGTACTGGAAACTCTGACCCCCACCCTCCATTTAGAGAGAAAGACTCGTTGACCCAGTCCATGAAAGGGCATTTGGCCCCCGGCGAGGCGGCCATACTCGCGGTATTCGGCGCCCTGTGGGGATTGATGGAAATTACCCTCGGCACCGCGCTGAAAAGCGCGCGGCTGCCCTTCTCCGGGGCGATCCTCGCCTGCCTAGCTGCCGTCATCGCCCTTACGGGCCGATCGTTTGTACACCGCCGCGGCGCCATCCTGATGATGGGCGGCGTGGCCGCCCTGCTCAAAATCTTTTCGGTGGGTACCGTGATCGCCGGGCCCTTTTTCGCCATCCTCATCGAGGCGCTGCTGGCGGATCTGACGGTCTCCCTGCTCGGTGTCACCCGGCCGGGATGCATCCTGGCCGGAATGGCCATGGTCACCTATACCGTACTGCACCCCCTCATAACCCAGGGCCTTTTCCTGGGCGGGCGAATCTATGAGGTTTACTGGGCCACCGCCCGGCAGGTGGGCCAGTGGCTCCATCTGGAGGTTGCACATCTCGCCCTTTTCATCGTCCTTTATCTCGGAGTGCATGCCACTGCCGGTGGGCTGGCCGGCTGGCTGGCGTATCAGGTCAGCTGGTCGGCGAGACGGGAGCTGGAAGATCTGGAGCGCTCCGAATGAAGGCCGCCCTCTTTGGTCTTGCCGCCGGTATCGCGTCTGCTCTTCTATTGCGGGAATCCACCCACGTTTTTCTCTTTCCCGCAACCCTTGCTGTGTTGGCAGCAATCGATCTGCACGCCTTTCGGATTTTCCGCCGCTGGAAGTTATGGCTCTTCTTCATTCTAATTGTCGCTTTCCCGGTGCTGCTGGTGGGAACCAGGGATGCCCGTTGTCTTGGTGTGCCATACAACAGTTCCATGTTCCGCCTCAACCTCATTATGGTCGAACGCAGCATTCTCCTGATGCTTGCAATCAAGGCCTTCACCAACCGCCTTTCGCCGGAGATGCTCTCGCGCGGACTGGCAATGCTGCATCTGCATCAGTTCGACCAGGTCTTCCGCCTCTCCCAAAGCATGTTGCCGGAGCTGCGCTCCATTGTGACCACGGAGCTGCAGAAGATTCAGTGGCGAAAGCTGGTCTGGCACCCGGCACAGCTAATCGCGTTGCTTGGGCGTTTGGTGGCGCGGCTGGTCTTCACCGCGCGCAGCAGGGAGGAAGGCGCATGACTGGCGGCCGAATTGGTTTGATCGTCGGAAGGCCGGACAGCGGCAAGACAACCTATCTGGATCAAGTAGTTCGTCGTGCACGAACCCGCGGTATTTGCGTCGGTGGCCTCCTGAGTCATGGACTCTGGGAGGAGGGGCTGAAAAAGGGATTTGTGTTGGAGGATGCCGCTAGTGGCGCACGGCGCATCCTGGCGGGCTGTCGGCCTGAAGGAGACTGTACCCTCCTTTACGGGCGTTTTTATTTTTCACCGGCCGCTTTCGCCTGGGGGAACGCCATCTTGGCGGAAAGCGCAGGTATAGGGCTGGTGGTTGTCGACGAGTACGGCCCACTCGAGCAGCAAGGCGTCGGCTTATGGCCGGGAATTCAGGCTTTGCTCAATCGCCACACTGGCCCGTTACTACTCACGGTCCGGCCGGCATTGCGGCCGGGATTGCATCAACGAATTCTTGCTTACGCTGGTCTTTAGCGGCATGTATAAAGAGATCACCGGGATCATTTTGGCCGGAGGGGCAAGTGCACGGTTTGGCCGGGACAAGGCGTTGGTGCGGATCGGCCATCATTCCGCCATCGGGATTGCCGTAGAACTCATGCAAAGCATTTTTAAACAGGTATGGATCAGTGCCCGCCGGGCAGAAGATTATTCATTTCTGAATTTGCCGGTAATCCCTGATCTCTATCCTGGGGCGGGTCCGCTCGCCGGCCTCCACGCCGCATTGAAGCAGAGCACCACGGATAAAAATATCGTGATTTCCTGCGATCTGCCGCTGATGAATCGAGAGGTCATCGATGCACTCATCACCAGCAGTCCCGGGCACCAGATCGTCGTCGTCCAGGCTGCGGAGAGACTCCAGTTCTTCCCCGGATTCTACCATCGCAGCCTGCTGCCGCTGATAGAAGAGAGGTTGGCATGCACGCCACCCGGGACGGGACGGAACCGGTCATATTCCCTTTATGCGTTGATACAGCAGGCTGATACTGCTGTGCTCGACGCGGCGTCATTTCCTTTCATCAAGGAAACGTATTTCCTGAACATGAACACACCGGAGGATTTCGAGAAGATCCAGCGGATTGCGGAGCTGGGGAGATCGCCGAAAAAAAATGAGTAGATGCTGATTCGTGACTTTTTGCTTGATATTCCTGTCTCCAGTAACTAACTTTTCAATCGTGGCAGGGAGAGTCGCATCACAACTATGGAGAAATGATGGATTCCATTTCCAGACGCAAGTTTTTAAAGATCAGCGGAGCCACCATGGCCGCCTCCGCTGCCGCCGGAAGCGTCATGAGCAGGGCGGGAGAGAGGCTGAACAACAAAGCCCCACGGGGTATCCAGAAGATACCAACTTTTTGCGATATCTGTTTTTGGAAATGCGGGGCGATCGCCTATGTGGAGGATGGCCGGCTGTGGAAGGTGGAGGGTAATCCCCTCGATCCCCTCAGCCAGGGGCGGCTCTGTCCGCGCGGCAGCGGGGGTGTCGGAGCGCATTATGATCCCGACCGGCTTAAATACCCCTTGATGCGCAAAACGGCGCGCGGCAAGGAGGAATGGGTACAGGTCACGTGGGACGAAGCCCTGACCTTTATTGCGGAGAAGATGAAAAAGATCAAGGCCGAACATGGCCCCGAAGCCATGGCCCTCTTCAGCCACGGCATCGGCGGTAATTTCTTAAAACATTTGTTCAAAGCCTATGGCTCGGCCAACATCGGCGCTCCCTCCTTCGCGCAGTGCCGTGGTCCGCGCGACGTGGGCTTCAGGCTCACTTTCGGAGAGGATGTCGCCTCACCGGAACGGACCGATATTAAAAATGCCCAATGTCTGGTTCTGCTTGGCTCACACCTGGGCGAGAACATGCATAACAGCCAGGTACAGGAGTTCAGCGAAGCCCTGGCGAAAGGGGCCAGCCTCATTGTCGTCGATCCCCGGATTTCGGTGGCTGCAGGCAAGGCGAAATACTACTTGCCCATTAAGCCCGGCACCGACCTCGCGCTGTTGCTGGCCTGGATGAACGTCCTGATCAGCGAAAATCTTTACCACCGGGATTACGTCGAGAAGTACGGATTTGGTTTCGCAAATTTCGCTGCCGAGATTGAGCCGTACACGGCTGAATGGGCCTATCCCGAGACCGGGATTGAACCCGAACTTATCCGCGCAACCGCTCGCGAAATGGCACGTTATAAGCCGGCCACTCTGATCCACCCCGGACGCCATGTCACCTGGTATGGCGATGATGCCCAACGCTCGCGTGCCATCGCCCTGCTGAATGCCTTGATGGGAAACTGGGGTGTCAAGGGCGGATTTTATTACCCGGTCAGCATGGATGTGCCCGCTTACCCATATCCCGCCTACCCGCATTCAGAAAAACCCAAGGTCGACAATCCCGGTAACCAGTATCCCTTTGCACACGAAGTCAATACCAACGGCATCCGCAAAGCGACCATCAGCGGAATGCCATACCCGGTTAAGGGATGGTTTGTCTATGCGACGAACCTGATCCATGCCCTGCCGGACGAACAGGAGACCATCCGGGCGATTCAGAACCTCGATCTGTTGGTGGTTATCGATGTCATCCCCGCCGAGATCGCCGGCTGGGCGGACGTCGTCCTGCCCGAATCGGTTTATCTTGAGCGCTTTGACGATCTCAATGTCGAGTGGTTCCGCGAACCCTTCATCGCCCTGCGCCAGCCGGTTGTCGATGCCCCTCATGATCAAAAGCCCAACTGGTGGATCGCCAAAAAACTGGCCGAAAAGCTCGGTCTCGGCCACTATTTCCCCTGGAAGGATATCGAGGAGTATTTCGAGTATCGCCTCAACGCCGCTGGGCTGGATTATAGCCGGCTGAAGAGAGAAGGCATCATCCGCGGCGAAAAGCAGCCTGTCTATTTCGCGGAAGGGGTCCCCGATGTTTTCCCGACGCCCTCCGGCAAGATCGAATTCTATTCATTGCAGCTGGCCCAGGCTGGATTCGACCCGGTTCCCAAATACACCCAGCCGGCACCTCCACCGGACGGTTATTTCCGCTTGCTCTATGGCCGGGCCCCGGTGCACTCGTTCAGCCGCACCCAGTCCAATCGGGTGCTGATGGATATGCTGGACGAAAATGAAGTTTGGATCAATCAGGACATCGCCACCCGCTGGGGTCTCAAAACCGGGGATTACATTCGTCTCAAGAACCAGGATGGTGTAATCAGCAACCGGATCAAGATCAAGGCCACCGAGCGGATTCGCGCCGATTGCGTTTATATCATCCACGGCTTCGGCCACAATGCACGGCAGCTCACGTATGCGTATCAGAAGGGAGCCAGCGACGCGCAGCTCATCACCCGATACAAAACGGATCCCATCATGGGCGGCACTGCGATGAATGTCAATTTTGTGACCTTTGAGCTGGAGGCGTGAGATGGCCCGATTTGCGATGGTCATTGATACCAAAAAGTGTGTGGGCTGCATGGACTGTGTTGTCGCCTGCAAGACCGAGAACAGGGTTCCTGAAGGCTTCAACCGCGATTGGATTACCACCGAAGCCAGAGGCAAGTTCCCCTCCGTCCAGATGGAGATCCGCTCCGAGCGCTGCAATCATTGTGACAATCCCCCGTGTGTCCATTGCTGCCCGACCGGAGCCAGTCATGTGCACACACTGGGTGGCGTGGTACTGGTGCATCACGAGCTCTGCATCGGCTGCAAGGCCTGCCTGGCTTCCTGCCCTTACGATGCCCGCTTCATCCATCCCGAGGGCTATGCCGACAAGTGCACCTTTTGCATCCATCGGGTCGAGAAGGGGATGGACCCCGCTTGTGTGGCCGTCTGCCCGACCCATTGCATGTATTTCGGCGATCTCGAAGATCCCCACAGCCCGGTCAGCCGGCTGTTGACCGCGCGGCGCTACCATGCCATAGCCCCTGAGGCGGGAACCGATCCGCAGATATTCTATTTGATCTAATGCTCACCGAGGCGAAGATGAATGAATTGACGACGACGCGTCACAATGAACTGATCGATCCCTTCGTTCATGTCTGGGGCTGGGAGATCCCGGTCTATCTTTTTCTGGGCGGCCTGGTTGCGGGAATGATGATCATCGCCGGTTACTTTTTCATCAAGGGCCGGGACGAGGGACACAAGTGCATCTGCTACCAGATTCCGTTGCTCGCCATGGTACTGCTCAGCCTGGGCATGTTCGCCCTCTTTCTCGACCTCGAACATAAAGCCTACGTTTGGCGCGTCTATACCACCTTTGAGATCAAGTCGCCGATGTCCTGGGGCTCCTGGATACTGCTGCTGGTTTATCCGGCCCTGCTGGTCAATTTCCTTCTCCATGTACCGGCCTGGATCGGAGATCGTCTGCCCTTCCTCAATCACGGGTCGCGAATGATCCGCTCGATCAAAAATATCAAACGCCATGTCGGCAAAGTCAACCTGGTGCTGGGCATCATGCTCGGAACCTACACCGGCATCCTGCTCAGCGCCCTGGGAGCGCGTCCCCTCTGGAACAGCGCCATTCTAGGAATCCTCTTCCTGGTTTCCGGTCTTTCGACGGCTTCCGCGCTGGTGCACATGATCGCACGGGAGCGGGAGGAGAGCGAGATGCTGGCGCGGGCGGACAACCTGTTTCTGACCATCGAGCTTTTCATTATTGCTCTTTTCTTTATCGGCCTGCTGAGTTCTACCGAGGTGCAAATCAGGTCCGCCATGCTCCTGTTGACCGGCCCGTATGCAGCGGTATTCTGGGTGTTCGTTATCCTGATGGGGATCGTGGTCCCCCTGTTCATCCAGAACCTTTCGGTCAGCCATCGCATCAAGCACACCCCGGTTGCACCTGTCATGGTCATCCTTGGCGGATTTATTCTGCGTTTCGTGCTGGTCCAGGCGGGACAGTACAGCCATTATCTTAACGCGCATTTTATCAAATGACCCGGTCCTGGGCGGGCGGCAAGGATCGTTCCGCCTCCAGGATGCATTGTGTCCTAAAGATTGGAGAAAATAACCATGTCCTCACCGCATCAGGCGGATTACTTTGCACCCAAGCCCTACTGGAACCCTTACCTTTCGGGAATCGGTCTGGGACTCGTGCTGCTGGCCTCCTTTGTGATCATGGGCCGGGGCCTGGGCGCTTCGGGCGCCTTCTCTTCGGTCGTCGCCTACGGTATGCACCAGGCCGCTCCGGAGCACACCAGCGCGAATGCTTTTTACGCCGAATACCTCGGCGACGGCACTACCCATCCTCTCAAGGACTGGCTGGTCTTCGAGGTTATCGGTGTCTTTATCGGAGGGTTCATTTCCGGCAAATTGGGGAACCGCATCAAGGGCAAGATTGAAAAGGGACCGCGCATCAGCAACCGCGGCCGGCTGCTCTATGCTTTCCTCGGCGGGGGATTGATGGCGATCGGAGCCAAACTGGCGCGCGGCTGCACCAGCGGTCAAGCCCTCACCGGCGGCGCTCTGCTGAATTTCGGCAGCTGGGCCTTCATGATCTCCGTTTTCATCGGCGGATACGCCTTTGCTTACTTCATGAGGAGACAATGGCTATGAGTGCACCCTTTTTCAAATATGGCCTCTTCAATGACGAGGTCAGCCTGGTTGTTGCGGTTTTTATCGGGATTGGATTCGGCTTCTTTCTTGAGCGGGCCGGATTTGGCAACGGCCGCAAACTGGCCGCCCAGTTCTATTTCACAGACATGACCGTGCTCAAGGTCATGTTTACCGCCATCGTGACAGCCATGATCGGCGTCTACTATCTTTCGGTCCTCGGCGTACTCGATCTCTCTCTGGTCTATATCAATCCGACCTATCTGGCGCCGCAGATCGTCGGCGGATTGATCCTCGGCATCGGATTCGTCATTGGCGGCTACTGTCCTGGCACCGCGTGCGTTTCCGCCTCTACCGGCCGTTACGACGGTTGGGCCTATGTGGGCGGACTCTTCGCCGGCATTCTCTTCTTCGGTGAGGTATTCAAGCTGGTCGAAAAATTCTATGTCTCCACCGCTATGGGTAAGGTGACCCTGCCGCAGCTGCTGCATCTGCCGTACGGTTTGATGGTCTTTTTGGTCTGTGTCATGGCCCTGGGCGCCTTCGCCGCCGCCGAGTGGGGCGAAAAAAAGATGGCTGCGAAGAAGGAGGGCGAATAAGATGAATGTGGCAGAAGCGTTGAAAAAGATGAGTCTGAACGCCAGGTTGGCCGCCCTGCTGTTGCTCTTTGGCTTCATCGCCATTTTTGCCGGCGATCCCTACGGTGGGGCCAAAACGGAAATTGATGCCCAGGAACTGGCGCTCATCGTGGACCGGCAGGTCGATCATGTGGCCGCCGAGGAGCTGGCGGACTGGATCATCCAGAACCGCAGCGACTACCGGCTGATTGATCTGCGTACCGAGAAAGAATATGACGAATATCATATCCCGACATCCGAAAATATCACCCTGGCCGGATTGATGGATGCGGGCCTGCAGCGCAACGAGAAGATCGTACTCTATTCGGAGGGAGGCATCCATTCAGCCCAGGCCTGGTTCTTGTTGAAGGCCCGGGGCTACAAAGCCGTTTACATGCTCTTCGGCGGACTCGAGGAATGGAAGGACAAGGTGCTCTTTCCGGCGGTGCCGGAGAACCCTACTCCCGAACAGCGGGTGGCTTTTGCCAAAATCAAAGAGGTGAGCACCTATTTCGGGGGCACGCCGCAGAGCAACGCGGCAGCCGTCACAGCCCAGCCGCAGACCGCATTGCCCAAACTGAGCCTGCCTGCCGGAGGCACTGGCCCCAAGCCCCAAGGCAAAAAGAAAAAAGAGGGTTGTTGATTACTGCTACCTATATGGAGAAATGCCATGCCTCTTCTCTATAAAACCGACATCGCTGCGGATGCCGACCTCAAGATATGTTTCACTGAGATCCGCTCCGAAGCCGATCTGGTCGCCTTTGAGTCCTCCAGCGCCTGGGAGGCCACAGAGCCCCAGATCTGGTGCTATACAGAGATCCGCAGCGACGCTGCCAAGGCGATTTTCATCACCGACTCTTCTTATGAGGCTGAACTGCTCGTCTTCCGGACCGATATCCAGTCCGATGCCGGCTGGCAGAACAGCGGCAAAGCGGGACTGCTGTAAGTACTTGAACCAGCCTTTTTGCTATTCAATTTATCTTTGCCTCCCCATAAAAAAGCCTTCGATTCCGAAGGCTTTTTTTTACGGAGTAATGAGGAGCGATCAGCGTATCAACAGCATCCGGTGCACAGTCGCTGCATCGCCGGTGCTGACTCGGCAAAAATAGAGACCGCTGGTGACGGGATGGCCTAAATTGTCGCGGGCATCCCAGAGGTAGCGCTGCTCGCCCGTGCCCTGACCACCCAACGCTGCCGAACGCACCAACTGTCCGGTGCTGTTGTAGATGGCCAGCTCCACCATCCCGGGCTCCTCGAGCTGGTAGACGATGGTGGTAGTGGGATTGGCAGGATTGGGATAGTTGCCCACGCGGATGGATTTAGCGCCCTCCCGGGCCGAATCGCCCCCCTGACGCTCGCCGCCTTTGCGGCCGTTCTGGCCCTGGCTTTCGCCAACGGGGCCGCTCTCCATCGGCGAGGAGATGATTTCGTCGAGCGCTTCCTGGGAAATATACTGGGCACCGTAACTGCCCCCGGTGGCAACGATCAGGCGGTAAAACGAGCGCATATGATTTCGCGACCCCTTGGTCAGATTCTCATAGACCAGCCGGATGTCCTGGTTATCGATTTTTTCAAGCAAGGTGACCAGATCATGGATGTCCAGATCTTCGATGGTTGCCCCTGTTTTCAGGGCGTCAAGCTGGGAAACGGATCCCCGTTCGACTAGAGCGCTGTAAAGTTCCTGAAGATGCACCTCGGTGAAAAGACCGGGCTGATCAATGAAAGGATCTTTCAAACCATAGCGGTCAAGCAGCATCTTGATCCGGTCGGCGTGCCGCTGTTCGCTCGCGGCGATGTTTTGAAATACCGGCAGGTTCCACCTGGCGTAAAGCGCCTGATAGACGTCGCGCGCCAGTTTTTCCTCTTCGCGCATGAGGTAAAGGCTCTTTTCCTCGTCGGCTGAAAGCGGCTCGACTGGCAGATTATCAATCGACCGGGAGCTGCTGCCCCGTTGGTCTCTTCCGGGTTGTGCCAGCAGCGGCAGGGCCAGAACAAAAAGCAGTAATGCAAGAACTCTGGTTTTCATGTTGAACCTCCAATGGGTTAGTGTTCATCCATTGCCTGTACAACTACCGTGCCAGAGTGGACGATGCTGTAAATCATTTGATTACGAATGGTAAAAAGAGAGACCAGCCGTGTGGGTTCGACCATATGGTCGAGCGTATGGCGGTGTTGGTCGAGATCGTGTTCGCAGCCGGTAAAAGAGATGAAATTCGCCAACATACACGCACAGAAATATTTTCCACGGGCTGTGTTTGGCTTGCTATTTGCATCGCTTATGCAGTACCGGCCGTTTTCTCATTGGCCAAAGGGCAGCCGAAACTGGGGCATACAGAAGCTGGCCGGCGCAATCTCATTTCCGCAAACACGATTTCAATGGTATACTTGCAGACGGCAGGAATCCTATGAAAATTCTTTCCATTCTCGGTACGCGGCCGGAGGCGATCAAGATGGCCCCGGTTATCAAGGAACTGGAAAAATATCCGCAGGAAGTGGATAGCCTGATCTGCGTCACCGGCCAGCACCGGCAGATGCTCGATCAGGTGCTTGAGCTTTTCGATATCCATCCCGATATGGACCTTCATCTCATGCAGCCCAATCAGCGGCTTGCGGTTCTCACCGCCCGCCTCTTCGAAACCCTGGATGGCGTACTGGAGGAAACTAGACCCGACTGGATCCTCGCCCAGGGGGACACTACCACGGTCTTTGTCTCCGCGGTGATGGCCTATTATCATGATATCCGTTTCGGCCATGTCGAAGCGGGCCTTCGCACACTGGACAAGCGCCGTCCCTTCCCGGAGGAGATGAACCGCCGCCTGGCGGATGCCGCAACCGATGCCTGGTTTGCACCTACCGAACGGGCGCGGCGGGCTCTGCTGGCAGAGGGATTTCCGGAAGCGGACATCCATGTCACCGGCAATACCATCGTCGATGCTCTGCTGGAGATTTCACAACGTCCATTCGATTGGCAGAAAAGTGCCCTTTGTGCGATTCCGCAGGAGGGGCGCATGGTCCTGATCACCGCTCACAGGCGGGAGAGCTTTGGCGAGCCGTTTCGCGAACTCTGCCAGGCCATCCGCGAACTGGCCGGTTCGTTTCCCGACACACGCTTTATCTATCCGGTGCATCTGAACCCCAATGTACGTCGTCCGGTTGGGGAAATCCTCCATGGGCTGGGGAATGTCCATCTCATCGAGCCGGTTGACTATCTCACCCTGGTCCACCTCATGAAGAGGTCGGCTCTGGTTCTCACCGATTCGGGAGGGATTCAGGAGGAGGCGCCGACTTTCGCTGTGCCGGTGCTGGTGATGCGCGATACCACCGAGCGGCCGGAAGGGGTGGAGGCGGGCGTCGCTCGGCTGGTGGGGACGAGCCGGGAACGGATCGTTCTTGGAGCGGCCAAGGTCCTGGAAGAGGGATCATGGATTAGCCCGACACGCTCCTTTATCAATCCCTACGGGGATGGCCGCGCAGCCCGGCGTATCGTGGAAATCGTTTTGGGTGCAAAGGTGTCGTAAGGTTTACCAGCTTCGAAAAACCTTGCATTTTCCTGAGGCAGTCAAAACCCTGCGCGCAGCAACGCGGGACGAACTGGAACGCATCGTCGAATTTTGGCAGCTCCCCCAGGTCGAGATTGTGGCGCGCTCGGCGTCTTCTCCCGAACCGTATACAGTGAGCAGCGAGAGGAAGGGGGCTATCCTCGAAACCATCGCCCTCCGGCCGTGTACCGTTGAGGATCTCGTCTGAATCCTCGGGATTCATATCATCGAGGTGAATCAATACCTCGCCATTCTGGAAAAAGAGGGGAAAATCCACAGCCGACGCGCTGGTTCGCTGCTCTTTTTTAGAACCAGAGAGCAGAAATAGACGTCCAGCGGCCAAATGGGTCAGGTTAACAGGGATGCTGAAGAGAATAGGCAAGACGGAGTAGGAATGGGAAGGAAGTCGCAGATCGTGCGCTGGATCTCTAGAGAGGAACTGAAAGAGCTTAAGGAGTGGTTCGCCGCTTATGTCCGCTCCTTTTGCAGCATGGAGCGCTTGCAACAGCGCAATTTCCTCCTAAAGGAGGAGCATACCCTGAGGGTCTGCGAAGAGATCAGGGCCATCGGCCGGGAGGTCGGATGTGATGAGGAAGAACTCGTTCTGGCCGAGGCTGTAGCTTTGTTGCATGACATCGGCCGTTTTGAGCAATATGCTCGCTACCGCACCTTCGTCGACCTGCGCTCCGAAAATCATGCGGTATTGGGATTAAAGGTCCTGGCCGATAAAGCCCTCCTCGACGGTTTTGATCCGCAGGTTCAGCAGATTATAAATGAAGCAATACGCCATCACAACCGCGCCTCTCTGCCGATGGAAGAAGCGGAATGGCTCTTCTATGTCCGACTGTTACGCGACGCGGACAAGTTGGATATCTGGCAAGTGGTGACAGAATATTATCAGCATGCGCAGCAAGAACGCAATGAGGCTATCGAGCTTGATCTCCCCGATATACCGGAAATCTCGGAACCGGTCCTACAGGATCTGGCCCAAAAAAAAATCGTGCAGGTGCGGCACCTCAAGAGCCTCAACGACTTTAAACTCCTGCAGATGGGCTGGATATTCGATATCAATTACCTTCCGACCTACCGGGCTATCAGAGAACGGCGATATCTTGAGAAGATCAGGCGGGTTCTGCCCCCGGATGTCCGTATCGATGAAATCCATGCCGTCATGCAGCACCATCTGGAGATGAGAATAGCGTGCTCAAGTGGCAGAGCCGGTTCTACTTAATCAGTGATCGCAGGTGTTTACTCCACTCTGCAAGCTGCCAGCCAGGTACTCCCGGGCCAACTCTTCGGGGCTGGCAGTCGGTGCACCGACGATGACCTGAATCTTGTGATCGGTGAAGAGCATCTGGGCCCTCTGCCCCATACCTCCGGCAATGATAACTTGGGCATCGCGCTCTGCAAGCCAGCCCGGCAGCAGGCCCGGTTCATGAGGTGGGGGAATGACATCCTCCCGCCCCAGGATGGTCCTGGTCTCCGCGTCGACGGTGATCAAGGCGAACTGCTCGCAGTGGCCGAAGTGGGCACAGAGCATACTGTTGGCGATGGGAATAGCGATTTTCATACGGGACTCTCCGAGGAAGGGATTAGACTGACGGACTCAGATCGGCGATGGGCTGAATGACCTTTTGCATGATCTTCGCCGTGGCCGAACTGGCGTAGGCGTTGATGAAGGCCACCCCCTGGTCGCAGGCCTGGGCGATCTGCGGATCGATAGGGATAGAGCCGAGGAACGGCACCTCCATCTCTTTTGCCATATGGGCACCGCCGCCGGATCTCAGGATTTCGGTACTCCTTCCGCAATGGGGACAGACAAATCCGCTCATATTCTCCACCACCCCGAGCACCGGAACCTTGAGCTGACGGCAGAATGCGATCGACTTACGCACATCCACCGCCGCTACCTTTTGCGGTGTGGTAACAATGACTGCCCCTGTGAGATCGCCGATGATCTGGCAAACCGAAAGGGGCTCATCTCCGGTCCCCGGAGGCGAGTCGATGATCAGATAATCGAGCTGGCCCCAGGCCACATCCTTGATGAACTGCTTGATAGCACCCATCTTAAGGGGGCCGCGCCAGATCACTGCCTCATCCTGATGATGCAGGAAGAATCCCAGCGACATCACTTTCAGATTGCCCACCTCGGCGGGAAAAAGCTCGCCCTCGTAACCTTGAATGGTCGTGCCCTCGAGGCCGAGCATGGTGGGGATGCTCGGGCCGTGGATATCCACGTCGAGCAGACCGACCTGATGGCCCGCCAGGGCCAGGGATGCAGCCAGATTGACGGCCACCGTACTCTTGCCCACGCCCCCCTTGCCGGAGAGGACGATGATCTTGTGTTGGATACGGCAAAGGCGTTCCTGAATCTGCTGACGTTCGGCAAATTCCTGGTCGGACTCATCCGCCTTTTTATGAAGCGCCGTGCACTCGCTGTTACTGCAGCCGCTGCAGCCCTCCTCCTCGTTCATTTGCTGTTGGTCATCCTGGTCATAATTCACTAGTGCTTCCTTTCCATCTGTTATCGCAGCATTTGCCAGATCCGGCGAATGTCCTCCGCCGCCGGGGCATCGGTTTCAACCACACTTTTAGCCTGCATCATCGCCCGGGTGACGCCGGGATCGTAGCGGATGTGGCCGACAATTTGCGCACCGCTCAGACGGGCCTTGCTCTCGATGCGTTCGGTCATCTCCGGGTTTAGGTCCCATTTGTTGACGCAGACTGCCGCAGGAAGGTCGAAATGGCGCGCTAGTCCCAGTACGCGTCCGAGGTCGTGCTCTCCGGATACGGTGGGTTCGGTAACCACCAATACCTGGCTGGCGCCGGTCAATGAGGCGATCACTGGACAGCCAATCCCCGGTGGGCCATCGGTGATGATCAGGCCATAACCCTCTTTTTCAGCGAACTCGCGTGCCTGCTTGCGCACCAGAGAGACGAGTTTGCCTGAATTCTCGGCTGCCACATCGAGACGGGCATGGACCATGGGACCGATGCGCGTATTTGCAATCATCCATTCGCCACGAAGTCGCTCTGGAAAATCGATCGCCCCGGTCGGGCAGAAATGAACACAGAGACCGCAGCCCTCGCAGGCGGCAGGATCGATCGAAAATAGGGTGGGGCCGGAGGCGCTCCCGACCATGCGCACCGCATCGAAACGGCAATAGGTAAGGCAGAGCCCGCAGCCGATGCAGTCGGCCGGTCTGATAACCGCCTCATGTCCACTGTAAAAGGGCTGCTTGTCACCGTTGCGGGGTGGAAAGAGAAGGTGCAGGTCGGCCGCGTCCACATCACAATCGGCCATGACGACACGTCCGGCGAGAACCGCCAGAGAGGCGGTGAGGCTGGTCTTGCCTGTGCCCCCTTTGCCGCTGATGATTACCAGCTCCCGGATCATGACCGCTTCCCCGCTGCATGGAGCACAGCCAGCTTCTCGAGACGCTCCTTGAGGACGAGAAGACGGGGACGGAACTCGGGCACCGCTTCGCCGGCCAGCTGACCGCGGGAGTAGGCCTCGGCTATGCGCCGGTCGTCCGGGATTTCCAGCAGGAGTTCGATCTTTTCCCGCCCACAAAATTCCTGAACCCGGCTGTCTCCGATACCCATGCGGTTGACTACCACTCCGAAGTTAAGCCCCAAACTGCGCACCATCTCCACGGCCAGCGTCAGATCGTGCAGCCCGAAAGGGGTGGGTTCGGTCACCAAAATGACATAGTCGGCTCCCCGCACGGCGGTGATTACCGGACAGGAGGTGCCGGGGGGAGCATCGATGAGGGTGGGCAGGGCCGGGTTCACCCACTTTCTGATCGCGCGGATGAGCGGCGGCACGGCGGAAACCCCCACATCAATCAGCCCCTGGATGAGTTGGACGCTTCCTGTGCGGCTACGACGTATGACGCCAATGCGCTGATCCCTCTCCTTGATGGCCTTCTGCGGACAGACCAGCAGGCAGCCGCCGCAGCTGTGACACAATTCAGGAACGACCAGCGCCACCCGCTTGGGGACGATAATAGCGTTGTATGCACAGAATTCACTGCAGGCGCGGCAGCCGTCGCAGAGGGTTTCATCCACAACCGGTATGGGGACGGCAATGACCTCCTCCTCGATCGACCCGGCGGGCAGAAAGAGATAGAGATTGGGCTCCTCCACATCGCAATCCAGCAGTTGAAGCGGCTCTGCAAAGGTCTGCGCAAGGTTGACAGCGAGGGTGGTTTTTCCGGTTCCTCCCTTGCCAGAGGCAACGGCGATGATCATCGCACTTCCTTTATTAAATCCAGTGCTCCTCTGCATTGGCTTCATCGGCGGGCTGGAGCTTCCCGGCCTTGTAGGCAGCTAGGGCTTCGTGTACGTTGGTAGCGGTAGTAGTATAGATCGCCACCCCGGCTGCGGAGAGGACCCGGAAGGCTTTGGGCCCACAGTGCCCGGTCACCAGGGCATCCGCCCCGGCGCGTAGAAGGGTCTCGGCGGCTTGAATGCCGGCACCCTGCGCGGCACTCAGGTTCTGAGCGTTGTCGATGATTTCAAAACAACCACTCTCCATATTGTAGAGCAAAAAGCTGGGTGCGCGACCAAAATGAGGGTCCAGTGGTGCGTCCAGAGTTGTACCGGAAGTGGTAAAGGCAATTTTCAAACCGATCTCCTTGTCCAACAGGGAGGGCTGAAAGGAAAAGCGAGCGCCTTTCCCCCCTGTTCAGTCATTCTTCCACAGGTTTCTCAATGGTTTCCAGCCGCTGCTTGATGGCATCCAGCTCCGCCTGGAGGGCCTCGGCCTCACTCTGCAAGGTTTGCCTCTCGCTTTCCGTACTGTAGGCGCCGGGGGGCGCAGCGGGATAGCCGTAGGGGCGCCAGCCGGGCCGTCCGGTGGCAAAATAGCGGTTCCGCCATCCGCGTCCTCCCCCGCCGCGACGCCAAAAGCCACGGTCGAAGCCGACCACCCGGCCGCGAAAACCGCCGCCGCTGACAAATCCCAGGGCATCATACCCTGCGCAATAGCCGGCACCGCGGCTGGTTCCAGGGCCCCAACCAAGGGGTCCGGTACGATCTCCACCTGGCATGGTTATATCCTCCTTATCATCATGTTAGGCGCGGGTCATCGCTGCACCGCACTTGGGACACAATTTCTGTGCGCAAGGCCTGCCGCGCTCATGGGCTTCACGATGGCCGCAGGCCGGGCACAGGCAATCACCGGCCGGACCGGCGGCCTTTTGGCCCCCAATGCGGCCGCGTCCCCCCATCCCTTTGTTGCCACCGCCCTGTCCTCCTCCTCCTCCGTTTCCGCTTCCTCTGCTGAACATAGTGGCCTCCTCTCGATGGCTGTTCATTTCTAACCTGTGGCGTCCGTAACTTCGTATGCACCCCGGCATGGCAAAGCCGCTACTGCACAGCAGCTTGCCCTGCAGCCAGGCTTCAATTACCTGGTGCAGTTCACCGGCCACAAAAGGGATCACCTCGATGCCATAGGCCACGACCATCGCCTGCAGATGTTGCGAAATGGCGCCACAGACCAAGACATCCACATGCAGTTCTGCCAGGGTGAGTGCGATCTGCGCCGGAGATTCGGCATGCAGCAAAGCCTCACTCTCTTTGCTGATCTCCACGCCATCCCAATGGACGAGATGCAGTTTATGGGCCACATCAAAGACCGGTGCAATGCGGCTGTTCCATGTGGCGAAAGCAGCGATCATGCTCCTCCTGCAATACGATTCTGTTTCTTGTATTACAAGAATCGTACCATTGTTGAAGGAACGCTGACATGATGGTAAATAAATTAAATACAATGAATAAATAGGGCGGCCAGATCGGGTGGATGATGGGAAAAGTAGCAGTTATGCAACTTCAACAAAATACAAGAAGCATTATTGCAACTTGGCTCGGAGTGAATCGCGACCGGCTGGAGTCGATTCGGGGGAGCGGTTGCCCCTCCGGTCGGGCAGGACAAGCCCAAGCCTCTTGATCTTGCGGAAGAGGGTTGTCTTGTGAATGCCGAGCCGTCTGGCTGCGGCAAGACGGTTGTACCCGCTCTCCTCGAGGGCCGCCTGAATGGTGCGGGCTTCTAAAAGCTCTCTCGCCGTCCTCATCCCTAAACCGGCCGCAGAGTGAGCGTCAGGGCGGGTGAACTGATCGGGCAGGTGGGTGATGCCGATCTCCCCTTCGCGGCAAAGCACAAAGGCGCGCTCAATGACATTTTCCAGCTCGCGCACATTGCCCGGCCAGTCATAGGCCATGAGCAGGGAGAGAACCTCTGGGGCAAGGACGGTGATGTTTTTGTCCTGCAGATTGTTGAAGCGGCTGATGAACTGGGCGGCGAGCAGGGGGATATCCTCCTTGCGCCGCCGCAGGGGAGGAAGCTCGAGGCGCACCACGTTGATGCGGTAATAGAGATCCTCACGGAAGCGGCCCTGACGGGTCTCCTCTGTCAGATCGCTGTTGGTGGCGGCGATGATGCGGACATCAGCTATCTCGGATCGGGTGGCGCCAAGCGGCTCATAGACACGTTCCTGCAGCACCCGCAGCAGGCGGACCTGCAAGGCGGGACTGATCTGGCCGATTTCATCAAGGAAGAGGGTGCCCCCTTTGGCAAGAGCGAAACGCCCCGGCTTGTTCCGCGTCGCGCCGGTAAAGGCCCCCGTCTTGTAGCCGAAGAGTTCCGATTCCAGCAGGGTGTCGGGCAGGGCGCCGCAGTTGATTGCGACGAAGGGAGCTTTGCTGCGCGGACTAAGTGCGTGAATCGTCCGTGCCAGCAGCTCCTTGCCTGTGCCGGTCTCTCCGAGAATGAGGACGGTGCTGGGACTGGCGGCGATGGCGGGCAGCACCTCGAAAAGGCGCTGCATCAAGGGACTGCGGCTGATCAATTCGCCGGCACGAAAACGGCCGTCCAGTTGCTGACGCAGTGCCTCCAACTCACTCAGATCCCGGAAGGTTTCCGCGCCGCCGATAATTTTCCCCGCTGCATCGCGGAGCACCGCCGTTGAAACGCTGATCGATATCCTTTCCCCTCGCGCATTGATAATATAGCCGCTCTTGCCGATGATCGGCTTGCCGTTGCGCAGGGTTCGCCGCAGTGCGCACTCGCTTTCGCACATGCTACAACGAAAGACTTCCGAGCAAAGCTGGCCGATGGCCACCCGGCGGGGGGTGCCGGTGATCGACTCCGCCGCGCGGTTGAAAGAGGTGATGCGCCATTCCCGGTCGACCGTGAAGACCCCGTCGGAGATGCTCTCGAGGATAGCTTCCGTCGAGGTGGTGGGTAATATTATGGTGTCGACGGCCTGCTTTTGGGTCATGTCCCGTTTTTTTTGTTTATTGATTTGTATTGTGCCCTAGAAAGTATAGAAAAATCAGCCCAAAATCAAGCGGCAACTTTATTGCAAACGGGTTTCCGCATCCCGGCGTACACGGTCAGTTTTTACTTGTCTTTTCGCTGATAGCTCTAAACTGTGGTTGCGAAAAATCGTCTGGAGCGGTGGTGCCAAGGTAACGGTTCCTCGAGTTCCCTGCAATAAACTCCCTGTCGCCACAGAAAACTCATAGCCTATCCGCAAAGCTGAATGGCGCCGCCTTCTGCGCAGGCTCGGTGGCAGCAATCTGCTCTCATTTTAAATGGCTGATGCGCAGCCGGGCGATCTCCTTGCCGGCGGTTATGACGCATTGATAAACCCCTGAGGCAGCCGCTTCCCCGGACGTCATGCTGCCGTCCCAATGCAAGCTGTGGCTCCCCGCCTGCTGTACCCCGCGCCAAAGCTCGCGTACTTTTTCTCCGCGTATATTGTATATCGTCGCGACCACTTCACCCGCCGTCGGTAAATCGTAGCGGATGAACGTGCCGGCGTTGAAAGGGTTGGGATAGTTGCCATGCAAGGTTAACCGTCCCGGAAGATTTTGTACCACTTGCACGGCCGGGAAGTACCGGGACTGCCCGTCGCGGTCGACCTGCTTGAGCCGGTAATAGAGCTGATCCCAGGCGGAAAGCGCGTCGAACCAGCTGTACTCCTTTTGCTGGGCGGTTGTGCCGCTTCCCGGGACGAATCCCGCTGTTTCAAAGGCGTGCCCGTCGAAGGAGCGCTGCACTTCGAAACCGAGATTATCGCTCTCGCTGGCAGTGCGCCAGGTGAGTAGCACACCGTCCGACTGTACTGCAGCGGTAAAGGAGACCAGTTCCACGTCCAGGATTCTGCTGTTGCCCTCGAAGAGACGGAGGTAACTGTCGGTGGAAGCTGCGGCCACATCGGCGATGCCGTTGAGATTGACATCGCCGATAGCGGCGAGACTGGAGATGCCGCCGGTGGCTGTATAGCTCCAGAGCTTCTGCCCCTTGGTTGCGCCTCCGCCGCTGATGCAGAACACCTCATCGGCATCGGAACCAAAGACCGCTTCGGGATAGCCGTCGTTGTTGATATCGCCAATCGCTGCTGTCGACAATACCGTCGAGCCGAATTTCACCCGCCAGATCTGCTGGCCGGTGGCGCCGGAGAGAGCGTAGCCATAGTCATCGGACGATCCGGCCAGCACATCCATCTTGCCGTCGCCGTTGAGATCTCCGATCGCTGTGACGCAGAGGGCATCCGCGCCGGTGGAAAAGCTCCAGATATTTTTGCCTGTCGCTCCGGAGAGGCATTCGACCCGGTCCATGTTGCTGCCGAGCAGCAGGTCGGCCTTCCCGTCGCCATTCACATCTGCAATGGGCGCAATCGACCAGACCCGTGCACCGGCATCGTAGGGGGCGACCCAGAGCGCTTTGGCCGCTAAACCACTCTGCTGACCCTGGGTGACGCCCGCACCCGAGAAGCAGTAGATATAATTGTCGCACGAGCCGGCGCATTCCTTCTTGCCGTCGCCATTGAGGTCGGGCATGGCGATGACGTTCCAGAAATCGGCGTCGCTGCCATACTGCCAGAGGATCTTGCCCTGCTGTGCGGCCGCTCCGGAGATGCAGAGCATGTTGTTCATGGCGGTGCCCACCACTACATCCCCGATCTGGTCGCCGTTGACATCCCCCAGTGCGGCGACCGAATGGATGGTCGCCGAATCGGCGCGCGTCCAGAGTTCCAGGCCGCCGTCGGAAGGCCTTCCTGAAATGCAATAAACCAGATTATCCCGCGACCCCGCAACAGCGTCGGGGTAGCCGTCCCCATTGACATCGCCAATGGTTTCTACATCGGTGATGGCGTCCAGGGCCCGGCAGGACCAGATCTCCCGCGCATAGTCCGGCCCGCCGCCGGAGAGGCAGTAGACCAGGTTGTCGGTGGAACCGGCCAGCAGATCGGGCCGACCATCGCCGTTGACATCGGGAAAGGGGGCGACCACGGTCACCGGGCCACCCGTCGAATATTCCCAGAGCAGCTGTGCCGGGATGGTCTGGGCTGTCGCAAGGCCGACGACCAGTAAAGTCAGCAA
Source organism: bacterium (assembly GCA_035419245.1). NCBI lineage: Bacteria > bacterium. The sequence goes on along the minus strand of DAOLSP010000012.1, from coordinate 78,967 downwards.
AAAGAAGATGCTCATTTTATTTTGCATAGATCTCCTCCTTAATCTCCCCAACCATACCAGAAAAAAAGACCGATACGCAGATCCTGGTAATTCCGTTCATAGGGATTTTCGTAGCGGCCGGTGCGCGGATAGTATTGCCCCCACAGATATTCCACACGGATATTGAGATCAATGTCGTTCCAGGGGGTGAAGCGGATGCCCGGCGCGGCAGCGGCATGGTTGTTCCAAAAGTCGGCGTTGCGGTCATAATAGGCGTAGACGACGCTGTAGAGGTCAAGACGCGTTTTATGCAGGCGCAGCAGCTGCAGCCCCAGCTTGCTTTCGATATAGCCGATGATGTTCTGATCGTCCTTCTCAAAATAGTTGATGTCGGCGTAGGTTTCGCTCCAGGGGGTGAAGGGGAGCGTACTCCTGGGCGCCCAGCCTCCGGGATCCCAGCCGTGCCAGAAGATCAGACCCCCGCGCCAGTCTTCATAGGAGGGGGCGTAGGGCATGGCCTCCTGGTCGTAGGCAATGTACTCTCCGCGGACATACTCCCCATAGAGCGCGAGGTAGACCTTTTCAAAAAAGCGCAGCCGGGTGCCGAGCATCGCTTCGACGCGATTGTTCCAGAAATCCTTGTTGGCATCGCTGCCGTAACGGATCTTGAGATAGGTGTCCCACACCCCAAGACCAGAGAGGGGGTAGCGCAGCCCCTCGTAGAGCTGGGCCATGGTGACCATGTTGCGCCCCTCGCGACGCTGATAGATGGTTTCGTCATAGGCCTCGGCAAAGAAACGCAGCCCGGTCTCCTGTGCGGTCGATTCCTTGAACATACCAGAGAACAGGATCGTCCACAACAAGACGAGAACGAATGCTGAGCGCCCGGCTGCGCGGGCCGGATCAGGATGAAATCGCTCCATATCCCGTGCGCAGAGTCTCATCCGGCTGCTGCTCCCTCTTCCGCCGTTTCCTCTACCTTGAAGCGCTCGGTTTTGTCCCACACCCCGACGCGGTGACGGCGGGCATCGAGGATGAGGGCTTTGAAGACGATGTAGAGCCAGAGCTGGCAGTAAGTGAAGTACATCGCGACTGTGAGCAGGATGTTGACGAGGGAATCCTCTCCCTCATAACTGAGAACCACAAAGATCTCCAATGTGAAGAGGGCAAAGGCTGAGACCCAGACCGCGAAGTAGGGACCCGGCACATTGAGGGCGATCAGTCCGGTGCTGCTGGCGAAGAAGAGAAGCAGCGAGATAACAGTCGCCGCCAGAAAGAGATAGTAGAGCGCGAAGAGGTAGATGAACTCGGTGACCAGGAACCGACTTCGGGTTTTGAGCATCGGGCCGGTGAATTTACGAATGACATAGTTGTTGCCGCGCACCCAGCGGGTGCGCTGGCGGCTCCAGACCCGCAGGATTTCGGGCTCCTGCTCCCAGGTGACGCTGAGGGGCATGAACTTGATCTGCCAGCCCGCTTGGTAGATGCGCATACTCAGTTCAGAATCCTCGGTGATGGCGCGATCGTCCCAGCCGCCGACCGCCGCAATCACCGATTTTCTGATGATATAGTTGGTGCCGGGCAAGATGGTCACGCGCGAAAGATGGAAGCGGCCCGCCTGCAGGATCCACTGGAAGGCGATGGTTTCGATGTTGACGAAGCGGGTCAGCCAGGTGCGACGGCGGTTGACGCAGCGGAATTTGCCGATCACCGCCGCCAGTTTGGCATCCGCCTGAAGATGGAGGGCGAGGTGACGCAGAGCGGAAGGTTCGGGCATATTGTCGGCATCATAGATGGCAATGAGCTCGTGGCTGCAGTGCTTGAGCCCTTCGTTGAGGGCATAGGCCTTGCCGTGTCCGGTTTCACCAGCCGGCAGACGGACCAGCTTGATGCGGGGATCCGTTTGCGCGTGCGCCAGGATGATCTCCGCAGTGCGGTCTGTGGAGCCGTCGTCGATGATCACCAGCTCGAGTTTATCCGCCGGATAGTCGAGAGCGAGGATGGTGCGCATGGTCTTGGCGATGACCACCTCCTCGTTGCGCGCCGGGATCATAATGGAGACCGGCGCTGGGTCACTACCTTTTGCCAGCAGCTCCGTGTGTTCCTGCTGAATATGGTGGCGATAGCGATAGCCCGCCAAGGTGAGCACCAGCTGGTAGACGATCATCCCCCAGATGATGACGACGCTGCCAAGGAAGAGCAGATCGAGTGCAGGGTGCATGAGGGGCAGCACAGGTTACCTCCAATTCAGGGCGAAGAGATTCAGTGAGACGGCCGAGCCAGAGGAACTGGATTCATCGGGTGAGGTGCGCTGCACCCGATCTACAAGCTAGTATCAAACGGCTGTCTTGCGGTGGCGCCCGGCGTTTTTTAGATAAAGAAAACCGAGAACGATCCCGAAGAGAAGACCGCCGCCGGCGATGAGGCCGGAGAGGGCCAGCGAGATCTGTTTTACCAGCTGTGTGGTCCGGCTGGTGGTATAGATTTCCGCCCGGTGCTCCCCGGCGGGCAGGGCGAATGCGTAGCCGAGTTCTCCGCGCATCACGGCCGGTCTTTTTTCCTGGCCATCGACCTCGATTGCATGCGGTTTTTCACTTAAAACCATCCAGTTGGCCGTCTCCGAACGGTAACGCAGGCGGATGCCGCGGACGATCCGCTGCAGTTCAAGCAGTTCGCCAGAAAGGGCGATCAGGCGGCCTTCCGCCCAAAAGTCCTTGAAGAAAGAACTGGTGCGGTCAAGGGGCTCAATGGTATGACGGCCGGCGGGGAGAATCAGGTGACCGCGATGATAGGCCGGCCATACCGAACCATCCACCAGCACATCCGGGTGCTGTTTGGGATCGAGCAGCAGGCTTACGGTGGTGGCAGCGTCTATTCGCCACTGCGCAACGGAGAGGGATTCCCGCGTCGCCGCGGCTAAAGCCAGCGGTAGGTAACCGCTGTCCACTTCGTAGAGGCTGGCCTCCGAGTTGAGCGGGAGACGGGCGCCCCGGGCTTGACCCTCTTGCAAGGTGCGATAGAGTTCCAGTCCGGTGATCTGAGGGGTCACCAAGCCGGGTCGCTGCGGCCGGTCAACAAGGTTGAGGGTGGCCAGCGGAATCCGGCCGCGGCTGCTGGCCGCCCCGTGATCGATCATCGCCATGTAATCTTCCGGTCCGGCGGGATTGGCCTGGGGCGGCTCCTCGAGCTGCAGGGTGAAGGGGAACTCGTCGGCGAGGGCGGCGATGGCAGCGGTGTTGACGCCCACAGCCGCCGCAGTCGACGGCGCCATGGCGGCGTCCAGGGTGGTCACGATGATCTCCCAGGAGGTCTTTTTCTCCGCCTCTACCTGCCGAAACAGGGTGACAAAGCGGCGGATTTGATCATTCACCATCTCCTCGCGCAGGAGATATATTGCCTGCAGAGCCCGGGAGTCGCGCTGCCAGTAGCGTCTGGAGGAGGGATCGAAGAGGAGCCGGGGGTCGTAGCCGTGGCGCTGCGAAAAAAACTCGCGAAAGTCCTGGTTCATCGGCGTAAACCAGCGTGGTTCCGCCGGGCCGGCCGCCGATTCATAGTAGAGTTCGGCCAGGTTGACGCCATCCCATGGGTGCGCCAACAGCATATTCCGCAATTCCGCCATTACCGCATCGCGGCAGGCGGTTATATTGAGCGCCATCGGACGCCGCCAATGCGCCCCCGAAGTGTCGGCATCCGCCCCGAGGGCGTTCTTCTCCCGCCACTCCGGATGATCGAGCCAAAACTTGTCCGAGACGTGAGGCAGTTCGAGCCAGAGATAGACGCGTATGGCGTTCTGGTGCGCCAGCGCGATCAGGCGGCCATAATCGTAGGTATAGTCACGGTAACTGTGCCAGCCGGCGGCATAGATGGTGCGCACCCCGTTCTTGCGCCACATCTTGATCAGATCCTCGATGCTGATCTCCTCGCGTGAGCCGGGATCGAAAAAGATCTCGACGGCCTCGCGGCGGACCAGGGGTTTGAGGCCGAACTGGTAGCGCAGCATCTCCGGCAGGAAGGGATAACGACCGTAACCGCCTCGGGTCTCGGGGTCGAAGAGGGTCCCCCAGTAGAGAAAGCGGCCTTCGCCGTATTCGCTGCCGATCACCGCCGGCCATCCTGAAACGGGATCGGTAGCATAGGTGATGTAGTCATACTCGGTCTCAAAGGCAGCCAGCGTGTCCGCAGCCGCCCAGGTGATCCGGACAGTCGGATAGTATTCATCGGTAACGGCTTTTACCAACCGGCTCTCCTCATGCCGCTGGATGCCCAAAGCGCTGCTGAGGGCTGAAGGGCACTCGAGAATCAGATTGGCGCCGTTTTGGACGCTGCGAACCAGCAGGAGGATCTGCTGCTGATCGAGAACGGATGCCGCTGCGGCCGGGACGACGATGAGGTTGATTCCCTCAGGCACGGTGAAAAACTGCCCCACATCCAGCCTCATGCCGTCGATGCCCACACTGCCCAGCGCCTGCTCCCAATTATCCTGGTCGCGCAGCAGCCGCGCTGGGGCATCGCTATGGTACAGCATCACCATGCGCGCGGGAGGTTCATCGGGCACGACCAGTGGTTTGACAGCGCCGATGTACCCCTTCAGCCTCGGCACACGTCCAGCAATGTCGGCGGCCAGAATGGCCAGAGCACCTTTGGGTCGTGTCGGCGCCGCCGCGGCCACATAGATCCATCCCTCCGGCACAACCACCTCCTTGCGCACAGTGTCGCTGTGAAGGGCCTCGGAATAGTGCTCATCGCGGATGGAACCGTGCTCATCGATGTAAAATTCGCGCAAATAAGCGGAGGTGAGGGGCAGCTCGACCCGGCCGCTGCCGGTCACGACCCGGAAACCGGGTCCGCGGACCTGCTGGCAGGTATGGCGGGGATCTGTGAAGCGATAGCCCATCTTTTTCAGGCCGGGTATGATCTCCTTGAGCACCGTGATGTCGCAGAAGGGATGGAAAAAGAAGCTCGCGACACCGTCGCGCAGGGCGAGATTATTGCGCGCTGCTTCGAGCAGCGGTCCGGAACGCTGATCGCTGAGCGGGATATAGCCGAGGTTTTCCGGGATGATTTTGCCACCCGCAGTGTGCTCGTAGATCAGCCAGGGGAGTAGCTGATCAGAACCGTGCAGATCGATGGTCTGGCGGCGCTCGTAGGCGGAACTGAAATAGGTGTTGATGACCGAGTAGGCAAGCTGTGAGGCGCCATAGTGGGGCGTCTCCCAGGTAACCGGCCAAAGTTCGTTGCGGGCCATCTCTTTCAGACCGGTTTCGATCCGCTCGCGGACATACTCACGGGAATCGGAAAAGAGCGGCTCATTGTGCATCATGTCCCAGAATTCGTAATCGGCCGTGGTCTCGCCGCGGTATTGGTGGGTATTGCCGTGCATCACGATAACCCCGCCCTTACGCACCATATAGCGGATGGCCGCCACCAGTTCGGGCTGATCAGAGAGGGATGCGGCGGTGTTGCTGGCCGGGTCGAGATAAAAGGGGACCAGCGAGATGGCAAAGGGCACCTCTTCGCCGTGAAGATAATCAGCGATGCGGCGCAAAGAGGCGGCGTCGGAAAGGGGGGAGAGGTCCTCTATGCGCACCATAGCCAGGCGGCGGGTCTGGTGCGGCTGCCGGAGGATATCATGCAGCAGGTCGGCGAAGACGATATAACTGCCTCCCTCCCGCACAAAGGCGGTGGTGAGGTCAGCGAAGTACCAGAGGTTGCGGCTGTGGAGGGCATAGGGCAGACGCTCCGCGCCTTTTTCCATCCAGGCCAGAATCTGGACGCGAGCGCTGTCGGTCAGGGCGATCCGGTCGAAATCGGGATCCTCTCGGGGTAGCAGCGCCTGCTTGTAGCGCACACGGTTCCATGCCGAATCGGCCGCGCTGCTCAGGTAGCGGATGCCGTGATCCGGCAGGCCGGGCTGCTCGAGATACTGGCCGAGGCCGAGATGGATCCAGGCCAGGCTGCCCTTGAAGCCGGCGGCCTCCTGGAGAAAAGCCTTGGGGAGGATGAATTTGGGATCGACGCCAATATAAAAGAGCAAATCCTTGCCGGCCAGCCGGCCCGGCGTGTAGGGCTTGTCTGCATCGAGGAGGAGTATTTCGGTCTCCACCTTGAAATGGCTGAGCAGGCTGGCCACCTGCCGGGCGTCGTTTTCACCAATGGGATCGCTCACCACTAGAATGCGGCGAGCCGGTTGCCAGGCGAAACCCGCCGCTACGTCGGGCCAGGCCTCGTCGCGTTCGATCTGGTGGGTGTCGTAGAGGTCGATATCGGGCAGCTCCGCCCGCTTGGCGGCTCGCATGCTTTCCTGCAGCATGCCGCTATCGACCCTCTGCTGGCCGAAGGGAGTAAGTTCGAGGTGAACCAGCAAGCGACTGCGCTCTGCGACCTGTTCCCGGAGGGCCGCGGCGGCGCCCTCCACCCAGGCCGGATTGAAACGGGCCGGATTTCGATGAAGATCGGCCCATTGCTGCCACATCAACTCCAGACTGACCCAGTCGGGTTTTTGAGGCGCTTCGAGGAGGGCCTCAAGATCGAAACCGGTATAGCCGCGCTGTTCAGCCGGGGTGAAAAGTCTGCCGTCAACTTTGGGGCTGACCACCGAGGTGACGCAGGCGAGTTTGCGAAAGTCGTGGATGGCTTCAATGCTGGCGAGCAAGGTTTTGGACAGTCCAAGGGCGGAGGCATCGCCAAAACCCAACTCCCTGATCTGTTGCTGACAGAAGGCGCAACCGCAGTAGGCACTCTGCCAGCGCACCACCGGCTCACCGATGTCGATGCCCGCCAGTCCATTGTAGTGTTCGAGCAGATCGCGGATCAGCCCCACCCACCAGGAGCGCACTTCGGGGTTGGCTGCGCAAAGGGGGTAGCTCTCTTCGTTCAGGCGATAATCGCTGCCGTCCGGATTCTTGACGCGCCATTCAGGGTGTTGTTCCCAGGCGGGCTTGTGCTGAAAGGCTGGGAGCCAGGCCATAACCTGGATCTCTCTCTCGCCACAGGCCTCCAGAACATAGTTTAGCAGATTTTGGCGGCCGTAATCGGCCATTTCGTTCAGTTCATAACTGGTCTTGTACTTGGCGCCATGAACTGGATCGTAGGCTTTGTAAAAGACAACATTGACTCCATGGGTCTGCCACTGCTCCGCAAGCCGCTGGGCCAGTACATTGGCGCGCACAGGAGCGTTGTAATAATAGGATGGATCAAAACGCACCGCATTGACCGACTCCGGAACAGGGTCGAGACGAAGAGCATCGGGTGCAGCCGCTTCTGTTAAGGCGGATAGTGTGATAACATCTATTAAAACAAATATAAATATTAAGCTTTTTTTCACCGCGTTCTCCTAGTCTTCCTGTTCTCACCAAATCCGTTCTCTTTACAACAATCATACCAGAGTCGACGAAATGCTATGACTCTTCTAACGGTGCGTGCGTCGCCAAACATTCTGGATTTTTCTTGTGATTCCTGAAAAATCTCGTAGATTATAACGATGTCGTCGGGTGGTTGCGCAATTTTATCGCAGTTTATAAACAGGTTGACCGTATATGTTGACGAATGCTGCCTTTCATTCAAGATGGGTCGCGCTGCTGGCTCTGGCTCTGGGGTTGATGCTAATGATATCGGCCCTGGTCGAATTGCGCAGCACCCGCCAGGAACTGACCGCCGCGCTGCAAGAGCAAGGCCGAACGGTTCTGGCACTGGCTCAACGCGGGCTCGAAAATGCCGCACTTTCCTGGGAGGTTGTGGAGGCCGCACTCGAGCAACGTCTGCTGGACAATGCGCGCCTGCTCGCGCAGTTGGACCACGCCGGACACCTGGATGAGAAAATCCTGCAACGAATTGCGCAAGAAAATGGACTCTTCCGTATCAATCTCTTTGACAGCCATGGGCGCCTGACACTTTCAAGTCATGCCACAACCGGCCAGCCTCCGCTCAATGCGCCGCGCCGCTTGTTGCAGCCCGTCCTGGGCGACAGCAGCAGTGAACTGGTGCTGGGCTTTCGGCAGCGGCTCTTTGGGATCGGGACAAATTTCGCGGTGGCCAAACACCGCAGCAACGGCGGCGCCATCGTCGTCAATGCTGACGCTGCCGAGATTCTATCCTTCCGACGAACCATCGGCGCCGGCTCCTTCATCAAACTGATCGGCGAGAGCGGCGATGTCCGCTACGCGGTGGTCCAGGATTCGAACGGAATTTTGTTGGCATCTCCCGGTGTGCGGCAAATGAGCGCTCCCGATTCCGATATATTTCTGAAGCAACTGCAAATGCATGAGACACCCCTCTCCCGGTTTACGCCCTACCAGGGTGAAGAAGTGTTCGAAATTGGAGCGCCCGTACGAATGACCGAAAGCGGCACTGCCTTCATCCGTATCGGTCTCTCAGCGGCCTCGCTGCACCGTGCTTACCAGGCAGCCTTGTGGCGCACTGGACTCTCGACCCTGTTACTGCTGCTGACCGGTCTCCTGACCGCCGGAGTGCTGCTGCGGGATCTGCACGAACGCCGCCGTGCTGAAGAGCAGCGTCAACGCCAGGAGCGGCTCATGGCCCTCAGCCATCTGGCATCGGGGGTCGCTCATGAAATCCGCAACCCGCTCAATGCTGTCAGTATGGTGGCCCAGCGGCTCCAACGTGAATTTACTCCTGCCCAGGATACCGTTGAGTATCAGCAGCTCACCGGGATGCTGGTCACGGAGAGCCGGCGTATCAACGAGATCATTAACCAGTTTCTCCAGTTCGCCCGTCCTGCTCCACTCAACAAGATCCCCACCCGCCTTGATGCGCTGGTGAACCACGTTGCCGCTCTGATGCAGAGCGAAGCAGCGCATTCCGGCATCACCCTCTCCAGCCACTGCCGCGAGGTTCGCGAAATGCAAGCCGACCCTGACAAACTGACTCAAGCGCTCCTTAACCTGGTTCGCAATAGCCTGGCGGCTTGTGAGAACGGCGGGCATATTACCCTCTCCTGCGAGGCGCAGGGGGAGCGGATTGTCATCCATATCGAGGATGATGGCAGCGGTATCGCACCGGAGCACCTCGGGAAGATTTTCAATCTCTATTTCACCACCCGTGAAGAGGGCAGCGGCCTTGGCCTCAGTATTGTCCAGCAGATCGTCGCCCAGCACGAGGGAACCATTGAAGTGAAGAGCGAGCCTGGTCAAGGCACCCGCTTCACCATCAGCTTGCCGGCGCGATGAGCCGGTGATGCCATTTTTCAAGTTGACCGATCTCTAAAACAAGGAAACGAGGATGCCTGTCACCATCCTGATCGTCGACGACGAAGCGGTTCAGCGCAACACCCTAGCCGGCTTTCTGGCAAAAAAGGGTTATACCACACTGCAGGCAGAATCCGGTGCAACAGCCCTGAACGCCGTCCGGCTCCAGACAGTCGATCTGGTGCTCACAGACCTGCGCATGCCCGGTATGGATGGCGCCCAATTGCTGACTGAACTAAAAAACCTCAATCCTGAACTGGAGGTGATCATGATGACCGCCTTTGGCACGATGGAGGAAGCGGTACAATCGATGAAAAACGGCGCTCTCGATTTTATCACCAAGCCGATCGATCTCGGGCAACTGGAACTCACCATTGCCAGGGCTGTGGAGCGTAAACAGCTGATCAGTGAAAACCAGCGCCTACAGCAGTTGGTGGCGGAACGCTTGAGCTTCAGTGGCATCCTCACCCGCTCCGAAGCCATGCAAAAGGCCCTGAGTATCGCTGCCCGCGCTGCCGTGAGCCGGATTACTGTACTGATTCTGGGTGAAAGCGGCACGGGCAAGGAACTGGTCGCCAAGGCGATTCATCTGGCCTCGCCGCGCGCAGCAAAACCTTTTGTCGCGGTTAATCTGGCCGCCCTGCCTGATACTCTGGTTGAAAGCGAGCTCTTTGGCCATGAAAAGGGGGCCTTCACCGGCGCCGATCGGATGCGCATGGGCCGTTTCGAAGCCGCAAATACCGGTACCCTCTTCATTGATGAGGTTGGCGACATGCCCCTTCCGATCCAGGCCAAGCTGCTGAGAGTGCTCCAGGAACAGGCGTTCGAGCGCCTTGGCAGCTCAAGCCCAGTCAGGGTGGACGTGCGCTTGATCGCTGCAACCAATCGCTCTCTGGACGATCTGGTCAGAACCAGACTTTTTCGCGAAGATCTCTACTATCGCCTCAACGTGGTGCGTATCGAATTGCCCCCCTTGCGCGAACGCAAAACGGATATTCCCCTGCTAGCCGAGCACTTTTTACGCCGGTTTGCAGCAGAGAACAACCGCCCCATGCAGGGGTATACCCGTGAGGCCATGGATTTGCTGATGAAATATCCTTTTCCCGGAAATGTACGCGAGCTGCAGCATCTTATCGAGCAGGCTGTCGTTCTGAGCCGTGATCAATGGATAGGCGCGGAGGATCTTGGCCTGCCAACCGCCACTGCTGCAGCTGCTGATATCTCTGGCGGCACCTTCACCGAAAGGGTGGAGGCCTTTGAAAGGGGACTCATCCAAGCTGCGCTCCAGGAAGCAACTGGAGTGCAAAGCCGGGCGGCGCGCGCCCTCGGTATCAGTGAACGCCATCTGCGCTATAAATTGCAGAAATATGGGATGAAATAAATCACCATCCCCAGGAGAAATTCACTCCGCTATATTGACTTGTATAGTTGTAATATAGATCGTTCGAATGGTTATTCAGCCACGAAAAATTGACCGTGAGCAGCAGGGGCATCCACTCTGCTTTCATTAGAACGGATTTTTGCCACTCCACCGCCAGCAGGGTCCGCTGGTCCTGACGCAAACGGCCATCAGGAAAGGGCTCCCCGAGTAGATTGGCCGCCTGGCGGTCATCGAAGTTCCGTTCTTCACGACGAGCGCTGAATGTCAGGCGCATCTCCCAGGGCAGCGTGTGCCGGTAGGTAAGCAGAACAGCGGCTCCGTGAAAAGCAAAATGATCCTCGAACAGTTCCTCGTCCGTATAATAAAAGCCTTCAGTATTTCGCAAGTAGCGCGTACTGCTGGCGAGGTTGTGGCGCAGCTGAAACTCGGCGCTCAAGCCGATCCTGGGCGTTACACCCTGGGCAGCCCGCAGGAGAAGAAGCAGCTGTTGGCTTTTACCATCGCCGACCGTTGCGACTTCTGCAAAATCGGCCTGCTCCAGCTGTGTCGAACTGGTATAGGACTTGTGCAGCCAATCCGCTTCGGCGATGAATGTCGTGCCGGTCGAAAAGAACCAGCTGCTGCGACCATAGAGCAATGCACGGGAATGGGAAAAAGGAGAGAGCTCGGGGAAACGGCGCAAATTCCAGGAGCCTCCGGCATAGAGAAACCACTGTGGCTGGAGATGATATTTCATGGAGCCGTATAGTTGCAGTTGTTCCTGCTCATAGAGTTGATAATTGGAACGGTGAAACTGCTTGCTGATACTGACACCGGCGTCTAGGCGATGTTGTCGTTCTCCCAGCAAGGTGTACCAGGCAGTCCCGAGGGTGTGGCTGTGGTTGTCGCGGTCCCCATAGGTTTTGAAAGCTGTATAGCTGCCATCATAATAGAGGCGTATGCCATTTTTTTCACAAAGCCAGTCCCGGGTGAGTCCGGCGTTGAAGGTAGAATGATAGTCAGGTAATGCAGCGAAGTTGGCGTATGCATTGGAACTGTAGCCGCTCTCGGATTCCAGGGAGAAGCCGATCTGGCCATCGGCCGCTGTAAACCGCAGGAAGAAGAGCAGCAGAAGCAGACGTGTACGCATGAGAGTCCTCGGGTGAATAAGGGTAGCGGCATCTTAGATACCGCCACCCGATTCGTTGACTGCAGGGTATGACAAATGGGCCTGGCTGCCGCTACAGCACATTATCGGCCTTTATTTCCGGCAGAGCCATGCCCCCCCTGGTTCCCAGGACCCTTTCCGCCGGGGGTGCTGGGATTTCCAGTGGTTTGACCGGGAGTGCCCTTGCCGAATCCCCGGCCGCCGCGAGCGCCCTGGCCCGCTTTGGCGCCGGTGCCGTCCATCGGCCGTACCCAGTCGCTGTCCTTGCAGTTGGCGATGCCGTCTCCATCCGCGTCGCGGAGGTTGTCGTTGATCCCGTCACCGTCCTCATCGACAAAGCCGTGGAAGCGGCTGCCCCGGCCCCGGCCTCGGGTCAGTCCGGTGCTGTCGTTCTTACCCTTTCCAGCGCTGATGCCCGTGCCATCGGCCGGCCTTTGGTAATCGGGATCCTGACCATTGGGAATGCCGTCCCCGTCCGCATCCGGTGCGTTGTCATTGAGGCCGTCGCCATTCTCGTCGACAAAACCCTTGGTGCCGACGCGGTTGCCGCGGCCGCTGCCCGGTCGGGTGGTGTCGCTTTTGGCCTGGCCTTTGCCGGCGCCGCTGCCCGTGCCATCGGCTGGTTTCTGGTAATCGGGATCCTGCCCGTTGGGGATGCCGTCCCCATCCGCATCGGGGGCGTTGTCGTTGAAGCCATCGCCGTTTTCGTCGACGAAGTGGTTGCCGTGCTGGAGCGGCGGCGTTGTGGTTTGTGCCTGGGCGAAGGCGAAGAGCAGCAGCACAGCCGCTGTCATAAAGGGGACGATGAATCTCGTTTTCATGATAACCTCCGTGATACGATGATGAGTATGCGGGTTTGTGATCGAACGTTCGGTTTCTCGCCAGGCTACTGCAAACGGCATGCCAGAAAGCTGATATAATTATATGTATAGTAATATCAATCAGAAAAAGGCCTTGACTCTGCCGGCAGTGCTATGCGGAGGGTGTCTCTATCGACGATTTGGTCGAACCATCGACCATACTGTCGATATTTGACGGGGCGCTGCTGGCGATTCATTGGCCATCATTTCCCTTGATTATCATCCAAAAAATTGCTAAGCTTTTTGAAAGGTTTGCCCAAGCAAAGGAGAGCACAAATCCTATGAATCCGACCAAGAGCGCCATCTCACGCCGCCGTTTTCTTATGGGCAGCGCCGCAGCCGCCACTGCCCTGACCATGGCCCCCAGCGAGGTTTTCGCCAAAGAGAAGAAAAAATCACCCAGCGACAAACTGAACATCGCCTGCATCGGGGTGGGCGGCAAGGGCAGCTCAGACATTACGGATGCGGCCACCGAAAACATTATCGCCCTCTGTGACGTTGACGACGAAAAATATGCCGATCTTTTCAATCACTGTAAGGAGAACCGGCCCGAAGCCCTCCCGATGCTCGAGAAAGCCAAGCGCTACAAGGATTATCGGGTTATGCTCGAGGAGAACGAAAAAATTATCGACGCAGTCACGGTCAGTACGCCGGACCATTCGCACGCCCCGGCCGCCATGATCGCCCTCAAGATGAAAAAACACGTATGGGTGCAAAAGCCCCTGACCCACACCGTGCATGAAGCGCGGCTGTTGGCCGAAGAGGCTGCACGCCAGGGCGTGACGACCCAGATGGGGAACCAGGGGCACGCCTCCGAGGATGCTCGGTTGATGAATGAATGGATCTGGGACGGCGCCATCGGTGACGTCCGTGAGGTTCATGTCTGGTCCAACCGGCCAATCTGGCCCCAGGGCGTGGAGGCGCCGACGGCGATCCCCTCGGTACCGCCCTCTCTTGACTGGAACCTTTGGCTTGGCCCGGCCGCCTGGCGCCCTTATCATCCGGACCTCTGCCATTTTGTCTGGCGCGGCTGGTACGATTTCGGCACCGGCGCCATCGGCGATATGGGCGCCCATATCATTGACCATCCCTTCTGGGCCCTCAATCTCGGGCGTCCACAATTCGTGCATGCCTCCTCCACTGAATTGAAATCGACCTCCTATCCGGCCGCCGAGATCATCACCTACTATTTCCCGGAGCGCCCTGGCCATCCCGAGGCGGAAAGCTATGGCATCCAGCCCAAAATCGGCTTTCCTCCGGTCAAGATGATCTGGTACGATGGCGGATTGACCCCGCCGCGCTTCAAGGAACTCGAAGCCGGGCGCAAATTGGGCTCGGGCAAAGGCGGCGTGATTTATTACGGCGACAAAGGCATTCTGATGAGCAGCGAGTACGGTTCCAGTCCGCGATTGATCCCTGAAACCCGGATGCAGGAATACACCCGGCCGGAAAAGAAGATCCCGCGCGTCAAGGGGCACATGGAAGACTGGATCGAATCCTGTAAGGCCGGCAAAAAGTCCTTCACCGATTTCAGCTACGCCGGCCCCCTCACCGAAACCATGTTGCTGGGTTGCGTGGCGGTGCGCTGCAAGGAGGCCAACTTGCTGCTCGAATATGACGCCGTCAACGGCCAATTCATCAATTATGCCGATGCCAACCCACTGCTCACCAAGAGCTATCGCGAAGGCTGGACGCTGTAAAGGGCTCCATCCATGAAAGAAGAAAGCACCAAGAACGAAACGACCCCCTCCGAAGCGAAAGCGGGAAAAAAGATCGGCCGCAGGGATTTCCTTCAGGGTCTGGCGGGGGTCCCGGTCCTCGGGGCCTTTGCTCTGGCGGCGCTGCGACAGGAATCCTTCCGCCGGGCGGCGAGGGCCCGCAAGGCCGCGGCCGTCGCCGGCGGGGAGGCCCCCGCAGAGCTGAACGTCGCCCTGCTGGGAGTCGGCGCGCAGGGAAGCGTCCTGCTGAACTCCATGCTCAAAATCCCCGGACTGCGATTCCGGGCGGTCTGCGACATCTGGGCCGAGTACAATCTCAAGCGCGCCGGCAACCTCCTGAAAAAATATGGCCACGAACCGGCCCTTTACCAGGATTACCGCGAAATGCTCGACAAGGAGAAGGTGCTGGATGCAGTTGTCATCGCCACCCCCGATTTCTGGCATGCCGATCATACCATTGCCTGTCTCCAGGCCGGTCTTCATGTCTACTGCGAAAAGGAGATGTCCAATACGCTCGAAGGCGCCCGGCGTATGGTCCTGGCCGCCCGCCAAACCGGAAAGTTGCTGCAGATCGGCCACCAGCGCCGCAGCAATCCGCGTTATCTGTTTTGCCACGACATTCTTCTGCAGAAATGCGGGCTCCTCGGCCGGCCGGCGACCGCCTATGCGCAGTGGAACCGTTCCGCCGCACCCGATCTGGGATGGCCGAAAAAATACGAAATCCCGCAAGCCCTGTTGCGCCAATACGGTTTTGACTCCATGGCGCAGTTCTGCAACTGGCGCTGGTATAAAAAACTGGGCGGCGGCCCGATCGTCGATCTCGGCTCGCACCAGATCGATATCTTTTCCTGGTTCCTCGGCGCCAATCCCCGGTCCGTCATGGCCAGCGGCGGCACCGATTATTATCCCAAAGAGACCCACGAGTGGTATGACACTGTGCTGGCGACCTACGAGTATGACACCCCCCGAGGGATCGTCCGCGCCCATTACAAGACCACGACCACCAACGGCAGTCTCGGCTATTTCGAGCAGTTTATGGGCGATCAGGGCACCTTGGTGATCTCCGAATCGGCCGGTCAGGGCGCCGTCTACCGTGAAAAGACCAATGCGCCCTCTTGGGATGAATGGGTACGCCTGGGCTACCTCACCGAACCACGGCTGCTCGAGGTGAAAGCGGAGCAGGAGAGCGAGAGCCTGGATGTCCGCGAGACCATCTCGCCGGACGAGCACAAGATCCCGGTCATCTTCAGCGATCCCTACCACAAACCCCATCTTGAAAATTTCTTCAATGCCGTGCGCGGCAAGGACACCCTCAACTGCCCCCCCGAGGTGGCCTATGAATCCGCCGTCGCCGTGCTCAAGGTCAATGAAGCGGTGGAGGCCAAAAGGACGCTCGAATTCAGCCCGGAGGAATTCAAAATCTGATGAATGAGACCCGCCTGTCCACTTTTCAGTGGATCACCCTGACGGTGATGCGCATGGTCATCGGCTGGCATTTCCTCTATGAAGGACTGGCCAAGCTCCTCAAAGGCAACTGGTCGGCCTATGGCTTTCTGATGGAATCCAAGTGGATATTCGCCGGTTTATTTCACGCCCTGGCCCGGAACGCCGCGCTACTCTCCGTCGTTAATACGCTGAACATCTGGGGCCTTATTCTGATCGGCCTCGGCTTGATCATGGGATGCTTTACCAGGCTGGCTGCGATCGGCGGTATTGCGCTCATCCTGCTCTATTACGCCTGCAATCCGCCCTTCATCGGGCTCTTTTACAGTATTCCCATGGAGGGCCATTACCTGATCATCAACAAGAATCTGGTGGAACTGGCGGCGCTGCTGGTCCTGATCGCCATCCCGACACAGCAGATCACAGGAATAGACCGGATTTTCTTCAAGTTGAGGAAGAAGTAGCTTATCCAACCGGAGAAAGAGGCAATGAAGTCCGTGAAAATATACCGTTTCATCGTTGGCATCCTGGTTTTCATCCTGGCGACGGCTGCGATGGCCCAGGATCTCAAGCCCGTCACCATCAAACTACCCAAACCCAAATTCATCGGCACGCCGCAAAACCTCAAGGTGCCAAACCTCGAGAAGCCCCTCGGCCGTCCGCGCGAACCATTCCTCGCTCCTGCCGGGACGATCAATGTGGCCCTCAATAAGCCCGTCACCTCGAGCGACATGCAGCCGGTGATCGGTGAACTGGCAATGATCACCGATGGCGACAAGGAGGCCGAAGACGGCAGCTATGTGGAGCTCGGCCCCTTCGTACAGCAGGTGACCATCGATCTCAAGGCCAGACATACGATCTATGCGGTCGTCCTCTGGCACTATCACAAACAGCCCAGCGTATATTTCGACGTGGTCGTTCAGGTTTCGGATGATCCGGCTTTCAAATCCGGCGTTCAAACTATCTTCAATAACGACCACGACAACACCGCCAAGCTGGGCGCCGGCAACGACAAGAACTATATCGAGACCGCGGAAGGCAAGCTGATCGATGCCAAGGGGATTATCGGGCGCTATGTGCGCTGCTACAGCAACGGCAACACCGGCAATGACCTGAACCATTATACCGAGGTGGAGATCTACGGTCTGCCGGTCAAGTAGCGTTGCAGGGCAATTCAGCTCATAGCAGAGTCAACCTTTCAAAATGCCCTCCCAGAAAAGGGGAGGGCATTTGCATTGGAAGAGTATGCGGAAAAACTCAACATTTATTGCATCATGGTGTTTTATCCTCCTGCTGGCAGCCGTGCTGCGCCTGCCGCGGCTGCAGCACCGGCCTATGCACACCGATGAAGCCGTGCATGCGGTCAAATTCGCAGTCCTGCTGCAGGAGGGGAGCTACACCTACGACGCCCAGGAATACCATGGCCCCACCCTCTATTATTTCACCCTGATTCCAGCCTGGCTGCGCGGCCAGTCCTCCCTGGAGGAGTTGGATGAGGCCACCCTGCGCCTTGTGGCTGTTAGTTTCGGTCTCAGCCTCGTCCTCCTGCCCCTGCTGCTTGCTCCCTTGATCAGCCGGCCAGCCGCCCTCGCTGCCGGTTTTTGGATCGCCCTTTCACCAATGCAGGTCTTCTACAGCCGCTATTATATCCAGGAAGTCCTGTTCGTTTTTTTCGGTATGCTCGCTTTGATTTGCGCCGGCCGCTATCTGCAGCAGCGGCATTGGGCCTGGGCTTTGGGCGCTGGCGGGGCGCTGGGACTTCTGCACGCCACCAAGGAGACCGATATCGTGCTCATCGTGGCTGCCGCGTCAGCGGCAATGGTTGTCTGGCTGCGGGAGCGCCCGCACGTCTCCCTGCACGGGCGCGACCTCCTGCTCGCTTTGGCCGCTGCCCTCCTGGTTTCTGCTCTTTTTTTTACCGCAGGATTCACTCATCCACAGGGTCTGTTGGACAGCTTTCGCGCTTACAACGGATATCTACACCGTGGTGCCGGCCAAACCCTGCACACCCAGCCTTGGTATTATTATTTCAATCTGCTGTTTTGGCATCACGAACCGGGCCATCCCTGGTGGAGCGAGATCTGGATCGCGCCCTTCCTGGCCGCTGGGCTCTGGTCGGCTAGAGATTCGCGGGGACAAAATTCGGCAAGATCGATAACAACAAGGTTCATCTGCAGTTTTACCTTAATTCTCTGTATTCTCTATTCCCTGCTCCCCTACAAAACCCCCTGGAATGCCCTGGCGTTTTATTATTGTTTTCTGATCATTGCCGGTTTGGGATGGAGGCAATGGCTTGAACAGACGAAGAAATGGCAAGTTGCGCTCTATCTTTCAGTTATCATCTGCAGCCTGTTAATCAGCCGCCAGGCCGTGCTTCTCAACCAACGGCAGGACAGCGATCCGGGAAATCCCTGGGTCTACGCCCACCCTGGCCCTGATCTGGCGCGGATCACCTCCGCGGTCAAAACGGCGGCCGCAGCGGCCCCGGAGGGGCTCCGAACCCCGGTGCAGGTGGCTGTGACGGGCGACGAATATTGGCCCCTGCCCTGGACCTTGCGCCGTATGCCGAATATAGGATGGTACGACCGGCTGGACGAGAGCCTGTCGCCAGCGCCCCTCATCCTGATCTCGCCTGAGCAGGAGCCACTCCTGCAGCACCTGCTCTATGAAATACCGCCCCCGGGTCAGCGCAATCTCTATCTGCCTCTCTGGCGCGGATACGCCGAACTCCGGCCCGGGCAGGAACTGCATGGCTATATCCGCAAGGATCTCCACGATCTCCTTGATCCGTCCGCTGGTACTCAGCCCCTGACAGAGGGAATTGAAGCAAAATAAGGCCGGCCCTGCTATGGACAACAAATTTCTCCATTTCTCCAGCAAGGCGATGGCGACCGAATTCGTCCTATGCATGCACCATAGGGATGCCATATATGCCGGGCAAGCGGCTTGGGAAGCCTTCCGTTTGCTCGAACAGATCGAAGCGGAGCTGAGCCGCTATGATCCCAACAGCGATATTGCGCGCCTTAACGCCCTGGCGCTGGGAGAAGCCCTGCCGCTCGGCGAGCACACTTTCGCATGCCTCAGTCAGGCCAATGACCTTTGTGCTGCCTCCCGCGGAGCCTTCGATGTCACCGTGGGGGTGCTCAAGGATCTGTGGCTTCCGGAGTTCACCATAAGGGGAAAAATCGGCCGCAGAATAAAAGCGCTGTTGATGCCGACAGGGATGAATCACCTCCATCTCTCTGAAACAGGGATGACCGTGCGCAAAGATGCAATGGTTCAGGTTGATCTTGGCGCCATCGGCAAAGGGTATGCTGTCGATCGGATGGTCGAGCGTCTGCAAGAGTGGGAGATAAGGAATTTTCTTCTTCACGGCGGGACCAGTTCGGTGGCAGCTCGCGGTCATGCGCCGGGACGTTCCGGTTGGCCGGTGACTCTGCATCATCCCCTGAACCGGGTGAAGGTTCTGGCGCAGTTCGACCTCATTGATAGAGCGATGGGAGCTTCAGGCGTCGAAAAGGGACGGCATATCATCGACCCCCGCACGAGAAAGCCGGCCACTGGCACCCTGGCTGCCTGGGTGACTGCCCCTGCTGCGGCAGTTGCCGATGCCTTCTCCACGGCCTTTATGGTAATGGCCCATGCTACTGCCCTGAAGTGTATCGCCAATACCTCTGGCATCGGCCTGTTGTTGCTCTCCCGCACGGACGACGGCCGAAGTGTCATCCGGCATAATTTCCCATTAGAATCCTGATATTTTACTTGTTTTTTATTTAGTCGTTCGCTATAATGTTTTTATAGGGTGGTAAGGGAAGGGATTCTATTGAAAAAACAGGCTTAAATTGATTCATCCGAATTAATTTAGGCCTTTTTTTATTCTGTGTTACGATTGATGATAGCAGGGATAGTTGATTAATACGTACAGCGTTGATGCGCATTATCGATCACTGCCGCGGTTTTGCCTCTCCATGGACTGCACCCACTGTCGCCCCTACTTTTCTCGCTCTTCTCGGATCTTGCCAGAATAGTCAGCTGTTATTCTAATTATAGGAGGTACATATGCGGATTGGGAAATTGCTCTCCGCCGGCATGTTGTTGGTGATGGTCACTGTACCAACAGGATTTGCACAAATACCTCGACTAATCAGTTACCAAGGCAGGTTGACTGATGCCAATGGCCGGGCCATATCAGATACAACTACTTTTACCTTCACCTTTTATCGCTGCGCAGCAACAAGTACTCCTCTATGGTCTGAATCACAGCAAGTGCTTGTACAAGATGGAATCTTTAATGTGAGTTTGGGGCAGATTGTTCCTCTGGAACTCTCGTTTGATGAGCCCTACTGTCTGGGTATAACAGTGAATGGTGGGTTGGAAATGCAGCCGCTCATTCCCCTTAATGCTGTTGCTTACAGTATGCGATCATTGTATGCGGACAGTTTGGCTGCGGGAGCGGTCACCGGTGATAAAATACAAACGGGAACAGTCGTACGGAGTGTGAATACATTGACCGACCATGTAACCCTCCAAGCTGGAGAGAATATCACAATCACATCGACAGGTGATACATTGAGGATATCGGCCAAGGTCGACGCCGGCCCTGGCGATATTAAATTGCCCTATTCTGGCATGGTGACATCCTCAACTCCTGCGTTCTCCCTTACCAATACGGGGGATGGGCTAGCAGGTGAATTCATCTCCGACAATCCTGGTAGCACCCTTGGCATGCGCATCAGTGCAAGTGGTTCCGGGCATGCTTTGTACGCGTTCAATAAAGGGACAGGACATGCAGCCTATTTCAACATTACAAATTTGACTTCGACCAGCACAACGCTTGAGGCGATTAACGATGCATTGGGCAAAGCGGCTTCATTTTCCATCGCCAATGCCGATAATACCAGTCCGGCCTTGGAGTGCAGGACCGAAGGGCAAGGGCCGGCATTTGTAGCCCATCAGGAAGGCCCTTCATCCAGGATTGCCGAATTCAAAGGTGACGGCGCCGTGAGAGCATACATTAATAAGGCTGGTGACCTAGTTACTGCCGGTAACATCAGCTTTACTAGTATTCCGCAAATTTTATTGTCCGGTTCGAGTAGTGCACCCTTAAAGCTCGAAATGTCAGGGACGGGTGAAGCTGATCTATTCGTTGAAGGTAAAATAGGCATCGGCATTTCAGCTCCGTCCGAAAAGCTGCACGTGGCAGGAATGATCTATTCCACTTCCGGCGGATTTAAATTTCCTGACGGTACAGTGCAGACCACTGCTGCGCGGAATAGTTCAGCGGATATTTCGGCCATCAGTGCTGGTAACGGATTGACGGGCGGCGGCCTGAGCGGCGATATCAATCTGGATGTAGGAGCCGGTTTAGGCATTTCCGTGACTGCGGATGCCGTTTCGCTCAATACTTCCTATACGGATGGCTTATATATCAACGAAGGACAAGCCAATTCAGTCACTGGCGCAATGATTCTTGACGGGACTGTTCAAACGACTGACCTTGCATTTATCCCACCGGACGGTTATTCGCTCGATGCGGCTGATGGTTCCCCCGCCAACGCGGTTTATGTTGATAACGGGGGCAATGTCGGCATCGGCACTACCTCACCGGGCAGCAAACTCCATCTCAGTGGCGGTGACTTTTTCCTGGAGAATGGTCTCGGTATCTATTGGAAGACTTCCAGCGGCAGCTTTGCACGGCTTTTCACTCTCACGGGCTCTAATCAAACTATAGTCGGCAGCAATGGCCTTGGTGGAGGATTACAGCTGCTGAGTGGGGATGATATTGATCTGATGAGCGGCACGGCTACATTGATGCACCTTGAAAAAACGAACAACTATGTTGGAATTGGCACCAATTCACCCTCTCAAAGACTGGACATCGCCGGGATGGCGCAAATGACCGGCTTTAAGATGCCGCCAGGGGCTGCACCAGGATACGTCTTGACCGCTGATGCCAATGGGATTGGGAGCTGGCAGGCAGTTCCTGCATCTTCAGGTGATATAACAGCGGTTGGCGCAGGCGCTGGATTGACCGGCGGCGGCCTGAGCGGCGATTCCAATCTGGATGTAGGCGCCGGTGCCGGTATTTTAGTCTCTGCTGATGCCGTCTCATTGAACACTTCCTTCACCGATGGCTTGTATGTGAATGAAGGCCAGAATGCCAGCATTACCAATACCATGATTCAGGATAATGCCATCAATTCAGCCAAGATTGAAAATGGTTCGATTGCCGGTCAAGATATTCTCAGCAGTACGACAATTTCGGTAAAGAAGCTTGAGGGTGGCAGATCAAGCTCGGTTGCTGCCGGCCTTTATGGTTATGCTTCTGGCTACGGCTATGGAGTATATGGTGAGAACAGTAGTGGAAACGGCGGAGCCATCGGCTACGCTAATTATGGCGCGAGCGGCTGGAGCAGCACAGGTACTGGGATTGGGGGCAGTGCTAGCAGCAGTGGCACAGGCGTCTCGGGAACCAGCAACAGCGGCCGCGGTGTCTATGGATCGAGCAATACCGGCACGGCCGTTTATGGTGAAAAAACGGGAGGAGGGGATTATGCCGGCTATTTCAGCGGAAATGTAAATATCACCGGCATATTGACGAAAGGAGGTGGCGCTTTTAAAATCGACCATCCATTGGATCCGGAGAACAGATACTTACAGCACTCCTTTGTGGAGAGTCCGGATATGATGAACATTTACAATGGCATTGTGACACTGGATGAAAATGGTGAAGCCTGGGTGGATTTGCCCGATTATCTTGAAGCATTGAACAAGGATTTTCGTTATCAACTGACTTGCCTTGGCAGCTACGCACCAGTCTATGTGGCAGTAAAAATAAACGGCAACCGTTTCAAAATCGGCGGCGGTACAGCCAAACTTGAAGTTAGCTGGCAGGTTACAGGTATCCGAAATGATGCGTTCGCGCAAGCCCATCGTATTGTGCCAGAAGTAGATAAAAAGGCCAGCGATCGCGGCAAATACCTTTACCCACGAGAATCGGGTAAGACGGAGGAATTAGGGATTGATCACGTCGAGCAGTAATTAAAAAAGACTGAAGAAAGGGCAGTCCTATACCCCCCCAAAAAAATGAGGGATTATTCCATGAAGACTTGTAATGTAATACTGAAAGCGATGCTTCTATTAGTAACAGTTACGTCAACAGCCTTCCCCCAATATAGAATTCACAACAGTGTTTTTGGTAGTGGAGCAGGAAGGATGACTGATGGAAAATATCTTTCGACGGCGACAATTGGACAGGGGCTGAGCGGACAAGAGCAGGATCAATACCATATCCTGCATTCCGGTTTTTGGGCACAAGCTAATATCCGCACACACGTATTGGAGGAAATGGAGCAGCCAAGTGCGTTCAGCCTTGAACAGAATTATCCCAATCCCTTCAATGCCTCCACAACCATTATCTTTGCCATTCCTGTAAGAAGCAAAGTGAATATTAGTGTTTTTGATGTGCTAGGGCGGGATGTAATCCACCTTGTCGAGCAGGATTACCCCGCTGGGGTGTATCGAACCATCTGGGATGCCCGGATGCTGGCGGCGGGCATTTATTTTTATCAGTTGAAAACAGAGCAATTCACCTCTGTGAAAAAAGCCCTGCTACTCAGATAAGACGAATTTTCCTGAAAGACGATGATCCCTTGATAAGGCTTTCTTCTGTAAATTGACTGGAAGTATAAATTATTCAAGCTTTGCCGTTATCCCGAGTTCATGATACCCTTTTTCAACGATCTGATCCTCCCGGAAGAGCGCCCACTGCGGAAAGCGCGGCAGTGCCTTCGCCATCTGGTAGAGCTGCAGGGCACTGTTGGCCGCCAGAAGGGTTACCATGCGCTGTGGATTGTAGGGATTGGACAGCACCACAGCCAAGCCTTCATTCGTGGCCGTGTAGGTCTTGCCTTGCCATTGGAAAAGGCCATTACCTAGCTCCAGCCCGCATCTCTCACCGATCCGTTTAGTACACTCATTGTCGTCAGGCCCGCCCAGCAAAATGACATCATGATCCCTGAAATCTTCCACAGAGAATTCGCAATCCTTGCGCACCGGCAGGGTGGTCTCGGTGATGCGGTCGGCAGCCGCTTTGGCGAAGCGCAGGGCGAGGGTATGGTTGGCCTCGATCTGGCGCGTCGTGCCATAGACGACCAGACTATGGTCCCAGTCGTCGTAGAAATTACTGAAGGTGTAGAAACGGTCGTTTTCCATGGGAAAATCATTGCCGGCGTTGAGGATCACCTCCACAGGCTTCCCGGAAAGCGGCCAATCCCACTCCTGCTGTGCCTCGCGCAACTCGATCTTTTTCCAGAAGGTCTTCCCGGACGTGCGGATACGCACCGTACCGATCAGCAGAAACGGACGGCCTTTTTGCTCCACCCGCAGGGTCAGATGCCAGAGGCTGTCGGTTCCTGTAACCCGGCAGGAGGGCATCAGATCGGGGAGGTCTTCACGCTGGATCCACTGCTCGATCACCTCCACCGCGGCCGGACCGCCCGCTTCCCGGGCCATTTCGATGAACCGGGCGTTGGTGATCTCCTTTTTGGCGTGAGCGTCATGCAGACGGTTCATAAGTGCTGAGAATTTCAGGTTGCCCAACTGTAGACGCAGCTGATGCAGCAAGAACGTCCCGCGGCTGCGCGGAATGTAGTAATATTTGGTTTGATGATAGTTTTCCCGGGCCTGAACCGGCGCCAGGGTCCCTTCGCGCGATTGGGTATAGAGGAGGCGGCAGTTGAGCTCCGCGAGATCGTTGCACAACTGGGTACGCGCCTTGCCGCCATCCTTCGGCAGGGCGTTGAGCATCTGCCAGTAGGCCGCAGTGCCGCTGACAAGCCAGTTCTCGGCCGGCGAAGCGGGATAGACTGTATTGGCCCAGAGCAGATCGGTAGGGAACTGGTAGAAGGAGTCGACTTCAGCCGTTTCCAGGACCGATGGGGCCGGCGCGGGGGCAAGCGGGCGCTGCAGATCCGCGATCATGCGCGTCAGGGTCAAGGGTGCGAAGGTGGTATATCCCAGGCTGAGGCGCGGGATGGCCATCGGTAGATCGGGGATGCGCCCGTTCTCGTTGATGAACTGCTCGCGGTAGGTCACTTTGCCATAATGGGCCATGAACATCATCTTTTCGGCCATCGCCGAGGTGGTGATCTTGCCATCGCAGGCATGGGGCCGGTTGGTGGGGGAGGAGCCGATCAACTCCATGCCGACACGGGCATTGATCCGGCCGCGGTTGGCCTCGTAGAAGCGGAAAAACGCCATATCGCGGTCCCAGGGGCGAAAGCCGAGATCGAAGGGGGCGTTGTCGGGATTGGCGATGTACTCTTTGCGGATGTCGAGAGATTTGGGATTGTTGTCGCTCCAGTACCAGTCCTTCTGTCCATCGTAGAACTCATTCCTGCTGCTGCGCCAGAGTTTGGCGGTGTTGGTGCCAAGGCAGTAGACGGCGATCTCGTCGTTCTTGCAATCGCCAATGAGCCAGTCATTGGTATACATGCCGTTGTTGTGCGTGGTAAGCAGCTTGACCACATCGTCAATCGAACGCGCATATTGCGCGGCCAGGCGGATACGATTGGACTGCGGAGTGCCCTCCGGATTCCATGGCGTTTGGCTGACAGTGGTCTCGCCGATCATGATGCCGCTCTCGTTGATATAAAAGTCGGCGCCGGAATGGATCCCGCCCGGGAAAGTCTCGTAAACCAGCCGCTGCCCTTTTTCCGGCACCAGATCGACGATGAGATCCCATTCCGGCCCCATATAGCCGTTCCACATGAAGAGCTGCCCGAAGACGATGCGGTGGTCCTCGGTCGCCGAACCGTTGGCCAGGAATGAGGAGCACTTGTGAAGCCGTTCCGGAAGATCGAGTTGGTCTTCCGGGCCCTTGAAACGCTGTCCGCTGAGCGCGTGCGGGGTCGTGCGCACGGCATCGTAGGCGTACGAGAGGTCAACATAGGAGTTGATGGTGACGATGTCGAGCAGTTCGATGGGGCGGTCGAACAGCGTCACACCCTCCTTTTTTGCGCCGTCGGCGATGCCCTGCATCTCTTCGAGGAATTCCGTCTTATATTTGCGCAGGAAGAGCAGATCAACCTGGCTGCGCAGATCGCGCCAGGCCATAGCGGGGTTGTCCTTGTTGCGGCTGATGGCCAGCTTGTTGATGAAGGTCTTGATCTCCTGGGCGACGAGCGTGCCGTATTGAAAACCGCGCGGGTAGGCCGCTCCTTCGATATGCAGGAACGTCCATCCCTGCTCTTCGAAGCGGAAGGCTTTGCCATGCCGACGGATGCGTTCGGCGGGGACGAACTCGGTGATATCATCGACCGGCGTAACTTCGATATCGTCGAACCAGGCTGTGCCGCTTGCGCCTCCGCGGTAGCCGAGGTGTAGCTCGATGCGGTCGCTAGCCTGGGAGGCAAAGAAGATGGCCTCACTGCGCTGCCAGCCCTGGTCGCCGCCCACAGGACGGGAGTACGACGTGATCGGCATGGAGGAGATGCGCAGGCAAGCCGGTACCGGCGTCGGATAGTGTTGCGCGGAGTCGGTCAAGGCCCGTTCGGTCCGGATCCAGCCGCTCAGGCGGTAGAGTTTGCCCACCTCGAGACTCAGGGGATCGGAATAGATGGCCGACTGGCGCGGGGTTGCATGGCGGATGCAGAGGCTGCCCGCTCCGCTGTGGCCATTTGCGGACTCGAGGCTGCAAGCCGTCCGTGAGAGCGAATCGGGATGCCATCCGGGGATGCCCTGCGGCAGCGCTTGCTCAAAGCCGGCGTTCTGGGGTGCCAGGTTCTGGACAGCGGCGATTACAGACGGATCGGGCAGGGCGGGTATGATGGACACGGCTGCGGCCAACAAAAGCCACGATGCGGGATGCGTCAGGCGGGCTGGAATCGAAATCATGGAACCTCCGGAAAGTGATGCAGCTTCGGGACAGAGTTGTGAAATGTACGGGTTTCAACGCGGGATTTCAAGATTTTTCTCTCCATGTGGAGATTCATCTTGAAAATCCATGGGATTATCGTTACTTTTAGGGACATTTTGTGAATAGCTAAAAGCAGACAAAAGGAGAGCAGTATGACCGGCAGCACCACCATGGCGCCACTCCCAGGGACGGGAAGCGAACAAAAATACAGCGGTCCTTTCTCGATGATGACCATCCTCTTCTTCATGTGGGGGTTCATGACTGTTTGGAATGACATTCTCATTCCGCGATTCAAGGAGGCCTTCACCCTCAATTATTTCCAGGCCATGCTGGTTCAGTTCGCTTTTTTCGGTGCCTATACCATTGGTGCCCTGATTTACTATACCATTTCGATCACTTCGGGTGATCCGATCAATCGCCTCGGCTATAAAAACGGTGTCGTAATCGGCCTGGTCGTCTCCGCTTTGGGCAGTGCTCTCTTTTATCCCGCCGCGTTGATGCTCTCCTACACCTTTTTCCTGGTCGCCCTTTTCATCGTTGGGCTGGGATTTGCCATGTTGCAGATTGCCGCCAATCCCTATGTGACCATTCTCGGCCCGGAACGCACGGCCTCCAGCCGCCTCAATCTTTCTCAGGGATTCAATTCCCTGGGCACCACCATTGGACCGGTCATCGGCGGCTATCTCATCTTCAAGGTCTTCAATCACCCCGGCATCCATGGCGCCGACGCCGTCAAGACCCCCTATCTCTGCTTTGCGGCGGTTTTCCTTGTGCTGGCGGTTATCTTTAAATTCATCCACCTGCCCAATTTTTCCAACGCCGAGCAGGTTACCCGCGGCGCCGGCGCCCTCCAACACCCGCATACTGTCCTCGGTATGATCGCCATCTTGATGTACGTCGGAGGTGAAGTCGCAGTCGGCAGCGCCATTATCAACTTCCTCGGCACGCCCAGGCTAGGGAGTCTGCCGCATGAGGCCGCCAGCCGCTACCTCTCTTTCTATTGGGGCGGGCTGATGATCGGGCGTTTCATGGGCGCCTTTGCCCTCAGCGACATGGAGAAGCGCAAGAAAAATCTCCTCGTTGCCGGCATCCCCGTCCTTGCCTTTTTCGTGATCCTGGGCCTTTCCGGATGGCATGAAGCCCTGCACTATGGATTGTTTCTTCTCATCCTCATCGGCGCCTTCTATCTGGGCGAGAACAGCGCCCACCGCATGCTGGCCCTTTTCAGCGGGGTGATCATCGTCCTGCTGCTAACCGGCATGACCACCAGCGGTACCACGGCTCAATGGACCATACTCGCTGTTGGCCTCTTCTGCTCGGTGATGTGGTCGAACATTTTTTCGCTGGCCATTGAGGGACTCGGCGCCTTCAAGAGCCAGGCCTCATCCCTGCTGGTGATGATGATTTTGGGGGGAGCGTTGCTGCCGCCGCTGCAGGGCTGGGTCGCGGATCGGGCCGGGATCCAGTTCTCCTTCATCGTGCCGATGGTAGCCTTTTCCTATATCGCCTTTTACGGTTTGTACGGCTGGCGTGCGGGGCGCAACCTCAAGGCTTAGTGCGGCCGGGCTGCAAATTCCCGGTGCAGCCGGATTTTGAGGCGGATGGCATCGCGGAGCAGGCTGAAAGGTTGACGGTGCAGCCGCAGGCGGCTGTCGGGATCAGCGCGCCAGCTCACCGGGAATTCGCGGATAACCAGCCCGACCTGCTGTGCGCGCAGGATGATCTCGGCATCGAAGAGGAATCCATCTGTGCTGCACGCTGCGTAGAGCCAGCGGCCGGTCTCGCCGGCATAGAGTTTGAGCCCCGCCTGCGTGTCGGTCAGGGTACGTGGCAGACCGAGCAGGCGGGCGAGCAGATGACGGAAAAGAAAAGCGCAAACGCGGCGGGGGAGGCTTTGCGGACGGAGAATACGGCTGCCAGGCAGGCGCCGCGAGGCGTGGGCGATACGGCAGGCGCCCGATTCAATGAGGTGGATGCCGCGCTGGATCTCCTCCCAGGCTATGCATCCACCGCTGTCCATGAAGAGTATCAGCCGGCCGCGGGATGCGATCATCCCCTGGCGCACCGCATGCCCCTTGCCACGGTGCGGGGAAAGAGGCAGCACACGCAACTCGCACCCCGCCAGGGGGGCACAGGCCTCGGCGGCCTCAGCCGTACCGTCGTTGCTGCCGTCATCGGCCACCAGGATTTCAGCCCGGCGGCCGTGACGTTGGCAAAACTCTGCGGCCGCGCGGATGTCGCTGCCGATCTTTCGACGTTCGTTCCAGACCGGGATGATGATCGAAAGATCGACGCTGTTGGCGCCATCCGCGTGACCGGACATTAAACCTTCCTGCTATAATTCCTTGACAAAAATATTCCTAAAATGGATCGGCGCGCGGCTGTCGTGGTTCTGCAAACCGATATAGCCTTCCGATGCAAAGGATTTGATCTTGCCGCGCGGCTCGGCCTTCCAGTCATTCACCAGTATGCCGTTAAGCTCGACCGTGATCCGACTGCCAACAAAGCTGATCTTGTAGTGGTTCCACTGGCCGGGCTCCTTGAAGGGCAACGCCTTGGGCGCTTCCGCGTCATAGACCGCACCCGTCTGGTGAATCCCGGTTCCGGCATCGTCGATCTGGATTTCAAAGGAATGGTATATGTAGTCGTCGCTGACCGGCATCTCGGGGACACGTAAAAAGACGCCCGAATTGGTAAAGACCTCGTCGCATTTGTAATCCAGCTCGAGAATAAAATCGCGGTACTTTTTCGCACTGTACCAAAGCAGGCCCATACCACCCTGTCCGGTCAGCTCGCCGCGCTTCTCATCCAGCAGGAAATAGCCGGGCCCATAATGGTTCCAGCCGTGCTTGGAATAGTTGCCCTCCCAGCGAGGCAGCAGCTGCTGATAGTCCTGGAAGTAGGTGATGCTCTTGATATACTCCAACCCCTTGGCGATATTGGGGGAGGGGTTGGCGGATTCGTCCTCGCGCTCATGCTCAATGGAGAGGTAGCCGTCATAATCCTGCAGGGTGAACTCAGCCAGGATGTCGTGGATATTGGCTTTGCCGCTGCCGAAGGGGACGTCCTTGGCTTTTTGGGGATCGTTGAAAAGATCGAGATCCTTGAGGTGGGCATGGACGATGCGTCCGCGCAAGAGCTGCATCGCTTTGATCGGCTCCCAGCCGGAGCGCATCCAGTGCGCGGTGTCCATGCCCGAACCGATGCGCTGGTCGAGTCCCTTGACCTTGGCGAGGACCGTGGTCGGCAGGGCGAAGCGGCTCGGCAGCGGATGGTTGTGGATCGCAACCTTGATATTGTATTCCTGCACCATCCTTTCAAGAGGCTTCCAGTCCTGGAAGTCCGGCTCGGTATTGATCACCTGGATGCCCATCTTGCGGGCAAAATCGAAAACCTGGCGCATGGACTGTTCGGTACTGTCAAAGTGGACCACGCCGTAGGCCACCAGGGTCAAGCTGTTCTTCTCAAGTTCCTTTTTGGCCCAGGCCATCTGCTCATCGGTCATGGTATGTGCAAAGATCGCTTTCTCGGGCAGATCCTTGCTCAAGCGCTGCCCCGGGTAAGCCTCAACGTACCGGATGCCCAGTTCGCGGGTTTTTTCGAGCGCCTCAGCGAAGGTGAACTTGCGGAAGGTGTAGGTCTGCATCGAGATTTTAAATTTTTTGATGCGGACCTCTTTGTAAACGCCGCATTCCTCCTGTGCGAAGAGGGGGAGGGTGACCGATAACAGCAGGGGAAGGAATAGCATCCAGAAAGGTCGTGTCATGATGTTTTTCTCCATTCGTCGATCAAAAGTCCGCTTTTACTTTTTGCCCGGGTTCCATTGGCCGCGGGCGACAGGGGGGATGTATTCACTGATGCCCGGCGGCGGGAAGGGGATGACTTTTTCCTGCTCGGCGCTCATGTAGGCCGTCATCAGCAGCTTGGTCACCTCGAGGCCGTCCTCAAAGGTCTCCTCCGGGCGCTTTCCTGCCAGGAAAGCCTCGACCATGTGGCGGTCCTCGATATCATAGCCGTACTCATTCCCTTCGTTTGCGACCACCGGCATCAGCCCCATCTCGGCGTTCTGTTTCTCGACCAAATCCTCGCCCGATCGGCCCGCTACCTCACGGCTGAAAAAGACTTTGAGGCCGGTATCGAGGGTGTTGACCTGCATGGAGTATTCGGGACCGAGGAGTTCCATTGAGAGGCGCAGGCCGGCGCCGACGAAACACCACGACGTGGTGGTTTCCACGACGACCTGGTGCCCATCCTGATCATGGTATTCGATCAGGGAACGGGCGAAATCCTCGGAAGGCCGGTTGGTATAATCAAGCTTGCCCTGGCTATACTCGGCCAGGTGGCGAGCATAGGGCGGCCGCTGCCATTTGAGACAGTTGGTATAGGCGGTCACTTTTTTGGGGATGAGGACGTTGCGCGGGGCCCCCGGCGGCGTGAGCAGATAGCGGGCGGTCTCGACCGAGTGGCACATCATGTCATTGAGTACGCCGCCGCCTTGCAACTCGCCCTCCCAGAACCAGGGCATGTGTGGTCCGGCATGTTCCTCCGAGGCGCGGGCGAGATACGGACGGCCGGTGGCCGATGCGCCGCGCTTCCAGACGATCTCGCGGCCGCGAATGACCGTGGGCGAAAAGATCTGATTCTCAAGATAACCGTCCAGCAGGCCTGCTTTTTTCGCCAAGTCGACCATCGCCTGAGCCTCGCGCACGTTTCGGCCCAGCGGTTTTTCGCAGGCAACCCCGATCAGCTTGCCGCGGCCGCTGAGGACCGCATGGGCAATCTCCTCCATGATCTCGACCCGGGTGAAGTTGGGGGCGCAGATCCAGATGGCATCGATGCCGGGATCGGCCACCATTTCTGTGATATTCTTGTAGATTTTGCCCTCCCCCAGGTCGAGGGTCCGGATCAGGGCCGCCGCCTGTTCGGCTTCAGCGGTCGTCTTGGCGACGATGCCGTTGATATCGGCGTTGCGCACGCCCACCCAGGAGCGGATGTGAAACTGCGCCACAAATCCGCCACCGATAAAACCAACCCCCAGTGCTTTTTTTACCATGATAGACTCCGGAATTTGTAATTCTTTCAAGCCTCGATCGCTTGCGTTTTCTGCTTGCGGCTGTCCACCTTAAAAAAGGCCAGGAAGGCGATAGCGCAAAGGATGGTCAGGGCGCAGGGCACCAGGAAAACATGGGTCCAGTTGGTCAAGCCTTCGGGGCTCGTGAAGAGGGATTTGATCCAGCCGGCAAAAAGGCTGCCCACATAGTTGCCGAGGCCGTAGGTTACCAGCGTGATGAAGCTCTGAGCCGAATTGCGGATATCACTCGGGGCGATGGTGTCAAAGTAGATAAAAGCAGCGGCGAAGAAAAAAACGAAACAAAAACCATGCAGAGCGAGGGAGGCGATCACCAGCCAGGAGGGCGAACCGATCGCGAAGATGATATAACGCAACGGCCAGGCGAGAATGCCGATGGTCAACACCGTTCGGATGCCGTATTTGGGCAGCGCCCAGGGCAGCATGAAAGCCAGCACCAGAATCTCGGCGGCCTGGGCGATGACCATCACCATGGGCGTATTTTGCTTGGCGACGCCGATGACCGGTGATTCCAGGAAGGGGGCGGTCAAAACATAGTAGAACATCAACTCGGTCGCGACAACGAACGCGATGATGGTGAAGATCAGGACATTGCGGTCCTTGAGCATCTTGAGCGCTTCGAGAAAAGCCCAGGGTTTGGCTGCGTTCTTCTGCGGCGGCGTATGCGGCAGGGTGAAAGACTGAACACCCATGATCAGCGAAAAGATGCCGGCCAGCAGCAAGGTATCTGCACCGGGTGCGCTCCCCAGGTAGCGCCAGCCAGAAAGCAGCAGTCCGGCGAAGATCCAGCCGATGGTCCCCCAGACCCGCACCTGGCCGAATTCCTTCTCGGAGTTTTTCATGTTGATAAAGGCAATGGAGTTGGTCAGGGCCATGGTAGGCGCGTACAGCAGAGAGTAGAGGAAGAACAGCCACATCATGACAGAGTAGTCGGTCAACCGTGAAATGTAGATCAACAACGCACCACCGATCAACTGTAAGATGGCGATGAGCTTTTCGCTCGAAAAATAGCGATCCGCAAACTGCCCGCCGATGAAAGGCGCAATGATGGTCGCCAGCGGCAGCAGACTGTAGATGACGCCGATCTGTATTCCGTTGAAATGAAGGGTTTTCTCCAGATAAGCGGAGAGCACCGGCGACCACGCTCCCCAAATGGCGTACTGCAAAAACATCATGATCCCCAGACGCATCTTGACGCTCATGCATACCTCCCTCTTTAAATGAAATGCACTGCCATAAAGCGATCGATTGGTGCTATCAGGTCAGACCCCGGCCCTCAAACTTAACCGACTGCCGGTTTGATATTAAACCGGGTTTTGGGCCACAGTAGCTTGGAGAGCTCCCGAATCCACAAGACGCTGCTCGAAACCAAGATACAGATCGCCCAATCCTTGAGGCTGAGCGGAACTGTGCCGAAAGCCTTCTGCAAAAAGGGCACATAGAGGACTACAGCCTGTAGCAGGGCCGAAAGAAAAACGGCCCACCAGATCCAGACGTTGCTGAAGAGATCCTTGAAGGCGCTGTCGTAGCCGGACCGGCCGTTGAAGACATTGAAAAGCTGAAAGATGACCAGAACTGTGAAGGCCATGGTTTGGGCATACGTAACATCCCCCGTGCCCTCGATCCAGCCGCCCGGCAGGCAATAATCCATCACCAGCAGAGTGCCGACACCCATGACCACCCCCACTAGCAGGATACCGATCCACATGTCGCGTGTGATGACATGGGTAAGTGGATCGCGTGGAGGCCGCTTCATCAGCCGGCGATCGGCCGGATCGACGCCAAGAGCCAGGGCAGGCGCAGCATCGGTGAGGAGATTGATCCAGAGGATTTGCACTGCCAGCAGGGGGGCGACGACCGACGATCCGGCTTCCGCGTGCAGGCCGATGACGCCGGCGAGAATCACGCCGAAAAACATGACGAAGACCTCACCTATATTGGAAGAGAGCAAATAACGTAAAAATTTCTGGATGTTGGCGAAAATCGCCCGTCCCTCCTCGACCGCAGCGACTATGCTGGCAAAATTGTCATCGGTCAGGATCATGTCGGCGGCCCTCTTGGAGACATCGGTGCCGGTGATCCCCATCGCCAGGCCGATGTCCGCACTCTTGAGAGCCGGGGCGTCGTTTACACCATCTCCGGTCATCGCCACGATCTCGCCGTTGTTCTTGAGGGCGCGGACGATGCGCAGTTTATTATCCGGAGCGACGCGGGCATAGACCGTGACTTGCTGGACCACCTGTTCCAGTTCCGAATCGGTCATCTTTTGCAGCTCGGCACCCGTGACGACACGGCCGCCGGTTTCAAGGATTCCCAGTTCTCCGGCGACAGCGGCAGCCGTGGCCGGATGGTCCCCGGTGATCATGATCGAGCGCACGCCGGCGGCGCGGGCTACCTTGACCGCCTCGGCGGCCTCGGGCCGGGGCGGATCGATCATGCCGATGACGCCGAGAAAGACGAACTGACTCTCCACTTCATCATCGCTCATCTCGCCGGTGACTTCGTCCAGACGCACGGTGCGGAAAGCAACGCCAAGGGTGCGCATGGCCTCACTCGCCAGCTTGTTGACGGCGGCAAGGATCGCAGCGCGCCGCTCCGGCGTCAACGGCTGCGCTTCATTGCCGACCCGCAGGTGCGAGCAGCGCGCCAACAGTACATCCGGCGCCCCCTTGCTTACCACCATATAGCGGTCCTCTTTATCCATATCGCGGTGTGCCGTGCTCATCAGCTTGCGCTCGCTGCTGAACGGGACCTCGCGCACTCGAGGAAAACGCTCGGAAAGCTCGGCCTCATTCCACCCCGCTTTGCGGGCGGCCACCAACAGGGCGCCTTCGGTGGGATCGCCCTGGATGCTCCAGCTGTCCGGACCGATCTTGACCAACCGGGCATTGTTGGCCAGATGGGCCGCGCGCAGGGCATAGCGCACTTCATCCCGGTGCGGTCCCGGTTCCATCGCCTGGCCATCGCACTCGAGGCGGCCTACCGGCGAGTAGCCGACGCCCGTGAGCGATACCTCACCACCGGCCGTCACCACCTTACGCACGGTCATTTCGTTTTTCGTCAAGGTGCCGGTCTTGTCCGAGCAAATGACCGTGGTCGAGCCGAGGGTTTCGACGGCATTGAGCTTGCGGACAATGACATTGCGTTTGGCCATCCGCTCCATGCCGAGCGAAAGGACGATGGTGGTGATGGCGGTGAGGCCCTCCGGCACTGCGGCCACGGCGAGAGAAACTGCCAGCAGCAGCACGTCAACCAGATCGACCCAGGTATGGAGATCCTCGATTGCCAGAATGGTGATGATGATGACCAGGGCAATACCGACAATGACGATGCCGAGCATACGACCAACCCCGGCGAGTTCGCGCTGCAGAGGCGTGCTCTCCTTTTCGGCCTCCTGCAGGGATCCGGCGATCCGGCCGATTTCGGTGTGGCTGCCGGTGCCGATGACCACTGCACGCCCACGGCCGCTGCTGACCGCCGTGCCGCTGAAGAGCATGTTGAACTGATCGCCGATGCCGGTTTCGTTCTCCAGTTGGGCATGGTCCTTGCTGACCGGGGCGCTTTCGCCGGTCAGGGCCGCCTCAGCTACCTTTAGGGCTATTGATTCAAGAACCCGGGCATCGGCGGGGATGGTGTCGCCCTCTTCGATGATGAGGATATCGCCGGGGACCAGTTCCCGCGCAGGGATGATCTGCTGTACGCCGCTGCGAAGGACGCGGGCGGTGGCGGCGGACATAGCGGCGAGCGCGGCGATCGCCTGCTCGGCGCGGGCCTCCTGCAGATAGCCGAGGACCCCATTGAGGAGGACGACAATCAGGATGGTGACAGCCTCGAAGGGAATGACGGTTTCGCGCTCGATCATCCAGGCGATGAAGGAGATTACCGTGGCGACGAGCAGCAACAGCGTCAGAGGGTCACGGAACTGGGCGAGGAACTTTTTCCAGGCCGGTTCGGGGGGCTCTTTTGGAAGTTCATTGGCGCCGAAGCGTTCGCGGCGGCTGTCGGCCTCTCGGCTATCAAGACCCTGCTTGGGATCCACAGCAAGAATGTCAAGGGTATGTGCGCAGGTGAGCTGATAGGGGAGACGTTCGGGAAATAGCAAAGGTTCGGCCATATCTGTTCCAGGGATTTACGAAACGAAGCGGTGCAGCGGGAGAAGAACGACCGGATCCCGTTGTTTAATTTTTATAATATAGCGGTCTTTGGAGCATTTTTCCAAGAAGAATTTTTCAAACAGGAACAGGGGGAGCATTCCAGCCGATCCGAACGGCCCGTGGTCTTGGCGCGATCTGAAGCCTGTCAGGACGGCGAAGACCTCGTGATTTTCAAAAAAACACAAACCCCGAGAAGCCTGGGGTTGCATCCCCGACATTTCTCTTGAAACCTGCCCTGTGAATGGCTATATTGAACCGATTATTCTGCTGTACTCCCCGATGCCATGAACAGGATGGTTTTGTGAAAACAGTTCGTTCCCGCGGATTTCGCCTCGCTGCTTTACTGCTGCCCCTGGCCATTCTGGCACTGCTGGAGGCCGGTCTGCGTTTGGCAGGCCTCTTCCAGCGCGAGCCCCTCTTCGTCGATGCCATCGAGGAGGGGAGGGAGGTGACGCGGCTCTATCCCGACGTCGCCCGACGCTATTTTAATCCTAAAAATGTAGTGGTCCCCAACCTCTATCCTGAGTCCTTCGCCCGCTCCAAGCCGGATGGCGTTTTTCGCATCTTCTGCCTAGGCGGGTCCACCACTGCCGGTTTCCCCTTCGAATATCAAGTTCCCTTCCCGGCCCAGTTGAAAAACCAGCTCTCCAGACAATACCCCGGCCGCCGCTTCGAGGTGATCAATCTGGGGCTCTCGGCTGTCAACAGTTTCACCGTCCTCGATTTTATTCCGGAGGTTCTCGGCAAGCATCCGGATCTCATCCTGCTTTATATGGGGCATAACGAATTTTACGGCGCCTATGGCTCTGCTTCCGCTATCTCTTTTGGCCAGAATGGCATCCTGATCCGGGTTTACCTGCGGCTGCAGCGGCTGCGGCTGGTTCAGATGATGCGCGCAGCCATCATCGCCCTGACGCCGGCGTCCAGAATGGATCCGGAAAACACCACCCTGATGGAGCAGGTGATCGCCGACAAGGAGGTGCCCCTCGAATCCGGCAAGTACCGGAGGACGCTGCGCAATTTCCAGGACAACCTCGGAGCCATCCTCGCGCAATGCCGCCGCGCCCACGTGCCAGTCATCGCCGGCACGCTGGTTTGCAACCTCAAGGACCAACCACCTCTGGGCAGCAGTGGCCGTGATGAGCTGAAGGAAAAGGGGACCGACAGGACCGCCGGACCACTCCGGCACTGCGCCGAGCTGATCCACCAGGGCCGTCTGCAGGAGGCTCTCGCCTTCGTAAACGAAAGAATAGCGAGCGATTCGCTCTCCGCCGACCTTCGTTTTCGCGCCGGCGAGATCCAACTGGCCCTGGGCGACTCTGTGCAGGCACTTGCCAGCTTTTCGGCTGCGCGCGACCGGGATCTGGTCCGTTTCCGAGCCAGTGCGGAGATGAACCAGATCATCGCGAACTCCGCCCGGGAGCAGGGCACACCGCTGGCCGACATAGCAGCGGCCTTTGGCATCGCTTCACCCGGTGGCATTCCAGGGGATGAACTATTTTGTGATCACCTCCATCCCAATCCCGAAGGGTATCAGCTCATGGCGCGCACCTTTGCGGACGCAATCGACCGCGCCAGGATAATTCCCGCTGTCCCGGCCGACGCCAGCGGCCGGATCGCACCCTTTGCGGTGACGGACCTCGACTGGGAGATCGGCCTCCTGCGTATCTTCAAACTCAAACATCGCTGGCCTTTCGCGAACCGGCCGGTAGATTACTCCCGCTACAAACCCCACGGGACACCTGCTGCAGCGCGGGTGGCCTTCGCCTACCTGTTTGATCATCATAATTGGGTCCGGGCGCATTACGCCATGGCTGATTCGTTTGCGAACAAGGGGGAATTGGAGCGCGCCCGGCAGGAATATTGGGCCATCCTCAGTTATTACCCCGAGCGGCCGGAACCCTGGATCAAAGTCGCTGCATCGTATGAAAAGGAGGGGGACTGGACCAGGGCGGAAAAAGCCTGTCTTGCTGCGCCGCACGAAACGGGGAAGGACGGGGAGATTCATTACCGGCTGGCCCGAGTGCAGTGGCGGCTAGGACAAAAAGCCGCCGCGGTTCAGGCTATTCAGGAAGCCATCGTCTCGCCCGATCTGGGCGCCGGCCAGCGCTTGCAGGCCAAACTCGATCTCGCCGGTTTTTTTATCGATTTGCGGAGGATGGACTTTGCCAGAGAGGTACTGGATGACATCCTTCA
This sequence comes from bacterium, assembly GCA_035419245.1. Lineage (NCBI taxonomy): Bacteria > bacterium. The sequence goes on along the minus strand of DAOLSP010000012.1, from coordinate 40,879 downwards.
GGAAAAGCCGGACCTGCAGGCAGCCCGGGAGTTGAAAAACCGTTTTTTTAATCCCTGAGACGCCAGCAGAGGCCGATCTATTTTCCACTTCTGCCGGGAAACCATCAGGTTTTTCAGACCTGCCTCTACAACCGCCCCTGAAAAAACTGTGTAACCGGTGCGGCATGTTTTCCGTACACAGTATAAAAATCCACTCCAAGGGAGAAGACGGCCATGATGTCTGCCCGAAGCATTGCCGCAGGCCACATGCTGGGCCTGTTTGCTGTCACGCTTCTGTTGCGTCCTGTGTTGGTATCCGCACAAAGCCTTGATATACCAAGCGCAACGTGCGGTATCAGTTTCGGTAATTCCCGGGCCTTCACGGGTCTCCGCTTTAATTATCGCGATCACGCGGTGCGCTATGTCCATGGCATCAATGTCACACTCTGGAAGCCGGACAGTACCAACAACAAGGCGGAGATCCGGGGTCTGTCTTTGGGGATGCTGCCGGGAGGTGGCACCCTTGCGGGCCTGCAGGTGGGTGTTCTGGGTATCGCCGCGGATAGACGGGTCTCGGGGCTCTCATTTGGTTTGATCGGCGTGGGCGGCGGGGATGATGTGCGCGGTATATCCTTCGGCGGCCTGGGGATCGGTGCGGGTGAGTCGTTGAGCGGAATCCAGATCGCGGGGTTCGGCGTTGGTGCGGGAGAAGAACTGACCGGCCTGACGGTGGCTGGATTGGGCGCTGGCGCGGGTGGCAGCGTAACCGGCGTTAATATCGCAGGCATCGGTTTCGGTGCTGGTGGCCAGCTCCGCGGCATTACCCTGGCCGGCTTCGGCACCGGGGCGGGAGGGGATGTCACCGGCGTACAAATCGCCGGCATGGGATTGGGCGCAGGGGGACGGCTCTCCGGAATTTCCATCGGCGGCTTCGGCGTTGGTGCCGGCGGGACGATAACGGGCATTACCCTTGGAGGACTGGGTGTGGGCGCAGGCGAATCCATCTGCGGTCTCACCTTCGGCGGACTGGGCGTAGGTGCCGGAAATGAACTTTGCGGCATCACCCTGGCTGGACTCGGGGCCGGCAGCCCGACGGTCAAGGGACTCACCCTGGCCGGTATCACTATCTACGGCAAGGAGTTGAAGGGGATCCAGATCGCTCTGGGAACGGTGCGCGTCCGGAAGGGAGGGCGGATGAGCCTCTTCAGCGCCAGCGCCTTTAACTATATCGAGGGCACACAGACCGGTCTCTCAATCGGGTTGGTCAATTTTGCCCGGAATCTGCGTGGCATGCAACTGGGCGTGATCAATATCGTCCACGATAATCCCAGATACCTGCGGGTTTTGCCCCTATTCAACGCCGGATTCTAATCCAGCGCAGCAAATCCCTCTTTATCCGGCAAGGCCTCGATGTCTGTGCCACCGCGCAGCGCTTCGATCTTTTGCAGCGGCACCTCCAGCATTCGCCGTCGTGTTGTAACCAGCGCCTCGTAGTCTGCCTGGGCGGCGTTGAGACTTTTGCCCAACCCTTCCATCCGCTTGATAAACTCATCCCATTGCTTGCGAAAATTGCCGAGAAGACGCAGGATTTCCAATGAGGTCCGCTCGAGTGCAAAATTGTCAATGGATTGCCGCACGACCGCAAGGACAGCGAAAAGGGTCATCGGCGAACAGGCAATGACGTGCTGTTTCAGCCCGTCATCAAAGAGCGTATGATCCTGTTCCTGGATGAATCCATAGATCTGTTCGTTGGGGATGAACAGCAGCACATAGTCGACCGTGTTGTCTTCGCTGCTGATATAGTCGCGGGTCGTGATCTCCTTTATGCGCTGTTTGACATCCTTGAGAAAATCTGCCTTGTGACGGGCTTTCTCCACCTCGGTGGTTGCATCCAGGTAGCGCACATAGTTGTCGAGAGGGAATTTGACATCCATATGCAATACCAGATTACGGGGCAGATGGAAGGTGAAATCAGGACGAGATCGTCCTGAGTTGACGGTCTTCTGTTTGCTGTAATTAATGTTCTCGATAAAGCCTGCCATCCGCAGCACATCCTCCGCCATCCGTTCGCCCCATTGGCCGCGGGTCTTGCTGTTGACGAGGGCTTCACGCAGGGTGGCGGTAGCCTGGAGTAGGGCCGTAGTTTGTGCGCTTGAAGCCTGGAGCTGCTGGGCCAGCTCCCCGAATTTTTCTGCCCGGTCGTTCTCTAGGCTTTGCATCAGCGCACCAATCTGCTCGAGTTCGTTGTTCATTGCCAGCAGCTGACGGTCAATCAGCTGCTGTTTTTCTTCCAGGCTTTGACGGGTGTACTCCCGCTCGCTGGTCAAGCGCGTTTGGGCCAGTTTTATAAATTCATTCGTTGATCGCGACAGCGCTTCGAGTGAGAGGCTGCCGAAGGCGCTTTTCATCTGATCATAGATCACTTGCATACGCGCCGCGTTTTGCGCCTCATAGGCCCGGTGGATTTCTTCGGCCAGCTCGCGGGCACTGCGGAGACGCCAGCCTTTGATAAGCACGGCAAGGAGGAAACCCAGGATCAAACCGATGGCCAGCGTAGACCAGGCAAGCGGGGTCATTGTGCTTCCTTTGCGGTATTCAGTTATCTGGCAGGGCAGCTGCTTCAAGAACCGGCCATACTATACCAGGCGCAGTAGCAGCCCTTTGAGATAGCGTCCCTCTTCGTGTGCCAGCAGTACCGGATGGTCGCCTCCAGGTGCGAGCTCCTGAATCAGCTGAACCGTGCGCCCTGCGTCCGCAGCGGCTGCGAGAACGATCCGGGTAAAGAGAGCCTTGTCAACGTGGTTGGAACAGGAGAAGGTTGCCAGCCAGCCGCCGGGCTCCAAATGCCGCATGGCTTGGAGGTTGATCTCTTTATAGCCGCGGCTGGCGCGCTGGATATCCTTCTGGGACTTGGCAAAAGCCGGCGGATCAAGGATGATCAGATCAAAGCGCTGATCCCCTGAACGCAAATAATCGAAAACATCCGCGGTGACCACAGGATGCTGCTCCGGATCGAAGAGATTCAACTTGAGATTGGTGCGGCACATGCCTGCGGCATGTGCCGAGAGCTCCACCGAAGTGACCTGGCGGGCACCGCCGCGGGCCGCATAGAGGCTGAAACCGCCGCTGTAAGCAAAACAATTGAGCACCCGGGCGTCGCGGCTGATCGATTCCACCAGGGAACGGTTGCTGCGCTGGTCGATAAAAAAGCCGGTCTTTTGCCCTTCCACCAGATCGACCAGGAAGCGCAAACCGTTTTCGCGAATCTCCAGTTGCTGCGGCGGAGGCTCGCCCCAGAGCATGCCACTGCGGGTGTCCAGGCCTTCGCGCTGACGCGCGCGGCCTTCGCTGCGTTCATAGATCCCGGCCGGTGTCATTTCGGCAACCAACAGCTCGCACAGCGTTTCACGCAGCCGGTCCAGCAGCAGGGTCGACAGGGAGAGCACCAGCCAGTCGCCATAGCGGTCGACGACCAATCCGGGCAGGCCGTCTCCCTCGGCGTTGATCATGCGGCAGGCGGTGGTTTCCGGTGGGATGATCCTGGTGCGCAGAGCAACAGCGTTGGCGATTCGTGACCGCCAGAAGTCAGCGTCAATTTTGATCTCCGGGTCAAGGCTGATGATGCGCACAGCGATATCGCTGCCATGGTGGTAGGCGCCGAGTGCAATGGTCTTGCCATCCGCCCGGCGGATGGGCAGGATGGCGCCATTGGCGGGTTTGCCCTCGATTCGCGCAATCGCTCCGGAGAAGAGCCAGGGATGACCGCGCAGGATCACATGTTCTTTGGATGGTTTGAGGACGATCGATGCAGCAACCATGATGCTTCCTCTCAGTGATACAGGCTGAAGGGAGGTAATAGGCAGAGCGCGAGGCCTTGAGGAGCCCGGGCACCCTGACTTCAGCAATGTAACCAATTCAGCAATGAAAAGCAAGGCCCGCAAAGCCCGTAAAATAGTTTGGATCACAAGAGGCGATTTTGTAAATTAGATAAATCGACGGCGCCCCCAGCGCCCGTCAGGTCTAACTGGGATCTCTCAAGATATCGGAGTCTCCGATGCGGAAACCTGCCGTTGTTGTTGCTACGCTCGTGCTGTGCTGGATGACAGCTGTTACCGCCCAAACTGAATCCTGGGGCCTGGGCGCCCACCTCCTCGTTTCCCTTCCGCAAAAAGGATTTGATAATCTCTCCAAAGACGGTGAAGGAATCGGCGGCAAGGCTTTTTACCGCTTATCACCCTTTCTCGCCCTGCGCAGTGACCTGGGATACCTCTCATATGGTGAACGGCGCAACAGCGAGTGGTCTTCAGGGGGCTATTATTTCGTCACCCGGCGCAATGAGTCCTTCCAGTTCACGATGGGGCCGCAACTCACCCGCCGGATCGGCCGGGTCACACCGTACGCTGCAGTGCTCGGCGGATTTTATTACTATCATACGGTGACCAGCTATGAAGATTACTACAGTTATTATTATGACTATTACCCCTACACCAACTCAAGCAATGGTCAGAGTAAGTGGGGCTGGAATCTTTCCACCGGCGTGCTGATAGATCTCGGTATCGGCGTGCATCTTGATTTCGGTTACAAGCTGCAGAATATCCATAACGCGGAGACCACGCTGAAGAATATCACCACGAAACAGACTGGTGTCGACTATATTATCACGTTGGGTGCCGTCTTTTTCCGGAATTGAGCGGCTGCGCTCGCGCTCGCGTCCAAAATCTTCGAAATGGTTCCACCAACCATGAGGCTGGCATCGTTATGAATACACAGAATTCCATGAGCAGCGTCACTGCAGAAGAGGTCAACCGCATCTCCCGTAATCTGCATCATGATCCTTTCACCATTCTCGGACCGCATCAAACTCAGGTCGAAGGAGAAAGCATCTGGGTGATTCGCGCCTGGCTGCCGGATGCGCAAAGCGTCTTTGTTCGCGATCCTCAAAGCCGCGTGGAATATCCGATGCAAAGCGTCCATGACCGCCATTTTTTTGAGGTCTTTTTGCCGGACTGGACCTCCTTGCGCAGCTATCAACTGCATGTCGTCGCCGAGAACGGCCATGAACGCTATGTCCATGATCCCTATTTCTTCCTGCCACAGATGGGAGAGATGGACCTGTATCTCTTCGGCATGGGCGATCATCACAAGATTTACGAGAAAATGGGGGCGCACCCCGTGACCGTCGATGGCATTGACGGCGTCTATTTCGCTGTCTGGGCGCCGAATGCCCGTAACGTCAGCATCGTTGGCAATTTCAATCAATGGCATGGCGGCAAGCATCAGATGCGCGTCCTCGGCAGCTCGGGGATCTGGGAACTCTTCATTCCGGATATCGGCGCCGGCGAGGTCTATAAATACGAGATCAAGGACCAGAACGGCAATATCTACCTAAAGGCTGATCCCTATGGATTTCAGCACGAGATCCGGCCTAAAACCGCCTCAGTGGTCGCGGATATCAACCACTTTGAATGGCATGACCAGGAGTGGCTCGAAAACCGCCGTAAAGGGGATATCCTCAAACAGCCGGTTTCCATCTACGAGGTCCATCTCGGCTCATGGCGGCGCAAGGTCGAGGAGGAGTACCGTTTCCTGACCTACCGTGAGCTCGCTCATGAGCTGACGGCGTATTGCCAGGAGATGGGCTACACGCATATCGAGTTGCTGCCCATCTCCGAACACCCCCTTGATGCCTCCTGGGGCTACCAGGTCACCGGCTATTATGCACCCACTTCGCGGTTCGGTACACCGGAAGATTTTCAATATATGATGGACTACTTCCATCAGCACGGTATCGGCGTCATTATCGACTGGGTTCCGGCCCACTTCCCGCGGGATGCCCACGGCCTTGCCTACTTTGACGGCACACAGCTCTATGAACATGCGGATCCTCGCAAAGGGGAACACAAGGACTGGGGCACCTTGATTTTTAATTTTGGACGCAGTGAGGTGCGCAATTTCCTTCTTGCCAATGCTCTCTTCTGGTTCGACAAGTATCACATCGACGGCATCCGCGTCGATGCCGTCGCCTCCATGCTCTATCTCGATTATTCCCGCAAAGCAGGAGAATGGATTCCCAACGCGTTCGGCGGCCGGGAAAATCTCGAGGCGATCGATTTCCTCAAAAAGCTCAACGAGACCATCTTCTCTTATTTTCCCGGCATCATGTCGGTGGCGGAGGAATCCACCGCCTGGCCGGGCGTTTCCCGGCCCACCTATCTCGGCGGTCTCGGATTCAACATGAAATGGAATATGGGATGGATGAATGACTTTCTCACCTACTTCTCCAAGGAACCCATCCATCGCAAATACCATCACAACATGATCACCTTTGCCCTGCTTTATGCGTTTCATGAAAATTTTGTCCTGGTGCTGAGCCATGACGAGGTGGTACATGGCAAACGCTCCCTGCTCGACAAGATGCCTGGCGATTTCTGGCAGCGCTTCGCCAACTTGCGCACACTGCTGGCGTTCATGATGGGCCATCCCGGCAAGAAGCTTCTCTTCATGGGCTCCGATTTTGGCCAGTGGCAGGAGTGGTCCGAGAGCCGCAGCCTCGACTGGCACCTCCTGCAGTATGAGCCGCATCGGAAGCTCCAGGCCATGGTTCGCGACCTCAATCACCTCTACAGACAGGAACCTGCTTTGCACGAAGTCGATTTCGATCCGGCTGGCTTCGAATGGATCGATTTCCAGGATTCCGACAACAGCATCATCACCTTCATGCGAAAGACCGGCCGCCCGGAAGATACCTTGATATTTGTCTGTAATTTTACTCCGGTCTTTCGCGAAGCTTATCGGATTGGCGTGCCCTGGCATGGTTTTTATCGCGAGATCTTTAATTCCGATGCCGCCGATTACTGGGGATCCAACAAGGGTAATTACGGCGGCCTACATACAGAAGAGATCCCCTTCCACGGCCGGCCCTGCTCCATCAACCTAGCACTGCCCCCGCTCGCTACGCTGATCCTCAAACCTGAATTAACCAAAGAGGAGTAGTCCTGATGCGCAAACTGAGCCTGCCAGCTCTGGCCCTTGTCCTTGTCCTGTTCTGGCCCATCCTTTCACTCTCGCAAATCCCCGGCTATGGGACAGATGTGGACAAGCGGGTGGAGGACCTCCTTGCCCGCATGACCCTCGAAGAAAAGATCGGCCAGCTGCAGCAATACAGCGCCAGTAACGACTCCGCCTTCGCCCGGATGGCGAAAAGTGGTAGCGTTGGCTCGTTCCTTAATGTCCGCGGTGCTGCCGCGACCAATGCTCTGCAAAAGCTGGCCGTAGAAAATTCGCGGCTGGGGATCCCCATCCTCTTTGGACTGGATGTCATTCACGGCTATCAGACCATTTTCCCGATCCCGCTGGCCGAGGCTGCCAGCTGGGACCCCGCCTTGGTGGAACAAGCCGCCACTGTAGCGGCCCGGGAGGCACGGGCCGCGGGCATCCACTGGACCTTTGCACCTATGGTCGACATCGCCCGTGACAGCCGCTGGGGTCGCATCGCTGAAGGGTCGGGCGAGGATCCCTTCCTGGGAAGCAGGATGGCCATCGCTCGCGTCCGCGGTTTCCAGGGCGAGCGTCTCCATGCACCTGACCGCGTCGCCGCCTGCCTGAAGCACTATGTCGGCTATGGCGCCGCCGAGGGTGGACGCGACTACAATACCACCGAGATTTCAGACCAAACGCTGCGCAATATCTACCTGCCGCCCTTCGCCGCGGGTGTTCGTGCCGGCGCTGCAACGCTGATGAGTGCATTTAACGACCTCAACGGCATTCCCGCTTCGGCCAATCCCTTCACTCTGGACCACATCCTCCGGCAAGAGTGGGGATTTAGGGGTTTCGTTGTCAGCGACTGGAACTCGATCGGTGAGCTCATCACACATGGTGTGGCCCAAGATTGCGCGGAAGCCGCGATCAAAAGCCTGAACGCCGGCGTCGAGATGGATATGGAGAGTCATTGCTACCAGCAAAGCCTGAGGCACTTGGTGGAGAGCGGGCAGATATCCCTCAGGACCATAGACGAGGCCGTGCGGCGTGTTTTACGCATCAAGATCCTCCTCGGCCTCTTTGAGAATCCCTATGCGGATCCGAAACGCGAAAAAGAGGTCATGCTGGCCAAACCCCACCAGGAACTGGCTTTGCAAATGGCCCGCGAATCGATTGTCTTGCTGAAGAATGCGGGCAATCTACTCCCGCTGGGACGACCAAAGACGATCGCCGTAATCGGCCCCCTGGCCAATGCCCGGGCGGATCTGCTCGGGACCTGGTGCTGCGAGGGCGATTCGAATCAGGTCGTCACGGTGCTGGAGGGAATCCGTCGAACACTGGGCTCGCAGACGCGGATTCTAACGGCCTCCGGTTGTGACCTGGATGGCACCAATGGCCGCAATGTGCCCGCGGCGGTAGCGCTGGCGCAGCAGGCCGATGTGATCATTGCAGTGATCGGAGAAAGCGCTTCGATGAGCGGCGAAGCCAGCAGCCGGAGCAGCCTCAATTTGCCGGGATTGCAGGAAGGATTGATCAAGGCCCTCGCTGCGACACAGAAACCGGTGGTCGCCGTGATTTTGGCCGGACGTCCACTGACCATCCCCTGGTTGGCCGAGAACGTGCCCGCCATGGTGATGGCTTGGCATGGCGGTACCCAGGCCGGTCAAGCCATTGCCGACGTCCTTTTTGGCGCCTACAATCCTTCAGGGCGTCTGCCGATCAGCTGGCCGCGTTCCGCCAGTCAATTGCCGCTCTATTACAACCATAAAAATACTGGACGTCCCGCAGCCGATTCCAAATACACCAGCCGCTATATCGATTTGCCCTCCGGATCGCAATATCCCTTTGGCTTTGGACTGAGCTACAGCCGGTTCGAGTACGCCAATCTGAAGCTGGATACCGCGGAAATCGGTCCCGCCGGATTCCTGCAGGTCAGCGCCGAGGTTAAAAATAGCGGTAGCCGTGAGGGAGAAGAAGTAGTCCAGCTCTATATCCATGATCTGGTTGGCAGCCTTACCCGTCCGGTGCGCGAGCTCAAGGGATTCCAACGCATCCATTTGCTGCCCGGCCAATCCCGCAGTGTCCATTTCACACTGGGCCCCGATGAACTGGGATTTTATGACGCAGAAAACCGCTTTCTTGTTGAACCCGGCCGGTTCCAACTCTGGATCGGACCCAACTGCACCGAGGGGTTGCAGGGTGAATTCACCGTCCGCTGACCCGCTGACCCGCTACAGCCTCCGGACTAAGCCTATCGCTTCGACGGAGGTTTTTTTTTGCTCCGGGAAAGCTTGCAAAAATAATATATTTTATCTAAATTAAATGCTCTGATTATCGTGGAGCCGGGATGCTTCGGTCGTTGCGAAAAAAAGCGGGGTATTATCAGAGTTCGCGCACGCTGGCCTTTGGTCTGATCTCCATGCTGCCCCTCTTGCTCGGCTATGAGTACCTAACACTCGCAGCCAGCCGGGATCATATGGCGCAGGTCCGCAACGGCGGCGATGTCATCCTTCGCACCCTGCTCTCCCTGGTGGGCATTCACAGCCCCTTTTATCTGGGCATCGGACTGGTGGTGGTCATCGGCGCCGCGATCCTGTTGCGCCGTAAGGGAACCCGGCTGATGCCGCACTACTTCTTTTTCGGCGTGATCGAGAGTGCGGTCTATGCCCTGCTCATGACCCTGATCCTCACCACCGTCACCGATCGTCTGATGCTGGCGCTTGGCAACGGGCGTTCCTTTCATGCCAATTTGATGCTGGCCCTGGGCGCGGGAGTCTATGAGGAGATCTTGTTCAGGGCGTTCCTTTTTGCCGGCTCGGTCTGGATCCTGACCAACAAGACGCGTATTCATCCCGCCGCGATCTTTATGATGTGCGCAGCCGTCTCTTCCGTGCTTTTTTCCGCCGCTCACTACATGGGCGCCGAGCGCTTTTCGTGGTATGCAGCCCTCTACCGTTTTTTCGCAGGCGTGCTTTTCTGCCTGATTTACCAGTTCCGGGGTTTGGGGATTGCGGGCTGGACCCATGCCCTCTATGACTGTTTTCTGATCCTCTGACTCAAGGACTCCGGTTTCCGGAGGGGATTGCTCATTCAGGAGGGGTATGGAAGCCAAGGTATTACATTTTTCCCTGCGCGGCGTGCTGATTACACTGGCCGTGCTGCTGCTCATGGCTGCGCTCTTCCCGCCGTTGTACATCCTGCATTGGCCTCTCGGCCAGCCGCCACAGGGGCAGACGGCTGATATTAAAATCAAATTTGGCACACCGCCGGATTCGATTGCGGCAATGCTTGAGCGGGCGCAGGTCATCGGCAGCGCCAGTCGGTTTAAGATGGCTCTGAAACTCCTGAACAAGGGGGGCGCTCTGCGAGCCGGTCACTTTCGCATCCCCAGGCCTCTTTCCAACAAACGCGCGATTATCGCCCTGACCGAAGGACCGCAGATCCTTACCAAAGTGACCATCCCTGAAGGATGGACGGCAAAACGCATCGCCGGCCTCTTTCATCGTGAGATGGGTCTCGATTCCGTGCGTTTCCTTCAGCTGACCCGCGACAGCAGCTTCGTCTCCCGATTCGGGATCGGCACACGCGATCTCGAGGGCTATCTGCTGCCCGAGACCTATTTTTTCCCCTACGGCTCCACTGAAACTCAGGTTATCGCCCCTCTTGTCCAGCAGTTCAAGAAAACCGTGTGGGATACCCTTTATGAACGCTCCCAGGAAATGGGCTTCACGACAGGAGAGATGATGACCCTGGCTTCGATCATCCAGGCAGAAGCCAAACTCGAACGCGAGATGAACCTCATCGCGTCTGTATATCATAACCGGCTACGCCTTGGCATCCCCCTGCAAGCCGATCCGACCATACAGTATCTCCTGCCCGATGGGCCGCGCCGGCTGCTCTATCGCGATCTGCAGATCGACTCACCCTATAATACCTACCGCTACCGCGGACTCCCGCCCGGTCCCATCGCCAATCCCGGTAAGGCTGCCATCCTGGCGGCTGTGCATCCGGAAGCGACCGACTATCTGTTTTTTGTCGCCGATACGCGGGGCGGACACACCTTTTCATCCAATTTTCGCAATCACCTCAAGGCCAAGAGTGTTCTCGATCGCGAACGGCAACGTGTCCGGGAAATGAGGCCCTGACATGACCCGAAACGACGGAAAAATGCCGCTGGCACCCCATTGGCTGACAACGGATCTCAATCCGGCCCAGAGTGAGGCCGTCTCCTGGAGCGATGGTCCGGTTCTCATCCTTGCCGGCGCCGGCAGCGGCAAGACCCGGGTCCTGACCTACCGCATCGCCTGGCTGCTGGCCAATGGTCTGGCGGAGCCCCGTGAAATTCTGGCCATGACCTTTACCAACAAGGCTGCTGGCGAAATGCGCGAACGCGTGCGCAAGCTGGTGCCCGATATGATCTCCGGGATGTGGATCGGCACCTTCCATTCGCTTTTTGCCCGGCTACTGCGCCGCGAAGCGGAGCGGTTGAATTATACCAGCAATTTCGCCATCTACGACGAGGATGATCAGCATGCCCTGATCAAGACCATTCTTGCCGAACTGAAAATTCCTGTGACCGAATTCCCGCCGAAACAGATTGCCTACAAGATCAGCAGCGCCAAGAATGCTTTCATCCTCCAGGATCAGTTCGCCCAGATGGCCAGCACCCGGCAGGATCAAATCATCGCGAGCCTTTATTCGGCCTATCAGCGCCGGATGCGCGAGAACAACGCCATGGATTTTGATGACCTCCTCATCAAACCCATCGAGCTTTTTCAGCTTTACCCGCTGGTCCTGGAGTACTATCAGAGCCGGTTCCGGTATATCCTCGTCGACGAGTACCAGGACACCAATCATGCCCAGTATGTGGCGCTGCGGATGCTCGCCGCCCAGCATCGGAATATCTGTGTCGTCGGCGATGACGATCAATCCATCTATCGCTGGCGTGGAGCGGAGATTCGTAACATCCTTGATTTCGAGAAAGATTACCCGGATTGCGCCAAATTCCGCCTCGAACAGAATTACCGTTCCACAAAGAATATCCTGGCGGTAGCCCATTCCGTGGTCCGGAATAACCGCCAGCGCCATGAAAAAATGCTCTGGACTGAAAAACCGGAGGGCGATCCCATCACCTTGCTGGAGGTGGAGGATGACCTGGAGGAAGCGCGCACCGTGGTTAACAAGCTGGCCCTGGAGATGCGCGCCCATCACCTCGATTTCCAGGATTTCGCCGTGCTTTACCGCACCAACGCCCAATCGCGCGTGCTCGAAGAAGCTTTGCGGCGCGAAAACATCCCCTACATCATCGTGGGCGGCGTCAAATTCTATGAACGCAAGGAGGTGAAGGACGTCATCGCCTATCTGCGGGTACTTTGCAATCCGGCGGACTCGATCAGTCTGCGCCGCATCATCAATTACCCCGCCCGCGGTATCGGCGAGACCAGCCTCGGCCGGATCGAGGCCTGGGCCCAGGAACACCAGATCTCGATTTTCGATGCCACCGGTCAGGCCCAGCAGATCCCCGGCCTCTCGGCGCGCACTGCCGAGCAAGTGGCCAGCTTTCATGCCCTGATGAATAAATACAACGCGCTGTGCCTCGAGATCGCTCCCGCCGAGTTGGCCTCTTCGCTGGTCAACGAACTCGGCATACTGCGGGAGTATAAACAGGAGGGGACCATTGAATCCCTGAGCCGCGCCGAGAATATCCGCGAGCTCTTACTGGCCATCGCCGAGTATTCCAACCAGGCGGGGGAGGAGGGAAGCCTTCAGGGCTATCTGGAGAATGTCGCCCTCACCACCGACCTCGACACCTGGGATGACCGCGCCAATGCCGTGACTCTGATGACCCTGCACAGCGCCAAAGGCCTCGAATTCCCGGTCGTCTTCATCACCGGTCTGGAGGAGGGGCTGTTTCCCATCAGCCGCTCCCTCTCCGATCCACCCGCGCTGGAGGAAGAACGCCGCCTTTTCTACGTCGGAGCTACACGCGCCAAGAACAAGCTCTACCTGGCCTGGGCACGAAACCGGCGCAAATTCGGCGAAACCGCTGCTAGCATCGCCTCCCGGTTCCTGCGCGAAGTCGAACCGTCCCTGGTGCAGATCGAGAGTTCCTATCGCACCTCCTCCATGCACCGCCCGCGTGCGAGCGCCGTGCGTCGGCGTGAGGCCGATCCTATGCCCCGCTATGAAGATGAATCCCAGGAGATGCTGGAATTCCGTGTCGGCATGCGCGTTCTGCACCCTACCTTCGGCAAGGGGACCATCCTTCGCCTCGAACCCTCCTCCGCCGGTTCATTGAAACTGCGGGTGCTGTTTGACCAGGAGGGCGAGAAACGCCTGGTCCTGCCTTATGCAAAATTGGAGATCCTATGAAAAGAAAACTGCTCTCCGCGATGTTCACTGCAGCGGCCCTGCTCCTGCTGATCCATACCCTCTCTGCGCAGGAGTCGGTCCTACAGGAGGAGCGGGATTTTCGTTTCGCCGAACAGCTGGCGGAGAAGAAATTATATGACCTAGCCGCACAGCAGTTCAGTCGTTTCGCTGATCTTTGGCCCACCAGCCCGCGTGCCCCCGAGGCGCTTTTCCGTGCAGCGGAGAGTCTTGAAGCCCTTGAAGCCTGGCAGCGCGCGGCGGATACCTATTTGCGCCTGGTGCTGGCTTACCCCGAAGCGGCCAATGCCGATAAAGCGCTCTTCAACCGCGGCAAGCTGCTGGCCCAGCTCGGCGATCCACTGCAGTCCGCACTTACACTCGAACGCATCCGCCTTTTCATGCCTAAAAGCGAGTTGATTCCCCTTGCTCTGGTGTCGGCGGCGGAGCAGTTTCGCTCGGCTGGAGAGACCAGACAAGCCTACAACGCCGCCACCGCCATGCTGGCGCAATACCCCGATTCACCGCACCGTAACCGGGCCCTCTTCCTCCTGGCCAAATTGCAGCGGGATGCCCGCAAGCCGGCCCTCGCCCTGCAAGAAATCAACCGGATCAACACCTCCCGGATTGAGACCGGACAGGATATCGAGATCACCCTGATGCACGGCCGCCTTTTGAATGATCTCGGCCGCTATGCCAAAGCCGACAGTGTCCTTGAAACCCTACTCTCTGTGACCGTGGCCAGCGACTCGCTCGGAGCTGCCGCTTGTGCTCTGGTCCAGTCGCTCTATGGACGCGGCCAGTACATCAAGGCGATCGCTATCGCTGAACGGGCCCTTGGACGCACCTTGACAAACACCGATGCGAACCGTCTCCGCCTCTACCTGGGAGACTGCCATGCCGCCCTCGGCGAAACGGCCCAGGCGCTTCATAGCCTGGCGGCCATCCAGGCGGACTCGCTCTCTCCCGCCGAGTCCTGCAAACTGGCCTTCCGTCGCGGGGTATTGCAGCAACGCGCCGGTGAACCGGCGCTCGCTCTGCCTTGGTTCAGTCAGCTCCTCGCCAAGCCGGATACCCTGCCGGGATTGGAACGGTTGCAGCGCCAGGCCCTGCGACAACAGACCCGAATCTTCATCGAACTCGGCAATCCCGGTGAGGCACTACGCCTGCTGCGGCGCCAGTTCGATACCAATCCAAACCTGCGTGATCTGATTCTGTTGCAGCGCGCGGAAATCGAACGCTCCCTGCTTCGTGATCCCGTATCCGCCCGGCAGGACTATCAGTTGCTGAGCCACTTCTACCCAGCCAGTCCCCTGGTGGATGAAGCCGCCCTTGGCGTCGCAGCCTGTCAGGAGTCCGAGGGAGACGTCGCTGCGGCGATCAAATCGTACGCAAATTTCATCGCGCTTTATCCCGCCTCCGAGAGCATCCCGCAAGCCCGCGCACGGCTGCTCTGGCTGCGTGACTATGCTCCTAAAGAGGCCTCCGGACGAGATCAGGTACTTTCGCGGCTGCTGCTCGCCGTAGGAAAACCGGGACCTGCCCTGGATTGGGCGGAAGAACAGATCAAGAGAGATCATGCCTTCGATGCCGGTCTGGTCCTGTTGCGCGGAATCCTTTTGCGTGGCTCGCTGAAAGCGGATGAGGAGGTCCGGCTCTTCTGTCTAGCCGGACTGGCGCATGCGCGCCTTGCCGGTAAACTGGATCTGGAAGGAGCACATGAACGCGCCAAACTGCATGCCGATACCCTTATGCAAGCTGCCGCATGGCTTAGAGGCCACGCCGGCGGCATGGAATGCGGGGAAGAGATCGAGCGGTTGGCCATGCTCGCAAAATACCAGAGTCTGACGGCGCCTCTGGTACGCGCGGCCTATGCGGACACCCTTCTCGCCCGGGTTCCAGCAGGAGATAGCCTGGAAGCACCGCTGCGCATCGGGCAAGCACGCGACTGGTACCGCTTCGCCGTCGACAGCAGCAGCGCTCATTGGCTTAACCGCGCCGTGGCAGCCTGCAGCGAGATGGCCAGGCGTAAGGACCAGCCGGAGTTGCAGATCGAGGCGGCTTTTCTGAGGAGCACAATCTACGCCGCCCGTCAACAACCCGATTCGGCGATTCAGGTCCTGCAGGCGGCCCTGGCAGGCGGCACGGCTTCTCCTGCCGCGTCCGAGGCCGCTCTGAAACTTGCCGCCCGGCTCGAGGAGGCCGGCCGGCTGGACGAGGCGGCCGCACGCTATCAGGAATGGCTCTCTCGCTATTACTATGCCGGACACGCCGACAGCATCCGCAGCCGGCTTTGTCAAATTCACTTCCGGCAACGCCAGTTCGACCAGGCTCGTTCCTGCATGGCGGCTAACGACGATGGAGCGTTGTTCCAGGATTTGGCGCCCTATCTCGAACATCCGCGCGAGGATGACCTGCTCTGGCTCTCCGCCCAGAGCTGGCTGCTGCAGCAGAATTTGCCGGCAGCCATTACCGCTTTCCAGACGTATCTACGCGCCAATCCCGATGGCCGCCATCGCAGCGACGCCATGCTGGCCCTGGCGGATCTCTACCTGCTGGATGGCAATCCGGAAGCCGCCGTCGGCCACCTGGAAGCCCTGATGAGCACCGCACCCGGCGACAGCCTTTACTGCGTTGCGCTTAGCCGTACCGCCGATCTCTATTACGACCGCAAGGAATACGCCAAAGCCGCACCACTTTACGCCCGTCTTAAGGGCACGGCGTCCGGCGATTTGCAGCGCAGTGCTACGGCCCGCGAGGTCCTCTGCGAATACAAACAACAAAATATCGCCCGCGCCCGCCAACTCGCCGATGCTTTTCGTAAAACCTGGAAGGATCGCAAGGCCGAGGCGCAGTTCCTTTACGAGGATGGCATGTTCTGCCTCGCCAACAAGGACTTTAAAGCTGCTGAGATCAATCTCAAGGAACTGGCCACCAGGTACAAGGATTTGCCAGACGCTGCTGATGGAGAGATGGGGTTGGCTCGGATGTATGCAACCCTCAACAACGCCGAAGAAGCCTTGAAAATACTAACCAATATCCCCAATAAATACAGCGATCCACGGATCCTTGCGCTCGCTTATATCAACCTGGGCGAGTTTTATTATGAAAACCGCCAGCTGGAAAACTGCGTTACCGCGGGGCGCAAGGCCCTCGAGTTTACCGTCCAGGGGCCTGAACAAAGACGCGCCTTAGAGCTGCTGATCACCGTCTTTGATGACCTGCGTCTCTGGGAAAATGCGGTCATTTTGCTGCGCCAATACATCGCGGCCTATCCCGACCGGGAGGAGACTTTCAACCGTCGTGTCCAGCTCGGGATATTCCTCATCAATCTCAAGGAATACGATCGCGGGATCGATCAGCTGAAAAGCCTGCTGCCGCTCGCGGACGCCGAGAGTGAAGCTGAAATACAGTACTGGATCGCCAAGGCCTACCATGAGCGCGGCGAAATGACCCAGGCGATCATTGAGTATCTCAAGGTCCGATATACCTGCCGGCCGAGCAAGCTCCCCTGGGGGACCACCGCGCTTTACGAGGCGGGCCAGACCTATGTCAAGCTCGGCAATCTCGCCAATGCCCGCAAGCTGTTTCAGCAGATTGTTCAGGAAAAGGGGATGGGCGACCAGTTCGGACGCGTCGCCAATGAACGGATTCGCGAGATCGATGCCATGCTGGCACAGAAGAAAGGCTGAAGCCATGGAAGAAGAGGTAAAACAGCAAGCCGCGGTGCTCATCAGGATGGCGCTGGCCGAGGATCTGGGGGAGCATGGCGATATCACCAGCGCGGCCATTTCGGAGGTCTGTGCGGCCTGCAAAGGGATCCTGCTCGCCAAAGCGGAAGGAACACTCGCCGGCATCGAGATCGTCCGCATGGTTTTCGATGCAGTGGATCCCGCTCTGGAAAGCCATCCCCTGGCTGCTGACGGACAGCACGTTCATAAAGGCCAGATCCTGATGCAGGTCTGGGGAGAGCCCGACCGCCTACTGATGGCCGAACGGACCGCTCTGAATTTTATCGGGCGGCTTTCGGGGATCGCCACGCTGACGCAACGCTTCGTCGATGCGGTGGCTGGTACAAGGGCGCGCATCCTGGATACTCGCAAAACCACACCGGGATGGCGGTTGCTCGAAAAGTACGCAGTGCGCTGCGGCGGCGGCCTCAATCACCGTATGGGGCTCTATGACCTCTTCCTGATCAAGGACAACCATATCGTTGCCGCTGGCGGTATCACCCCGGCCGTAGAACGCTGCCGGAAGTACGCCCGCAAGCAGGGTTTGACCGCCGGAATTGAGGTGGAGGTCAGGTCCTTGGCCGAAGTCGAGGAGGCGCTGAATCTCGGCGTAGATCGCATCATGCTCGACAATATGCCTCTTACCCTCATGCACCAGGCGGTGGAACGCTGTGCTGGCCGGATCCCCCTCGAAGCCTCAGGCAACGTGAACCTGACAACGGTCGCCGCCATCGCACAGACCGGTGTGGACTACATCAGCAGCGGCAGTCTGACCCACTCGGCGCCGGTCCTTGATATCAGCCTGGATCTCGAGAGCCGCTAAGGCCGGCAGCCGCCGGCAACCTTTCCGGAACAAACAGCGCCGCGCTGATGTTAAAACAACATTAGCGGAACAAAACGCTGTGAAAGGGAAGAACCATGTCTGATTCCAATATACCCACTCCGGACCAACTGCGCCGGGAAGTCAATGATTTCCTCAAGCAAAAATATGGCGACCGCATTGTCGTTCCACCGGAACCCGACCTGAACGGACAAGATCCGCCTGACGATAGAGAGCATAAATCGTTCTCGCATCCCGTCCACTTCAATCTCAAACCTTCGGAACTGGAAGCCTATTTACGGCAGTATGTAGTCGGCCAGGATGAAGCCATCGAGGTGCTGGCAACCAAGATATGCACCCATTTTAATCGCATGCGGCTAGAGACCCGGCCCGACGGCGCCGGTGAACTCGTCGGCAATATCAAAAGCAATGTGCTGATGATCGGCCCCACCGGCGTTGGCAAGACCTATCTGATCAAGCTGATCGCCAAAAAGATCGGTGTTCCCTTTGTCAAGGGCGATGCTACCAAATTCTCCGAAACCGGCTATGTCGGTGGGGATGTGGAGGACCTGGTGCGTGAATTGGTGCGCGAAGCCGACGGCGATATCAAACTGGCGGAATACGGGATCATCTATCTTGATGAGATCGACAAAATTGCCTCTTCCGGCAATATCATCGGACCGGATGTCTCGCGCTCCGGCGTCCAGCGCAACCTCCTCAAACTCATGGAAGAATCCGAGGTGGACCTCAAGACCCCGCATGACCTCGGGGCGCAGATGGAGGCAGCCATGGAAGCCCAACGCACCGGCAAGGTGAGCCGCAAAAAGGTCAATACCCGCAACATCCTCTTCGTCATGAGCGGGGCCTTTGTCGCCCTGCCGGATATCATCCGCCGCCGGCTCAACAAACAACCCATCGGCTTCCGGGGCGTGGAGGAAGAACATGCCGTGGAAGACACGGATATTGAGATTCTGCGCCAGGTCCGCTCTGAAGATCTTATCCGCTTCGGGTTCGAATCGGAATTCGTCGGGCGGCTGCCGGTAACCGTTACCCTCAACGATCTCGATGTCGAGGGACTCTATCGCATCCTCCAGAATCCCAACAGCACCGTCATCCAGGGCAAAAAGCGCGATTTTAAAGCCTATGATATCGAGATCGAGTTCGAGGACGAAGCCCTCCGCCGCATCGCCGAGCTCGCGGCAATGGAACATACCGGCGCCCGGGGGCTGGTAAGCGTGGTCGACCGTATCCTTCTTAAATTCGAAAAGTCACTCCCGGATACCTCCGTCACCCGCTTCAAGGTCACTCGGGCTCTCGTAGAGGATCCCCAGGGCGAACGCGACCGGCTGCTGAACCAACACTATCTCAAGATGTTTCAGAAGCGCTTTCTCGCTTCCAATGGCATTGTCATCACCTTCAGCGAAGAAGCCCTGGAATTGCTGTGCGAAAAGGCGCAGGCGAAGAAGCAAAATCTCGAAGAGGCCTGCAATGACCTCTTGCGTGATTATGAGTACGGTTTGCGCCTACTCGGCTGCGAATCCTTTACCGTCGATGCCGATATCGTACGGGATCCGAAATCGCGTCTCGAAGAGATGATCAAACAGAGCTACAGCAAAACACACCAGGCCTGAGCAGCCCGGAACCAACCTTGATGGCGGAATATGAACGAATCCTTGCCCCAGAGCATTCGCGAAAAACTGAATCTGCTGTCAAAGAAGCCGGGCGTTTATCTTTTCAGAAATAAAAGCGGTGAGCTGATTTACGTCGGCAAAGCCAAGGTGCTCCGCAATCGCGTGCGATCCTATTTCCAGGCGGGCCGGCCGCGTGATGCCAAAACCGCACGACTGGTGAGCCAGATCGCCGATCTCGAGACCATCATCACCGACTCCGAGGTGGAAGCCCTCATCCTTGAATCCAACCTGGTCAAGGAATACAAACCCCGCTACAATATCAATCTCAAGGACGACAAGTCCTTTCCCTATATTCGCGTTACCCATGAGCCCTTTCCGCGCATCTTTCCCACCCGCAAGATCATCCGCGACGGCTCGCGCTATTTCGGCCCGTACACCGATGCTAGCGCCATGAAGGAACTGCTCAAGACCGTCAAACAGCTCTTCCCTTTGCGTTCCTGCAATCTTCTTCTCACAGAAGAGAGCATCCAGCAGCACAAATTCCGCGTTTGCCTCAACTTTCACATTAAAAAGTGCCATGGCCCCTGCGAGGCGCATATTTCGCGTGCGGAGTATCAGAAAACTATCCATTTTATCGTTAGTTTCATCGAAGGCAAGAGTAATGCCGTCGTCGAGGCCATGACCCGCGAAATGGCGGCGGCTGCTGCAGACCGCCGCTTCGAAGAAGCGGCACGTCTGCGCGATCAGCTGCAGGCCGTCCAGGCCTTCCGCCAGCATCAGAAAGTCCTCGATCCCAATCTCCGTGACCGCGACATCATCGCCATCGCCATGGCAGAGGGGGATGCCTGCTGCGTTGTCTTTCAGGTGCGCGAGGGCAAAATCATAGGCCGGCACCATTTCTTCCTGGCTGGCATCAACGAGGACCAGCCCGGGGCGGTAGCCGCAGGGTTCGTCAAGCAATACTACCTGAACCGCGAATACACCCCTGCTGAGATTCTGCTGCCCACCGGACTCGGAGAAGAGACCGCTGCCATTCGCGACTGGCTCACATCCAAACGCGGCTCTACAGTGGAACTGGTCGTACCGCAGCGCGGCGAGAAAGCCCAGATCCTCAAGATGTGCGACCGTAATGCGCGGCTGCTGCTGCAGGAGATGCAATTACAGCGGGAGCAGTCACAGGACTATACCGCTGGTTCGGTGAAGGCACTGCAGCGGGATCTGGCCATGGAAAAACTGCCCCTGCGCATCGAGGCCTTTGATATCTCCAATATCCAGGGCTCTGATCCGGTCGCATCCATGGTCTGTTTCGTCAATGGCAAGGCGCATCGCAGTGATTACCGCCATTTTCGCATCCGTACCAAATCTACACCCGACGATTTTGCCATGATGCGTGAAGCCGTCACCCGCCGCTACCGGCGTCTGCTGCAGGAGGAAAAAGCGCTTCCGGACTTGATCCTCGTCGACGGCGGCAAGGGTCAGCTCAATGCCGCCCTCGAGGCGCTGGGCAGCTTGGGCATCAAAGATCAGGCGATTATCGCGCTCGCCAAGCGTCTCGATGAAGTCTTCGTCCCCGGCGAATCAGAACCGCGTAACATCCGCCGCGACAGCGCGGGATTACGCCTGCTGCAGCGCGTCCGGGATGAAGCGCATCGCTTCGCCATTACCTTCCATCGCAGCCTGCGCAAACGCCGGACCCTGGTGTCGGAGCTGGAAGCCATTCCGGGGGTCGGCAAGGCCCGTCGGGATGCTTTGCTCAAAGCCTTCAAATCGGTAAAAAAAATCAAAGAGGCGGGAGCGCCGGAACTTCGCACCGTCGCGGGAATACCAGCGAAACTGGCTGAAACCATCTGGACTTTTTATCATCCAACAGAGGAGGCGGAAAAGGGGGAAGGGATGCAGGTGTCTCAGGGCAAAGCCAACCTGGAAACCGCGGAATGATCGGTTGCAGCCGGTTTTTTTAATGTCATTTTTTGCAGCAACTCGTCGCTTTTTCCCATAAAGAGGGCGAAGGCCCTTGGATCGGCTTCCAGCCGCCTGCGAATTTCCTGAAACTCAGCCCGCGTCATGCGATTGCGGGAGAGCTGCTCATCAAGGTAAGCGAGCCGGTGCTCATCCCGGGCGGTATCGCTCACGCAAACTGCCATATACTGGGTATAGACACGGATAAACCGCTGCAAGTCAACCTCTGGCAGTGGATCTTTCGGCTGGACGCAGCCCGCCAGGATCAAGAGGCTAGTCAGCGGCAGCCATCTCTCTAATCTCATAGATCTCCTCCGTGTGAGATACCCCAATATAGGCATCTCCTTCTATGATGTCAAACAGTTTTATGCATATCCTTCTCAGAGGAGACCATCCGATGAAAATCTTCATTCCCAAAGAGGGCGATGCGAACGAACCGCGTGTGCCCATGATTCCGACGGATGTGGAAAAGCTGGTTAAACTGGGGGCGGAGGTAACCTGCGAAACCGGGATGGGGGCCGCTTGTCATTATCCGGATGAGCGGTACGCTGGGGCCGGGGCGAAGGTCATCCACGACCGCGCCGCGGGATTCGCTGAAGCCGATCTGGTGCTGCGTCTGCGCAAACCCACAACCGCAGAGGTGGAGCTGCTCAAGCCGGGTACGATTCATATCAGCTATCTCGATCCCTTCAATTCGCCGGAGCTGGTCAAAGCCCTGGCAGCTCGAGGAGTGAAGGCCTTATGCATGGAGATGATCCCGCGCTCGACCATCGCCCAAAAGATGGATGCCCTGAGCTCTCAGGCCAGCCTGGGTGGATACGTTGCGGTGATGCTGGCCGCGAATCGGCTGAAGCGGATCTTCCCGATGATGATGACCCCTGCGGGGACCATCCAGCCGGCGCGCGTCCTGATCATCGGCGCGGGCGTTGCCGGCCTGCAGGCCATCGCCACTGCCAAACGCCTCGGCGCCCGCGTGGAGGCCTTCGATACCCGTCCCGCCGTCGCCGAGCAGGTCCGATCTCTCGGCGCGCGCTTCGTCGAAATTGATCTCGGCGAGACCGGCCAGACCAAAGAGGGGTATGCTCAGGCGCTCAGCGAAGTACAACTGCAGCGGCAGCGCGAAGGCATGGCCCATGTTTGCGCCCAGGCAGACGTCATAATTACCACCGCTCAGGTCTTCGGACGGCGCGCACCGCTTATTGTGACCCGGGAGATGGTCGCCGGAATGAAACCGGGCAGCGTGATCGTCGACATGGCCGTGGAAAGCGGCGGGAATGTCGAAGGCTCGATTCCAGGCCAGGAGGTCATGCTCAACGGGGTGCGGATTATCGGAATAGAGAATCTCCCCGGTCAGGTTGCGGTGGATGCCAGCCAGATGTACTCCGCTAATCTTTTCAACCTGGTGAGCCATTTTTGGGACAAGGAGAGAGGAGGATTCAAACTCGACCTCGATGATGAGATCATTCAAGCCGCACTGGTTACGGCGGAAAATGAGATCCGCAGTACGCTCTTGAGAAATCACTATCAGAGTCAATAATCCGGGTGCAAGCCCTGGGCGAAGCGGTATTCTGGAGGAACCATTCCATGCCTGAACCAGCAACCCCACTCCATATCAATCTGCTAATTTTCCTGATGGCGGCCTTTCTCGGCCTCGGGCTGATCCGGCGGGTATCCAAACTGCTGCATACCCCGCTGATGTCCCTGACCAACGCCATCTCTTCTGTCTCCGTCGTCGCCGCCCTGATCGTGATGGCGGAGCCCAAGAGTAAGATGATCATGATTTTTGCCACGGTGGCTGTGGCTTTGGCTGCCACCAACGTCGTAAGCGGCTTCATGATCACCGAACGCATCTTGCGGATGTTCCGGAAAGAGGAGGGAGGTAAGAAGAAATGACAACCTCCCTGCTTGGTTTCTCGTACATCCTTGCGGCGGTGCTCTTCATCCTCTCTCTCAAATGGATGAGTGAGGTCCGGACATCACGCCGTGGTAACTGGGCCGGCAGCCTGGGCATGCTCATTGCCGTGCTCACCACAATGGTCGCTTACAAGACTCAGCATCTGGATCTGGTCCTGCTGGCCTTCGCCATTGGGACTCTCATCGGCATTCCCATCGCTCTCAAGCTGCCGATGACGGCTGTGCCGCAGCGGACGGCCATGTCGCATGCCTTCGGCTCGCTTGCCGTAGCCCTAGTCGGCACCGCAGAGTATTATCAACGGCTGCCTGGCATCGATACGTTTACCATGATCGTCCTTTCCGCCGAAATGATCCTCGGCTATCTGACCTTCACTGGTTCGACCATCGCCTTTCTCAAATTGCAGGAGGTGATCTCCGGCAAGCCCCTGATCTACAAGGGGCGCAATCTGGTCAGCGGCTTGATCGTGTTGATCGCGATAGGTTCGGCCGCCGGCCTTGTGCTGAATCCCCTGAACTCCATTTTCTTGCCGGTGCTGGTTGCCGCGGCCTTGATCTTTGGTTTTCTCCTCGTAATGGGGATCGGTGGAGCGGACATGCCAACCGTTATCGCCATCCTCAATTCCTATGCCGGGCTCTCGGCTGCGGCGCTGGGTTTCATCCTCGATAACCAGTTGCTGATCGTCGCCGGCACTCTGGACGGCGCCTCAGGATTTATCCTCGCTATTTTGATGTGCAAGGCGATGAATCGGTCCTTCATCAATGTCCTTTTCGGCGGATTCGGGGCGACTACAGCCAATCAGGGCGCAAAGGTCGATGGAGAAATCAAACCGGTATCGGTGGAAGATGCCTACATGATCCTCGAGGCGGCCTCCTCGGTGGTTTTTGTCCCGGGATACGGCCTCGCCGTGTCACAGGCGCAGCAGGCGGTGCGGGAATTGGGTGAGTTATTGCGCAAGCACGGCACCGAGGTGCTTTATGGCATCCATCCCGTCGCAGGACGCATGCCCGGCCACATGAATGTGCTGCTTGCAGAAGCCAATGTGCCCTATGATGAACTCATGGAAGCGGATGCCATCAATCCCAAGATGCCGAACACCGATGTCTGCGTGGTGATCGGCGCCAATGATGTCGTCAATCCGGCGGCTCACGAGGATCCTTCCTCGCCCCTGTGGGGCATGCCGATCATCGAGGTGGACAAATCCCGCACCGTCATCGTGCTCAAACGATCCATGCGCCCGGGTTTCGCCGGTGTGGAGAATCCTCTCTTTTTCAAACCGAATACGCGCATGCTCTTCGGCGACGCCAAGGCCTCCCTTCAGGCCCTGATTGCCGAGTTTTCCCAGGATTAGCAGCGAAGATCAAACAGGGGGGAGGCAATACAGGACGGGCCTGGCAGAGGGCCCGTTTGTTTTCCGGCGCGGCTGCTTCAGCTCCAGAAGGCGACGACCTGCTCCAGCGATTCCCGTTCCCGAAGCACCTCGAAGTGGTCGCCCTCCCCAGTATACCCGACGACCCTGGGGATCTGGCGGCTGTTGTAGCGCGACCACATGCTCAGCGTGTAGGCACCGGTATCATGGATGATTAGAAAATCGCCCTCCTGGACCGGCGGTAGGCGGATCTCTCGGGCGATGAGATCCCCCGCAAAACAGAGCGGTCCTGCAATCGTATAGGGCCTGGGATCCAGCCCGTTTTTAAGCCGGCCGTCTGGTCCTGCAACCGAGATCTCATGATGCCACTCTTCAGGCCGGTAACATTTGCGCAGCAGCAGATCGGCCCCGACATGGATCATCGCGGTGCTCAGTTTTTCATCTCGTTTGACGTACTCCACTCGGCTGATGGTCCAACCGTTGTGGGCGTAGACCCAGCGGCCAAATTCGGTGATCAACTGGAACGTCCCGTCGAATAAGGCTGGAAACCGGTGCCGCAAAAGCGCTGCATAGTCCTGCATCGTCGGGGCTTCCATGCCGGGGTGGTAGGAGACCGGTAGTCCGCCGCCGATGTCGAAGCGCGTAATGCGGCGGCTCTGTCCGGAACGTTCAAGGGCCCGATTGATCTCCAGAGCCAGGTCAAGCACTTTAGCGATGCCTTTGGCGATCAGCTCGAGCTCACAGCCCTGTGAGCCGACGTGGAGATGAATCCCGCTGAGCCAGTCATATTTCAGAAAGCAATCGAACAGTTTTTCGCGCTGCGGCCCGATCGGGACCCCGAATTTGGACCAGGTGCCGGCCACACTGAGCATGGGGATTGCACCGGTGCCGACCTGGGGATTGATACGGAGGCCGATCGTTCCCTTCAGCGGCATGGAGCGGAGCAGTGTGTCAATCCGCTCGAGTTCGGCGATGGAATCCGCATTGATATGCACACCGGTTTGTAAAGCATACTCCAGTTCCGTAACGCTTTTCACAGGCGAATCGTACACAATGCGGTCCGGGGGCACGCCGGCTTGCCGGGCCAGGCAGAGTTCAGGCAGTGAGGCTGCCTCCAACCCCGCTCCCATCTCCTGGATCTGCTCAAGGACCTTGATCAGGGGGTTGGCTTTCACGGCTACGGCATGCAGGGTGGATTCCGGGAAAAGATCGGTCAGTTCCGCGATGCGATGCTTCAGTCCGGTGAGGTCATAGAAGATCAACGCCGAATCCTCCTCGCGAAGGATATGGCGTTCCGCAAGAGCGCTCATCAACGGCCGGCAGCAACGCTCCTTGCTCGATTCCATGCGATTGGCCCTCCTTGATGGGTGCAGAGATTTCCGTTTGCTCTGTCGCGGCCCACCGGCGGGGAGACACGACCGGACTAGAAGCCAATATAGAATATTGAGGGGCTTTTATCAAGCACAATTTTGCAGCAGGAGAGAGCTGTTGGAGTGATTTGCTATTAGTATAATAAAATAAATGATTTATAAAAATGGCTTGACTTTTAGCCTTTATTTTGATACTTTCTAATGCTTTGAAGCATAGGATCCAATCTACGGACGGGCGCAGCGAATGAACAAAAGCCGAAAAGATAAGGTCCATTTTGTCTGCCAGAACTGCGGTACGGTCTCGCCGCGCTGGCTCGGCAAATGTCCCGGCTGCGAGGCCTGGAACAGTTTCATTGAGGAGCGCGCTCCGGCCCATTATCCTCGCGCCGCACAGTCGGTACCGGCCTCCAGAAACCAGGCGCTTCCGCTGGAGCAGATCTCTACCGACCTGATGCCGCGTCTGCAGACCGTCAGCCCCGAGTTCAACCGCGTCCTCGGCGGCGGAATTGTCATGGGCTCGGTGGTGCTGATCGGCGGCGATCCCGGCATCGGCAAGTCCACTCTGATGCTGCAGGAAGCTGCGGGTCTCGGCTGCAGCGATTTCCGGGTCCTCTACGTGACCGGAGAAGAGTCGGCCCAGCAGACCAAGATGCGCGCACAACGGCTGGGCCTGGTCTCCGAAGGGCTTTATGTGCTCGCGGAGACCGAGATCGAAAGCGTCGGGGACGCCATCGCCCAGATCGCTCCGCGCCTGGTGGTAGTGGACTCGATCCAGACCATGTATACGCCGATGTTTGAGAGTGCTCCTGGCAGTGTCAGTCAGGTGCGCGAATGCACGTTGCGCCTGATCCAGGTGGCCAAAAGCGAGCACATCCCTGTATTTCTGGTCGGCCATGTAACCAAAGAGGGGATGCTTGCCGGCCCCAAGGTCCTGGAGCATATGGTGGATGCCCTGCTTCTTTTCGAGGGAGATCGCGATCATTTTTATCGCATTTTACGCGCGTCCAAGAACCGGTTTGGCTCGACCCGCGAGATCGGGGTTTTCGAGATGACCGAAGGCGGGCTCCGCGATGTCCCCAATCCCTCAGCGGTCTTTTTGTCCGAACGTCGCGCCGAGAACAGCGGCTCGGCGGTGATCTGCTGCATGGAGGGAACCCGTCCGATCCTGCTTGAGGTGCAGGCCCTGGTGAGCAGCGCCAACTACGGGCTGCCGCAGCGCACCACGACAGGTCTGGATATCAAACGCGTGCAGATGCTTCTGGCGGTGCTGGACAAACGGCTGGGCTATCATGTCGGCACGATGGATGTTTTTGTCAATGCGGTCGGCGGATTTCGCATCGATGAGACGGCGGCGGATATCGGCATTGTCGCCTGCATCGCCTCGAGCATGCGCAACCGCGTCATTGATCCCGAGGCCATTCTCCTCGGCGAGGTTGGCCTTGGAGGCGAACTGCGCTCGGTGGCCCATGTGGACGCCCGCCTGGCTGAGGCGGAAAAAATGGGCTTTCGTCACGCGGTTATCCCTCGCGGTAACAAGAAAAGTCTGCCTGCCCAACTCGGAATGCATATTTTCGCGGTTAGCCAGGCGCAGGAGGCCCTCGATGCCGTTCTTCAGTAGCCCGTGGAGACGATGAACCGCACGCCCTTTTTCAGGATCGTCCGCAAGGATTCCCGGTCGGGAGCGCGCGCCGGTGTGATGCACACGGCCCATGGAAAGGTGCAAACCCCCATTTTCATGCCCGTCGGTACCCAGGCGACTGTGAAGACCCTCTCTCCGGAGGACCTGCGCCGGATCAAGGCCCAGATCATCCTCAGCAATACCTATCATCTCTATCTGCGTCCGGGCGCGGCTCTGGTGCGAGAGGCAGGAGGCCTGCAAAAATTCTGCGCTTGGAATCGTCCGATGCTGACCGACAGTGGCGGCTACCAGGTTTTCAGCCTCTCCGAGTTGAATAAAATTACGGCAAAGGGTTTTCATTTTCGCTCCCATATCGACGGTTCACGCCATTTTTTCACGCCAGAGAAGGTGGTCGAGATCCAGCGCGATCTCGGCTCGGATATCATGATGGTTCTGGATGAATGCGCCCCCTATCCGTGCGATTACCGCTATGCTCTCAAGGCGAACCAGCTTACCCTCGACTGGGCCCGTCGCAGCCGTAAAGCCTTTGCAGAAATCGGCGAACGACATGGCTACCAGCAGTATCAGTTCGCTATCGTCCAGGGAAGTGTCTTTGGTGACCTGAGGAAACAAAGCGCCGAAGCCTTGATCGAAATGGATTTCCCGGGCTATGCCATCGGCGGTCTTTCGGTCGGCGAACCCAAGGAGGCGATGTTTGAAATGACCGGCCTGGTCACTGCGCTGCTGCCGCAAGATAAACCGCGCTATCTCATGGGGGTCGGCAAGCCAGAAGATCTCCTCGAAGCGATCGAGCGCGGGGTGGATATGTTCGACTGCATCATGCCCACCCGGAATGGCCGCAATGGCGCCGCTTTCACCCTGGACGGTCAGATCATTATCAAGAATGCCAAATTCCGGGACGCTTTTTCGCCCCTGGAGGAGGAGTGCGATTGTTATACCTGCCGGACCTTCACCCGCGCCTATCTGCGCCATCTTTTCAATGCCCAGGAGGTGCTAGCCCTTCGGCTGATCAGTCTGCATAATCTGACCTTTTATCTTCGTTTGGTCAACAAGGCGCGGCAAGCCATCTTGGACGGCGATTTTACCGGTTTCAAGCGGGCGTTCCTCAGCCGCTATACTGCAAGCAAGCTTAAATCATAACGTATGCCCATCGATAGTCACAACCACAGGAGGTCCTTATGAATGCATTACTGCTGGTACTCGCCTCGGCTGCACCCACCGCGGGCGGGCAACAAGGCAGCTCCGGTGCTTTCGGCTTTTTCCTGCCGATTATCCTGATCTTCGTCATTATGTATTTTCTGATGTTCCGCCCCCAGGCCAAAAAGCAGAAGGAGATGGCCCGAATGATCGATGCCTTGCAGAAGGGGGACCGGGTGATCACCATCGGCGGCATTTATGGCGTGGTCCAGGGCATCAAGGAGAAGGAAAATGTGATTGTCCTTAAAATCGCCGATAATGTCAAGATCGAGGTCGCCAAGACGGCGGTCGCACGAAAACTTGCCGAAACCGAAAATGCCGCGCAGTAACAGCAAACGAAGCCGCTTGAAACGACACGTCGCCATGACCTAGTGGAGTCTGGGGGAGGATTCGCTGCAAAGCGGTCTCCCGGCCGGCAGGAGATGGATCCCGATGGCTTTGAAGATCATTTTCATGGGAACACCCGGGTTTGCCCTTCCGAGCCTGGACAAACTGGCGGACTCCGGCCATGAGCTGCTGGCCGTGGTCACTGTGCCCGACAAACCGGCAGGCCGCGGACAGCGTCTGCGCCCTTCGACAGTCAAGGAGCGCGCTCTGCAACGGCAGCTGCCGCTGCTGCAGCCGGAGGATCTGCGTGATCCCGATTTTCTGGCGGCCCTTCAGCGCTTGAACGCCGATCTTTTCGCCGTTGTGGCCTTCCGTATCCTACCCCCGGAGGTCTTTAAACTGCCGCGGCTCGGCACCGTCAATCTCCACGCCTCGCTGCTGCCGCGATACCGGGGCGCTGCCCCGATCAACTGGGCGTTGATCCGCGGAGAGCAGGAGACCGGCGTCACGACCTTTCTCATCGACGAACAGATCGATACCGGCGCCTGGCTGCTGCAATGCCGCGTGCCCATCGGACCGGATACCAATGCCGGCGAACTTCATGACCTGCTGGCAGCAACCGGAGCGGATCTCCTGCTGCAGACGGTCCAGGGTCTGGAATCCGGTCGTCTGCAAAGCAAGCCACAAATCGGCGAGGTCACCCGCGCCCCCAAATTGACCCGTGAAATGGCGCGAATCGACTGGCACCGTTCCGCGCGGGAGATCCACAACCTGGTGCGCGGCCTGTCGCCCTATCCGGCGGCCTGGACCACTTGGAAAGGGCGTACGGTGAAAATTCTGGCGACCCGTCCAGTACCGGCCGGGCCATCTGAAGATCCGGGGCGCCTGATCTCCGGAGGCGGCAGAGAGGCGCTGTTCCTCGCCACCGGCGATGGCGTTCTTGAACTCGTCACCCTCCAGCCGGAAGGAGGGAGGATCATGAGCGCCGCAGAATTCATGCGCGGCCATGCCGTAACTGCGGCAGAAAAGATGGAATAATATGAATTTTATCCAGCGCGATTGGAATAACTGGGCGGGCCTCACCTGGCAGCGCAAGACGCTCTACATTGCTGCAGCGGTTCTGCTTCTCTACGCTCTCTTCGATTGGGCGCTTATGCCGCTTTACACCCGGCAGTATCAGTCCATCCTGGTTCCCGATCTCCTTAACATGCCCTATCCCAGCGCCGAACGCCGGCTTAAGTCCCTCGGATTGCGGGCGGTCAAGGCGGAAGAACAATACGATGAACAGGTGGCGGCCGGTGATGTGCGTTTTCAGATTCCGGAAGCGGGCACCCCGGTCAAGAAGGGACGCCGGGTTTATCTGACCATTAGCAAAGGGCACAAGATCCTGACGATGCCCAAATTGACCGGCCTGTCCGAGCGCGATGCCCAATTCGCGCTAGAAGAGGCCGAGCTGAAATTGGGCGCTGTGGATTACCGTACCGATGAGTTTTATCCCGCGGGTGTAGTTTGTGCACAAAGCGTCGCCGCGGGCGCTGATATTCGCCACGGGACACGGGTGGACATCAGCGTCAGTATCGGCATCGAACCGAGCGAGTATGTTGTCCCGGCTACCGTAGGCCTCTCCCTGGATCAGGCCCTGCAGCTGATTCGCCAGGCCGGTTTGACGCCCGGCACCATCACCGAACAGCGCACCGGGAAACTCTTGCCCAACACCGTCGTCAGCCAGTCGCTCGAAGCCGGCACGGTGGTCAGCAAGGGCGATACCCTCAACCTGATCATCAGTATACTCGACTAATTAAAGGGAAGCGAAAACAATGATCCGGATTGCTCCCTCGATATTGAACGCGGATTTCAGCCGTCTTGCGCAACAGGTCGAGGCCCTCGAGACCGGAGGAGCCGATTGGGTCCATCTCGATATTATGGACGGTCATTTTGTGCCCAATCTGACCTTCGGCCCGATGATCGTCGCAGCCGTCCGCCGGATCACAGCGCTGCCTTTGGACGTCCATCTGATGATCAGCCGGCCGGATGACTATATCGCCCAGTTCGTCGAAGCGGGTGCCGACTACCTGACCGTTCATGTCGAGGCGGCGCCCCACCTCTGGCGTACGCTGGAAAATATTCATGCGCTCGGTGCCAAACCGGGCGTAACCCTCAATCCGGCCACGCCGGTCACAGCACTCGAACCCGTTTTGCCGCTGGTTGATCTGGTGCTGGTCATGTCGGTGGAACCCGGATTCGGCGGACAGCGCTATCTTGCCGCGGCGCAAGATCGTCTCAGGCAGTTGAAACAATGGCGCAGTGAACGCGGACTCAGCTATCTGATCGAGGTTGACGGGGGGATCGATGCGGTTACCGCGGTGGAGGCCTGCAACGCCGGTGCAGAAGTCCTGGTCATCGGCCAGGCGATCTTCCATCAGAAGGATCTCGCCGAAGCGGTCCGCCAGATGCGGAGGGTATTGTCTGGTTGAGCGACGAATCGCTTTCGCTGCCGGCCGCCTTGTCAAAAAGTCGCCTTCTTATGAGAAAAGTCTTGACTAAATAGCGCGTTGTAAGTAAATTATCGCAAAGACAGAGCGTTGCCAGGCGCAGATGCTGGGTAGGCCATGGTAAAAGCCCTCTTTGTTATTTGTCAGGAGGAACACGCAGGATGGCTAGAGGCAAGGTCAAGTGGTTCAATGAAAACAAGGGATTTGGCTTCATTGAACAGGAGAACGGAGAGGATGTGTTCGTCCATTTTTCAGTGATCCAGATGGAGGGATTCAAGACTCTTGCGGAAGGCGCTGAGGTAGAGTTCGAGGCCGTTGCTGGTGAAAAAGGCTTGCAGGCGACCAAGGTCGTCAAGATGTAAAAAGCCGAAGCATGAAAAACCCCGCTTTGTGTGGGGTTTTTTTGTAACCTGACAGGCTATCGTGCGTAAAAAGGAACAAAAAAGGCGACCGCTATGCGACCAGAGTTTAATAAAAGGGACATCGACCGGATTAGCAAGGTGCTTGCTGTTGTCCCCAAAAAAATAGACAATAAATATCGCTTCATCATCGAAAACGCTGAGACCCAGCAGCATATCTCTCTGGAAATCTATCCTGACATTCCCATCGGCGACCATGTAGGCCATTTGATCTCGGTTTATACCCCCACATCGCATCTACAGCTTCATTTTTGCACGGGTTTCATTACCAGTGAGCTGCTTGGCGAGGTCACCTTCATCAGCGAGAGCGGCGGCCGCGTCTCCGGGCTTATCGTCGAAAAGGGCGCCGGGTGTTCCCTCTATGCCAATGTTGAGTCCAAACTTCTCTCCGGAGATTTCAGCACCATGGGACCTGAGGTAATGCTTTCCGGAATCGCCCTCTCCCTTGCGGAGGAGATCCTGCCTTCCGGGTTGCTGGAGCCTTGAACAGCCGATCCGTTCCGCACCCACACACTCCGCCTGCCAGGTGCTGATCATGCCCCTAACCGACTATTTGCATGCCTTCATGGATCACCTGAGCGTGGAACGCCAAGTCTCTCCGAATACCCGTGCAGCCTATGAACACGATTTACTGCGGTATCTGCGCTTTCTGAATGAAAAAAACATCCGGGAACCGGAGGCCATTACCCACACCGATATCGCCGCTTTTCTGCAGCTGATGCATGATCTGGAACTCTGCCCCGCGACCATCTCTCGCAACCTCTCCGCAGTACGCACCTGGCACCGGTTCCTTCTGGCTGAGGAGATATGCCACCAGGATCCAACTGAAAACTATACTGTTCCCAAGCCCTGGATGAGGATTCCCCGGGTGCTCGATCTCGTCGAGGTTGAAAAACTGCTGCTGCAGCCGGATACCTCCACACCGACGGGCATACGCGATCGTGCCATCCTTGAATTTCTCTATGCGACGGGTGTGCGCGTCTCCGAGTTGGTTTCGTTCTCCTGCCGCGACATATTCTGGGATGATCAATTCGTCCGCGTTTTTGGCAAGGGCCGTAAGGAACGTCTTGTGCCGGTGGGCCAGGTAGCCTGCACCTGGCTGCAACACTATCTTCAGGAGGTGCGGCCGCCGCTGGCCAGTCTTGGCGTTGCAGGCGATATCGTTTTTCTCAACCGGTTTGGCAAGAAGCTCAGCCGGCAAACCATCTGGATTCTCATCCAGAAATATCTCCGCACGGCCGGAATCACCCGCAAGGCGGGGCCCCATACCCTCCGCCACTCCTTTGCCACCCACTTGGTCGAAGGCGGCGCGGATCTGCGTGCGGTGCAGGAAATGCTCGGACATGCGGATATTTCAGTCACCCAGATTTATACCCATCTGGACCGCGAGTATCTCAAGGCGGTCCATCATCAATTTCATCCCTTGGAATCGGGAAAGATTACGCCATGAACCTCTTTTTGCCCAGCAAGAATCCGCTTTTCGGCCGGAGAATCCTCCTCCTTGACCAGGTCAGCTCGACCAACGATGTGCTCAAAGAGTCAGCCTTGCAGGGCGCCGAGGAGGGGACTGTCGTCGTTGCCCGTGAGCAGAGCGCGGGGCGGGGTCGCGCCCACCGTTCCTGGGTCTCACCGCGGGATGCCGGACTCTACTGCAGCCTGCTGCTGCGGCCCGCGCTGCTCCCCAGTCAGTGCGGTGTGCTCTCGATTCTGCTGAGCTTGGCAGCTATCCGGGCTGTTCGCCGCGCCATGAGAATCCACGCCGGTCTCAAATGGCCGAATGACATCCTGCTCCAGGGAAAAAAGGCAGGGGGCATCCTGGTCGAATCTCATTTGAGCGGACATCGACTTGCCTTTGCTATAGCCGGCGTCGGCATCAATGTCAATCAGCTTCCAGAGGACTTTCCTCCTGATTTACGACCCAATTCCGCCTCGCTGCGGATGAGCGCTGGACAGATCCTGGACAAGGATGAACTCCTGCTGCACTTTTTGCGTCAGATGAATCTGCTCTATCCCGAACTCACCGATCCCAGGATGCGGAGAAAGTGGATCAATGCCTGGCAGCAGCATTGTGTCCATATGGATCAGTCTGTGGTCATAAGCCGCGGAGCAGAAACCCGCTCCGGACGCTTCAAGGGCATCAGCAGCTGGGGTGCTGCTCTGGTGGAGACGGAGAACGGGCAGATCCAGCACTTCGAATATGGCGACTTTAGCCTCAGGGAGAATTGATCATGCTGCTCGTCGTTGATATCGGAAATACCCAGATCGCCGCTGGAATTTACCAAGAAAAGCACCTGGCAGCAACCTGGCGCCTCTCAAGCCACAGCGAACGCACCGAGGATGAAACCTGGATCCTCATGCAGGCCATCGCCGCCGCCCAGGGATTCAACCTGCTCAAGGTCTCCGGCGTAGCCCTCTCGTCGGTCGTGCCGGACATGACCGTCCATTTTGAAAAAATGGCAACCAAGTATCTGCATCGCCGGCCGATTACGGTATCCAACGAACTGGATCTCGGTATCAAAATCCGCTACCAGAATCCCTCTTTGGTCGGCGCGGACCGTCTCTGCAATGCGGTGGGCGGCATTGCCAAGTTCGGTGCCCCGCTCATTGTCGTGGACCTCGGTACCGCAACGACCTTTGATGTGATCTCGGCTCAGGGCGAATACCTCGGTGGTATCATCGCCCCCGGAATCGAGACCTCCGCCATGATCCTGCACCAACGGGCCGCCAAACTGCCGCGCGTCGCTCTGCGCTTCCCGGAAACCACCATCGGCTATTCCACTGAAAGCAGCATCCAGTCGGGACTGATGTACGGCGCTGTGGAGATGATCGACGGGATGGTTGAACGCATCCGCCGTGAAATGGAGATGCCGGTGCCCACAGTTGCGACCGGCGGACTGGCCAGGGTGATCGTCCCCCAACTGCGCCGGGTTGAAAACGTCGATGAACATTTGACATTGGATGGGCTCAGGATCATTTACGAGCGGGTAACCACGGCCTGACGGCAAGAGGGAGGGGGCATCATACAAGCAAAAACAAAACGGCGCCAGATGGCGCCGTTTTGTTTAGATCGATTCGACTGATGAGATTTCGGGAAGCTGACGTTTCAGTTCCCGCTCGATGCCCATCTTCAGCGTCATCTGGGACATCGGGCAGCCATGGCACGCACCCTGCAATTTGAGTTTGACGATGCCATCCTTGACCTCAACAAGCTGCACATTGCCGCCATCGGCCATCAGAGCCGGACGGATCGTGTCCAGCACATCATTGACTTGTTCGAACAGGGTATCCGACATGATATATCCTCTCTTTTAGGATGTGATTTTTCTAACCAGCTAGATCGGCAGCGAGTACCGCCGCAGATTCCGTATCAAGGGGCACCGTGGTGGTGTGCTCGCCACTGATGACAAAACAGCCCGCCGGTCATTTGTCGCGGGCAGTACAAAGTTCGGTTGAATACAGGATACGAATCTCAGGTAGATGGCCCTGCATCGCCAGTGCTCTTTTGGGCGAAACTTTGGCAATGATGCAGATTTTGCAATCGAAGCAACCAACGCTGCAGACCTCCTTACTTCCCGGCGTGCAATAGTCGGGGAAAACCCGGCCGGCTGCGATCACCTCTTTCAGCCTAAAATGTAATCATCCTCATGCCCATTTGCAAGCCCAAAGTGGCGCCTGTGGAGTCTTTAACCTGCAAAGCAGTCAGGGCATGGCGTCCCGCCTGAGCGGATGGCCTCTTCTGACGGCCCTGCCGATTTTGCCGCTTGACTAACATCAAATAATTGTCTATCTTTTTAATACTTGAAAACCCTCCCACTCCCCAGCACGGCGAACAGGGAATACCCCGGGCGCCTCCTGGGGTCCGGGCCATACCAGCATGCTTGTTTTGATCGGAGGAACGGATGAGCGTCGCCATACAACTCTCCTGGGTGGATTGGTCTATCATCACCCTCTACTTCGTCTTCATCATCGGCATCGGTTTTTACCTCAAACGGTTCACCGGCACAGGCGAAGATTATTTCCTGGCCGGACGCAAAAACAGTTCGTGGGTGGCAGGCCTCGCGTTCCTCAGCGCCAATCTCGGTGCCCTTGAAATCCTCGGCTGGACCGGCGGCACGATGAAATATGGCATGTTTGTCTCCCATTTCTATTGGGTTGGCGCCATCCCCGCCATGCTCTTCCTCGGCCTTTATATGATGCCTTTTTACTATAGCAGCAAAATTCATTCGGTCCCCGGTTATCTCAAGCTGCGCTTCGATGAACGCTCCCGGCTGCTCAACGCCTTCTCTTTCGCTATTATGACCCTGCTGATGTCCGGTATCAATCTCTACCTGATGGCCCTGGTGCTCCGCACCATCCTCGGCTGGGATTGGCATCTCTCGATGTGGATCTCGGCTCTCGCCGTCGGTTGCTATATAATGCTCGGCGGGCTGATGTCGGCCATCTTCACCGAGATCGTCCAGTTCTTCCTGATCTGGTTTGGCCTCTTCCTGGTTGCCATCCTCGGCACTGTGGAGATGGGGGGGATGCACCAGGTTCTCACCGGGCTTCCCGATGCCATGAGCAAATTATGGGCGACCACCGGCAGCGCTTCCAACAATGCGATGGGGGTGACCTGGATCGGCATCATCCTCGGACTCGGTTGGGTGCTCTCATTCGGGTACTGGACCACCGATTTTCTCGTGGTGCAGCGCGCCTTCTCATCGAAGGATTTGCGTTCGGCGCGGATGACCCCGATCATCGCCAGCTTTTTCAAAATGGCGCTGCCCTTCATCATTGTCGTCGCCGGGCTGGTAGCTTACAAGTTGACCAACAATCCCCTCGCCCATTTCGAGCTGCTCAAACATCCCGTCACCGGCGAACCCTGGAACGATACGGCCCTGCCGCTGCTCATCGCCCGCTACTATCCCCAAGGGCTGGTCGGTCTGGGTATCACCGCCCTGCTGGCCGGCTTCATGGCCGGACAGGCCGGCAACGTCTCCGCCTTCAATACAGTGTGGACCTATGATATCTACCGTGTCCTGATCAATAAAAAGGCCAGCGATGCCCATCTGGTCTGGATGGGGCGCATCACCACCCTCGTCGGCATTCTCCTCTCCATCGCCACCGCCTACCTAGCCATGCAGTTCAACACGATCATGGATTACATTCAGGCCATCTTCAGCTGGGTCAACGCCCCTCTCTTCGCCACCATGCTGCTGGGCATGTTCTGGAAACGCACGTCTTCCACCGGCGCCTTCTGGGGCCTCATTCTGGGCATGCTGACTTCGTTCACGATTTTTCTCGGCTTCAAGCTGGGTTTCCTTCCTGCAACGCTGGTTCATCTCATCACCTTCTCCAGTGCGCCGGTCAGCGGGATTTCCGATATGTCCCGCAACCTCTCCCAAGCCGCTTGGGCCTGGTCCATTTGTGCGATTGCGACCGTTTTAATCTCCCTGGTGACTAAACCCAAGCCGGATAGCGAGCTGGTTGGCCTCGTGAAGGGATTCACCCCGATAGAACACGATGGCAAGATCGCCTGGTACAGTCAGCCCAAATACATCGCCCTGATTGCGGTTGCTGTTTTCGCCGCCCTCAATCTCTATTTCTGGTAGACGCCATATGCCGCCGTCCCGCAGCGGCGGCCTTTCTGACAACAAGGAGCCTGTATGTCCAGCACGAAAATGTATTCGATCTGGTTTTTCGTCGGCATGATGCTGACGGTTTTAGGCGTGATCATCTTTGCCATGGGAGTCTATTATCTCTTTGTGCCGCAGACCAGGACCATCCTTGCGAGCCTCAATCCCTCGCTCTGGTGGGGTGCGATCATGCTGGTTTCCGGATTACTTTTCCTCATCCCTTCCTGGATCGCACACCGTAAAGTCTGACCCTTGCAGGCGTAAATGTAAAAAACGCATCGCCGCTCATAAGGACGGCGATGCGTTTCAACCCGCGATTCCAGAGAGAAGGGCTGCCGACGTAATGGAGTTAGCGCAACTGATCCAGATCTTTCAGGACCGATACGGCCGGCGACCACGCGTTTTCCGGGCCCCGGGGCGAGTCAATCTCATCGGCGAGCATACCGATTACAATGATGGTTATGTCTTTCCGATGGCGCTCGATCGCTACACGGCTGCGTCGATCTCACCGAGGCCGGACCGGATGATCCGGCTTTATTCCCTCAACATGCAGGAGGAGATCACCTTCCCGCTGGAGGGCAACACACCCCGCAACCATTGGAGTGATTATGTGGCCGGGGTAGCGGATCAGCTCGAAAAGCGTGGATTTCAGCTTCCCGGCGCCGACCTTATCTTGTGGAGCAATGTGCCGGTGGGCTCCGGCCTCAGCTCCTCCGCCGCCTTAGAAATATCTGCGGCGCTCGCCTTTCTCAGCCTGGTTGACGGCCGGCTCGACAGCCGCCAGCTGGCTTTGCTCGGACAAGCAGCCGAGAATCAGTTCGTCGGGATGAACTGCGGTATCATGGATCAGTTTATTTCTGTCCATGGACGCAAGGACAATGCCCTTTTCCTTGATTGCAGGACGCTGGCGTATCAGATGGTCCCGCTGCCCTCGGATCACACCCGCATAATCGTTTGCAATACCCGGATCAAACATGAGTTGGGTGCCTCAGAATATAACAAACGCCGTCGGGAATGCGAAACGGGGGTGGGTCAAATGAAGAGACGCTGGCCCGGAATTGCGGCCTTGCGTGATCTCTCTATGACTCAATTTGCTGTGAGTGCGCCGGAATTGCCCGAATTGGTCCGCAAGCGCTGCCGTCACGTCATCAGTGAAAATCAGCGCGTCCTTGATTCGATCGAATGTTTGCGCAACGGCGATCTCGTCGGCTTCGGCGAACTCATGAACGCCTCCCATGACAGTCTTCGCTTCGATTATGAGGTGAGCTGTCTGGAATTGGATACGATGGTGGAGATCGCCCGCAGCCTGCCGGGCTGCCTCGGTGCCCGGATGACCGGTGGCGGATTTGGCGGCTGTACGGTCAATCTGGTTGAGAAAGAGCATGTTGAGCGTTTTTGTCAGGAGATCGCCGCGCAATATCATCAGTGCACCGGCCTGGAGCCGGCCCTGTATATTTCGGTGCCCTCGCAGGGCGCGCAGGAGTGGCTCGAACAGTGAACACTCATATAGGATATTTTGCCCAGTCCATATCACAAGGGCGGCCTGCGGAAAAAGTGAGGGTCTATGTCACGTAAAACCTTGATTATTGATGCCCACGTCCATATCTACCCGAACGCCGATCTGGGATTGGCGGTGGCGCGCAGTCTCGCCAATATGGATGCCGCAAACCCGGAAACGGAGACGGCCAAGATTTGGCTGTTGACCGAGCGCACGGACTGTTCGGCTTTCAGCATGCTGCAGTCCAGCGTCCGTATCGGCATGTATCATATCCTGCCTACCCGCGATCCGGAGGCTCTGCGTGTGCAACTGGGGGAGCGCATCGTTCTCTACATTCTAGCCGGACGCCAGGTCATCACGGCTGAAGGCCACGAGTTCGGCTTGCTGAATACTTTGCTCAACCTGCCGGACCGGGAGCTCGATGCAGCGGCGTGCATCGAGACCGCCAGGGAGGCCGGAGCGCTGCTCTCGATTAACTGGGCGCCCGGCAAGTGGAGCGGCCGCCGGAAAAAGGCACTGATCCCGCTTTTAACTGCCCCACCTGAACCACACCTTTTTATTGGCGACAGCGCTATGCGCCCGGTTTTCTGGTCTGAACCGGGATTGATGCGGAGAGCGGGACAGCAGGGCTGGCGGATTCTGGCCGGCTCCGATCCTCTGCCTTTCAAAGGCGAGGAGTATTCGTTTGGACGCTATGGCTCGATGATTACAGGCGAACTGGATCCCGACCGTCCGGCCGATTCGCTGAGACGCCTGCTGCTCTCCCGGGAGACCGCCTTGCTGACCTGGGGCAGCCGCCGCGGCACCTGGGAGTTCACCCGGCGGCAACTGGCCCTGATGCGGATGAAGAACAAGACCAGCCTTCCATCCCGATAAGTGTCCCATGCAGGCCACACTCGGGCGACAGCATGCGGCATCCTCTCCACAAAGACCGGCATAAAGGCGCCCGCGCAATCGGGGGTAGAAGACTGTTTTTTTGGCACACGACTTGCATAAGCCGGAGTGTTCACCGCAATAAATCATCAGCTTTCGGGAGGCGGCATGCGACGGCTTTTCTCAATTCTCGCGATGATAGGATTTCTCTTCTTCCTGAGCTGGAGCGTCAACATGGCCCAGGACGAGTCGTTGCGGTTGAATCGTCAGGAAATGGAGAGCTTGATCGATTCTTTCAATCAGGCCAGTTTCAGGGGAGCCGACATAGAAGGCCTGGCCCCGCTGGCGCAAAAACTGCGCGAGGCCGCCCGGCAGCTGGAACGATATGGCGATTCTCCACGTACCATTGTGCTTCACGTCTCACGGCAGGAGGCCCGTCTCTGCCTGAACATGATCGAAAACGCGACCTTTCAGACCCGCCATGCCGAAATCATCGAGCGGGTTAAAATAAAACTGCTGCACCAGGTCTGACCTGGTCCGCGGAACAGAGTCTGTGTCTCCTCACAGGAGCCGGCTTGTCATAGCGCCATCATGACAGGCCGGTTTTTTTATAAGTAAAATTATTCTTTTTTGATTTTTTTCTTGCTTTTTGGCGCTAAAAGAGATAATATTAAGAGGGATAGAGTGTAACATTCTTATGA